>JAKAKT010000051.1 GCA_021813385.1 Microcaldota archaeon
AGTTGAGGAAAGAAATGAATGAACGATGTGAATTAACGAAATGAATATTAGGGCTTAGCTGTCATGTTCAACCAAAACAATAAGTGGTAACTTGAAAAAAATGAGGGGATTCTTCTTCACCCTTGATGCGATATTCGCGCTGCTCCTCCTGCTCTCCGTAGTCTACCTCTTCACGCTTGTCTCTCTAGAATCCGTATCACCTGAACTCACGCAGGAGTCCCTCTACTCGCAGACAGGCGATATGATAGGGATGATGGCGAGGCTCAAGCTCGTAGACATCTGGAACGAGAAGCCTGTACGGGACCTCTATTACGGAGGCCATCTAAACGACCGGGACCTGAATAACACGATACTTGAGGTAAACGGCGCCCTATGGGCAGTGAACGACAGCGGCGCAGCCCAGAACCTCACAATGGCGATTTTACGGAACATGGTCCCTGAAAGCATTAGGTGGTCATTCACTGTTGACAACGATACGCTCTATAACACCACTTCCATAACCGACCAGAGCAGGATTGTCACGGTGAGCAGGAGGCTCGTCTCCGGCTATATGAAAAGCAAGCCGCACATCGGCTATACCGCGAGAGCCTTCCTCTCCAACATCCTTGGCAGGCAATCCTCGCAATATTTCTTCTTTGGGGGGTTCGTAGGGCAAGGGAACCTGACAGCAGTCATACGCGACATTCCCTCTGATGCAAACGTCTCCCTCATCTATATGGAGATGAATCTCGGGTCAAACTTTACCCTGTACATAAACACAAATCTCTGCGGAGTCTTCAACAAGACCGGGACTGGCAACTTCACTGCCAACGCCTGGAACATCACTTACCCCTGGTGCCTTGGCAACGTCTCAAGGGGCGGGCTGAACAACTTCGAACTGAACTTCACGAACAGCAACCTCTCCTCCCAGTACATTGGCGGAGGCTATGTAAAGGTCGTGTATGACACGGCGCAGTTCGGCGACATAACATCCGGGAAAGAGAGGTACTATTTCCCCGGAATAGACGGAATAGTGAACCTCTACGACTCCTTCTACGTCCCCGGCGCCCTCAAGAACATCACCGCGTACATGCACGTATACAACAATTACACGACGAAGCTCACAGTCGCGAACGCAACCATCTACGAGATAAACAACACATCTTTAATCTATTACCTGAACGAAAGCGACTTCTCCGGTAACATCACAAAGGCCGGGCTCGATTATGGCAACATGAGCGAGGTAACCATCCCGATTCGGCTTCTAGCTGCGTCGAACATCACCGGCGGGACGATTGGGATTGCGGACGTTATACTGATAACCGATATCTCAGGAAGCATGAACTGGAGAGTGGGATTCGACGATAGCACTGCGGGGAACTCATCCTGCACCTATCCCTCCCAGTGCTCAAGTGCGTGCATGAACTATCCCACTGTGAAACGGGTTGAGCTCGCGAAATGCCTTGACAAGAATTTCACGGATACAGTGCTGAATGCCAACGGGAACCGGCTGGCCCTGGTCTCATTCTTCAACGACCTCGGTAACTTCACGGATCTTTCGACCAATAAAACATATTTGAATGGGCAAATCAACAACTATGCTGCCGGAGGAGGGACCTGCATCTGCTGCGCCGTAAACAAGGCCCGCGGGATACTCCAGGCCCAGTCTGATTCAACCCGCAAGAAATTCATCGTCGTCATGACTGACGGGATAGCGGGTTACAGGTGCCACAATGTCGGGAGCTGCCACTGGTGGAGCGGAGACACGGGCCCACCTGCGTTTTTCGATAATATCTACGGAGTTGGTTTCATCAATGATACACGGGGCTATGCGGTGACTACGCGTACCGGTGGCGGTAGAATAATCCGATGGGATACAGGGACCTGGTCCACGCTAATCAACACCGGTTCGACAATGTACGGAATTGATATGTACAACTCGACCCTCGGCTTTGCAGTCGGCGCAAGCGGCGCTATTATGAAGTGGAACGGCGTGGCCTGGTCAGCTGATGTAAGCCCGGTCGGCTCGACTCTCCGAAGCGTTTTCATTGTCAACAAGACACTTGCTTATGCTGTCGGGGACACCGGAAGGGTGCTGTCCTGGGACGGGAGCACGTGGTTCCTGAACATAACCATGGCGCCAGGAACGACCCTTTACAAAGTCCAATTCAACTCCAACCAGACAGAGGGGTTCATAATCGGCGCAGGCGGGCAGGTTTACAACTGGACCTACCCGACCTGGACAGCTGTCGTTTCCACGACTGGCCAGGACCTAAGGGATGTGGCGTTCGTGAACAGGACAGATTACCGGGCCTACGCATTTGGCTTAAATGGAGTGATAATACGCTGGAACTCGACAAACTGGACCTCGGATACGAGCCCGACAGCAAACGACCTCTATACCGGTTTCTTCGTTAACGCCACCCGAGGTTATGCGCTCGGGCAGGGCGGTGACATAGCGAAGTGGAACGGTTCAGTTTGGACTATTGATTATACCCCCACGGGCAATGACATATACAGTTCGGAACTGGTGAACTCAACACTTGGATTCGCTGTCGGGGCCTCCGGCAGGATACTCAAGTGGACCATCCCGCTTTGGAACGGGACAGGGACAACGGGCTACCAGTGCTGCCAAGGGCTATCCTCAGACTGCGGCAACCAGAGATGCGAGTCAGCAGTCCAGAATGTAATATGGAGTTCGGGATACGCGAGCCAGACGATTCAAAACCTAACAATAGACACGATAGGATTCCTAAATGCCAGTATCAGCTGCCCAAATGCGGATACGTGCCTGAACGGGAGCGCGGCAGCTGGAAACGGCACTTATTACAAGAGCAACAACGCGACCGAGCTCCAGTTTATCTACAACCAGCTCGGCATCGGAATTGTCATCAACGCCACAATAAGGCAGGAAATCAGCGTCATAGGAAACATCCGCACAATCCTCTACCCGGATTCCTATCTCGAATTCACATTCGACCTCAATGTTCCGCCCCTTGGCTACAAAGAGATAAGCATAACGCAGGAAACCCCGCCACTTGGCAACTGCTCCGGCAATTTCTCAATACCTGCCTGGTTCATCCCATACAGCGCAAGGGTCACCTCATATTCGTCCGATTACTGGACCCACAACGTGAGCGTGAAGTCCGGTAATACGGGAAACGCCTGGAAGAACGTGTTCAATCTCACAACATACAAAACCCCATACTTCCAGCTCGGAGACCCGTTCAACGTGATGTTCCCCGCGAGCCTGCTCGCCAACGGAACCGTCAATTACATGAACGTGACTTCTGGAATCGACCCGCAGAACGAGAGCAAGGAATGCCCGACCCAGAACAAGGTCATCTACAGGGCAAGACTGCCGGGCACAGTCCCTTTCTCGAGCGTGCTCCCGGTTGCGGTTGGGAGGAACGTGACCGTGTTCTACGACATTGACGGGGATGGGCAAGCGGACGGGAACCAGACGGTGCTGCTCGGATACGGCATTGCGGGCGTTCCATTTGACCCGACCCCCCGCACGATTGACTGGCTCGAAGCCAATAATGATTTCGAAACAAATGCGATAGCTGATGCATTTATAAGGCTTCTCGACTACATAAATTTCAACAATAAAACCGATGAGATTGCGCCTCCAGTATGCACCGGGTTTGAGCGCTCCGGCTCGGAATGCAATCCGATAGACGTCGAGTTATCGCCCGATGTCATAATCCGAATATCCTCGGTGACCGAGGTCCCGTATATGTGGGGGCCTATTGAAATGGGAGTTGTGACCTGGATAGAGCAGGGTGGTTGATATGGCTTCAGCGGGAATATTCTACTCTTTGATGGTTCTCTCCCTGCTAGCCCCCATAGTCCTTTATATCGTCAGTTACATGGGCGCCGTTCAGACGCAGGGCGAGCAGATGACCGTCAAGTTCGAGGGCATCGAGCTCGCAAACTATGCAGACTCCATCGCGCTCGACGTGCCCCGCGTGCTCGACATAGCCTCGAAAAGAGCCATCATCGCCGTCATCGATTACGCGGACACGAACGGGAGGGGAGTCAATGATTCCGAGAGCGAGCTTAAGCACCTGGTTCTTTACAACAATTTCACAACCGGTTCCGATGCTCCGATTATGCTGAACAGCTCCTTCGCAAACTGGATACGTTCCACAGAGCTGATAGGGTGGGACCACGGTTTCATTTCGAACATAACTGTCCGAAACCTCAAGATAAACTATTCAGACCCATTCACCCTGAATTTCACAATCGAGCTGCAGGCCAACATAACCGACCGGATGGGCGACATGAAGCTGTTCCGTATCTACAACGCTACAACCCTCGTCCCGATTGAGGGCTTCACCGACCCGCTTTACCCGCTGAACACGCGTGGGCTAGTCGAGAGGACCATACGGAGGGCCAATTCGACCATCTTCGGCCCTGCAGCGGTATCGGACATGATAAACAACAGCTGGTATGCCAACAACTCGGATGCGCCGTCGTTCCTCGAGAGGCTCCAGGGTTGCACAGACCCGTATGACGGTTCGCCATACAGGGACCCCTACCCCAGCCACAACTGCACAGGCAAATACCCAGGGATGGGGATAGAAAGTTTCGTTTATCTCCCAGAGCTTCTCTCCCGCCTCTGCACCCCGACCCCGGGCTTCGGCTCAGTCTGCCCTCCAGACATAGTCAAGCCAAACGCATCGATGGTCGACCACGTTTATTTCAACATTACGGACTATACTGACCTGACGAAATACACTCCAGGCTGTAACGTAACTGGCGTCACTTTAGGGACGAACGACTGGTTCAAGATGGACAATCTCCACAACAATACCTACATCGTTGAGTTATACGGGTGCCCATGAGTTGTCTTTCATGATTATGAGAAAGAGAAAAGCCCAAAGCGGAATGGAGTACCTGATGACCTACGGCTGGGCAGTGCTGGTGGTCGGCATAGTGATTCTCCTGCTCATGAGCCTTAGGGTGCTCGACGTGGACTGGTGGAGCGTCCAGAACCAGGTCTACGGGCTCGCCACATTCGGCATACCGGATTTCAAGGCGACTCCGCATCCGACGAATCCGACGCAGGCCTCGGTCCTGATATTCCAGTTCATCAACAACAGGGGCACCAACGTGACAATCTCGGAAATGACTTTCGAGGGGTCGGATGGGAATGATTATAAGCTCGGGCAAGGGGATATTCCACAGATTTATGTCTATTACTGCCCAACTGTCACAACCCCGGAATGCGCTGCTGGCAGCTGCTGCCTTAATGCGACGGATTTCCCATTCAACATGACGTCCGGCCAGAGGTTCGTAATCAATGGGACAATTTGGGTTCCAGGCGAGATAAACAACGTCTTTATGACCAACGTAATCGTCAAATATACCTCTCCTCGTTCGGAAGTCTCCCACACGGACACAGGGAAAATGAGGGGAAGAGTTGAAACAGCGACTTGAGCAGATTTGAGAAGGGAACGAAACGAAATTGAATTGCATTGGTTGTTGATGGTTTAATGTCTGATGAAAAAGAGATGAGCACTGTAATCGACCGCGTGCTGGACTTCATCCAGAGGAAGGGCCGCACAACAATTACCGAAGTCTCAGTATCACTCGCCCTCAACCCCGGCCAGGTGGAACACCTGGTGTCAATCCTCGAGGAGAGCGGGATGATAAAGGTGAAGTATGCGCTAATAGACTCGGGCAAGACCGAGCTCATATCAAAGCAGCAGGCAGAAGTCAAGGACGACGACGTTGACAGGCTGAGGCAGGACGTAGAAAGGATAAAGAACCTAGGCTCGATGATAAACAAGGATATTGAGAAATTCGAGTCAGACTACAAGGCGATAGAGCGCGACATCTCCCAGTGGATGGTCGAGGCTGACGGGACCCTGAAAGCCCTGCAGACGAAAGGAGGGAAGGACCCGGCATCGCTGAAGCAAGCCGAGGATATCGAGCGCATAGCAAAGGACTTCGAACTCAGGATAAGCGACTCAGACCAAAAAGTCCTCACTGACGTGAAGTCACTTCAGGATAAGTTCAAGGCATTCCACAAGCGCGTTACAGAATTCAAGACATTCTCGGGCATGAGCTCGGGCGCGTCACCGCAAAAAGGTGCAGAGCGGCCCAGCGGCGGGTTCAGCATAGGCGGGCTGTTCGGGAAGAAAAATTGATTGAAATCCGGTCCTGAGCTAAAAAAAACGTGATACGATGAAGCTGCTCGATAAATACAAAATAATGTGCGACGGAGTCCCGGCTGAAGTTGACATCGTCAGGAGTGAAACCGAGTTCGTCGATACTTACGAGCTAAAGCAGATAAAGCTCCACAAGGCAACCGAAGCCGCGCTCAAGCAGCTGCGCGAGAGGATTGTTGAGGAGGTCGGCCTCAGGACGCCTGAGATGCTCGACACGAAGGCATTCGACTCTGTTAAGAACAAGTTCATTGAGAAGTCGAACGAGCTCGTGAAAAGCCAGATGGCTGAAATCAGCGATGAGACGAGGAAAATTCTCGTGGGGAAGCTCACGCATGACCTCATCGGGCTCGGGGACCTCGAGCTTATCCTTGCCGACAATTACCTTGAGGATATCTGCATCAACTCCGCGAAAGAGCCGATGTGGGTATACCACCAGAAGCACGGCTGGCTCAAGACAAACTTTCTTTTTGAAAGCGAAGAGCAAATAGCCAACTACGCCTCAATCGTTGCAAGGAGGGTCGGCAGGCAGATATCGAACCTGCAGCCGCTCCTCGACGCCCACCTTGAGTCGGGCGAGCGTGTGAACGCCATGCTCTTCCCCATCTCGAACAAGGGCCACTCGATGACCATCCGCAAGTTTGCGAAGAACCCGTGGACCATCACGAAGCTCCTCACCCCCGAGATGAGGCTGATGAGTACGGATGTCGCTGCGCTCCTCTGGCTGTGCATGCAGTACGAGATGAACGTAATCGTCGGCGGAGGCACGGCTTCAGGTAAGACGTCAATCCTCAACGCGATTCTCCTGTTCACTCCGCCGAACCAGCGCGTCATCAGCATCGAGGACACGCGCGAAATTTTGCTGCCAGAATACCTGCAGTGGACACCAATGGTTACGAGGCTACCGAACCCCGAAGGCAAGGGAGAGGTCACGATGCTCGACCTGATGGTGAACTCGCTGCGTATGAGGCCTGACCGCATAATCGTCGGCGAGATTAGGCGGCAGAAAGAGGCCGAGGTGCTGTTCGAGGCGATGCACACGGGGCACTCGGTCTATGCGACGCTGCACGCCGACAATGCCGACCAGGTCAAGAACAGGATGACCACGCCGCCCATCAACCTGCCCGAGAACATGCTCGAAGCGGTGCACATCATACTCGTCCAATACAGGCAGAGGAGGACCGGAGTTAGGAGAACGTTCGAGGTCGCCGAGGTTGTCGGGAGAGGCGGCAAGTACGCTGACGTGAACGTCGTCTACAGGTGGAACGCAAAGCAGGACACGCTCGAAAAGGTGGGCCAGTACAAGCGCATCACGGAAGAAATCCTGTCTTACAGCGGCATGAGCGAGAGGGAGATGGAGGGGGACCTCGCCGAGAAGAGGGCCATAATCGAGTATATGATGAAGAACTCCATATTCACGATAAACGACGCCGGCAGAATCGTTGCGCTTTATTACAGGGACAGGGAAAAGGTCCTTGAGATGATAGGGGGCAAGGTCAAGCCCGGCGAATTGCTTAAAAAGGCGCCTGCTCCAGATGTAAGCGGAGAATCCAAAAAGGAGTTCGAGGAGGAAGGCGGAGAAAAAGGAGCGCCCCAGGAGGACGAGAAGCTCGACCTGGAATGGAAAGAGCAGCTTAATAGGCTAAGTTCGCTCATAAAGAGAGAAAAGAAGAAGGACTGAAAAATGGATTGAGGGAGAAAAAGAGAAAAGAAAAAAAGGCTGAAAGAAAACCGTAATTAAGGGAGAGGAGAGAATGGAAGGAAAGGCGTAAATAAGGAAGAGAAGAAAATGGAAGGGAAAGCATAATTGGGGGAAAAAAGAAAAAAGATTGAAAATTGAAAGAAAGGCGAAAACATGGTCACAATCCCGTTCAGCATCTTGCCCGCTCCGCTGGTATTTTCCCTAGCCAAGAAAATGGCAGGCATCGGGAGCCTTGTTAGCGCAATGAACCCGAGCTTGAAGATTGACCTTCTGCAAGCGGACATAAAAATGACGCCGAAGGAATACGGCGCAGTGGCGTTCATAGTCGCCACAAGCAACATGCTGCTGATTGCACTCCTGTTCATTATCTTCGGGGCTTTGTTCAAGCAGAGCATCCCCCTCATTCTTATAGCCGGGGTCGCCATAATACTGTTCGGGGCGAGCTTCTTTTCTGTTCTCATGATGCCCAGGATAAGCGCTACGAAAAGAGTGCGCTCGCTCGACAACAACCTGATTCCTTCTCTCAGACAGCTTCTCATTGAAGTGAGGTCAGGGGTCACCCTGTTCCAGGCGATGAGCAGCGTCACCGAGGGCTACGGCGAAGTGTCAGTCGAGTTCAAGCGCATAGTCGAGCACATCAATGTCGGGGTTTCCGAGTCCGAGGCACTGAACGAGGCAAGCAAAAGGAACTTGTCGTTCAAGTTCAGGAGGGTGCTGTGGCACATCTCGAACTCGCTCACAGTCGGTTCGGACATCGCGGTAAGCCTCTCGGATATGATTGACGAACTCTCGAAAGAGAAAATGGATGACATCAGGAGGTACGGGCAGGAGCTGAACCCCTGGACGATGATGTACATGATGCTGGCGGTCGTCATCCCATCCCTAGGCATAACGATTGCCGCAATCATCCTCTCATTCCTCAACATATCGCTCCCGAAGATGCTTGTCCTTCCGGGAGTCATAGCCTTCCTGATATTTTTCCAATTGTTCTTCATAAACTTCGTCAAGTCGAGGAGGCCGGTGGTGGAATAAGATGGCGAAAGTTGGCCAGATTTTCACAATATTGTCGTTCATGTTCCCGAAATCATTAGCGAAGCTCTGCAACCAACTCTTGACAGAGGCGGATTTCGACATGAACGCGCGCCAATACCTTGGGGCCTCGGCGTTCATCTCGCTGCTTGGAGGCCTCGTGATGTTCTTCGTCTCGATGACCCTGTTCAGGGGAAGCCCGCTCGAGCTGCCCCTCGGATTCTTCGTGGCGATTCTTTCATTCATCATAGTCGAGTCACTGTTCTTCGTGTTCCTCTATATTACAGCGGACAACCGGGCAAAGAAAATTGAGGAAGTACTGCCAGATGCGCTGTTCATGGTTTCTGCGAACATCCGGGCCGGAATGACTACCGAGAACGCCGTTATGGCGTCCGCAAAGCCAGAGTTCGGCCCTCTCGAGGAGGAAATAAGGCGGATGAGCGCGAAGACCTTCGGAGGCGCATCGCTGAACCAGGCGATGATGGAGATGTCCGGAAGGGTTCGCTCAACCTCGCTAAAGCGCGCTGTCAGGCTCCTTGTGGAGGGCAACTCACTCGGTGGCCAGATGGCGGCTTTGCTCTACGAGGTGGGCCAGGACATGCGAAATGTCGCGCAGCTCAAGCGCGAGCTCATGAACATCACCCTCATGTACACCATATTCATCATATTCAGTTGCGTGATAGCGTCACCGCTACTGTTCGCGACATCGGTCTACTACACCCAGCTATCTGAGACGATATCCTCAAGGGTGACGATAAACCCCTCGGAGCTCCCCGCCGGCGCGACAGGATTCCTCGGTAAGATTGGCGGCTCGAAGAGTGACACGAGCAGCAAAATCACCGGGGAGGACATGCACAATTTCGCCATCGCCTGCATAGTCGTAACAACGTTCTTCAGCTCGCTCGTTCTTGCGCAAATCCGCCACGGGAAGCTCAACCCGGCGCTCAAGTACATCCCGATATTCATGTCCCTTGCGCTGGCGTTTTTCTTCGCCGCAGGATTCGCCCTGAAAATGCTCTTCAAGTCGCTTATGCCGAGCTGAGGAAGTGTGTCGGGGGGCAAGGAAAAACAAGAATAGCGCGAGCTTGAGTTTGAGCCCCCTAAAGCGAATCGACAATCTTAATGCCAGTCCCGCACTTCGGGCATCGTTTGTCCTTCCCGAGCCCGTAATCCGAGACCGAGAAGCCCGCCCTTTTGATAAGCAACTCTCCGCAGTTGCAGCAATAGGTGTTTTCCCCAGGGTGCCCGGGGACGTTTCCCGCATAAACGAAATGCACTCCATTTTCGATTGCGATTTCCCGCGCCCTCTCGATGGTCTTAACCGGAGTAGACGGGGCCCTGAGCTTGTGCGCCGGATAATAAGCGGTGAAATGGAGCGGGATGTCGGGGTCGAGGTCCCGGACCCACCGCGCTAGCTCGCCAAGCTCCTCTTCCGAGTCGTTCTTCCCGGGTATTATGAGGTTTATGAGCTCGATGTGCCCTTTCTTATGCAATAGCTTGATTGACTCTAGAACCGGCTCGAGGCGGGCACCGCAAATCTCCTTGTAAAACCTCTCCCGCATTGATTTCAAATCGATTCTGCTCGCATCAATCTGCCCCATCTTCCCAATCGCTTCCGGCGTCATGTACCCATTAGTAACGAAGACGTTGTACATCCCCTCTTTCCTCGCCAATTTCGCGATGTCGAGGGCGTATTCCATAAAAATAGTCGGCTCGGTGTAGGTGTAAGCCATCCCTTCGCACCCTTTCGCAAGCCTGACAACCTCTTCGGGTGCCAAATTTTCGCCGTAAATCTCCCTTGGCTGGCTTATCCCCCAGTTCTGGCAATTTCCTACGGAGATGAAATTTGCGAGATAAGAATGCTCGCCCTCAACTTCGAGATTATAAACATCCCCCGCATAGTCCTTTCTGCATATCTCTCGTATCGGAACCGCAAGAGAATAAGCGCAGTTCTCGCTCTCCGAGAGCGTCTCAGCTAGGTTTGTTTCCTTATACTTCACGTAATATAGTTGCGACTGGTTTACGACTCTCCCGCACAGCATTTTTTGTTCACTCGGTTTCCACAGATACATTCTCGGCAATCGCCACCTCTTGAGCAAAAGATAATGCACTCCGAATGCAAGCTCGCGCGAAACAGTGTTCATGCTCGTGAGTTCTGGGCCCCGCCAGCCATCGCCGTTCACATATCCCTCAATGAAAGCATCAATAATCGCAGCGGGGGAGTCGTACAGTTGCGCCGGTACCCTCTTTGTTTTCGAGTTCGTGCCGCAAAGCCCTTTAAACACGAGTGCGACAGCTGTCGCACAGACTCTCACGTTTGTTTCAGTGCCGTTCCTTTCTATAGCAGGAAAAACAGCGAATATTTTTTTCAGCAAGGCGACGGTTTCGCCTATATGCTGGGCTTCATGGGCTCCGAACGAGAAGCGCAGAGTGTATGAATTTGGCCGTGTTTTGCTTTCTGAAATAGACCCTTCTGCGCAATAATACCCGAGCAATTTCGCGAATCGTTCATCGAGGATTATGTACCTGGGTATCGACTGTCTTCCTGAGCCAAAGCGCAATAACCCTTCCTTCTCGATGAGCCCATTTGTGCGACTGCTAAGATCTTCTGGCAGCTGGCAATGTTTTAGTCTGGAGAGCAGCGTTCTGATGTACGACGGATTAGACTCGAAGTGACGCGCAATCTCCTGCGACGTCATGCCCTCATTTTTCATACGCCTGATTTCTGCCAGCTCTGGCTCTCCGAATTTTCTCGGCTGTCGCATTCTTTTTTCCGAGAATTTCACTAAAGGTTCCTTTGCATCTAGGACAATCCTGTTTTTCCCACAGGGCGTGAGCGACAGAGTCACAAAATCATTTTCTTTTAGGTCACGCGCCTTCTTCTTCGAGCGGTCTCCGTTCTCTGAAACAGTGAATATCTGGTGATCGGGCGTGCAGATTACCGGCGGACCCCAAAGGGGTTTTATCTCGATGACTTCGCCATAGTAATGATGGCGCGAGGCGCGAACGACGTTATTGAGTGCTCCGTCCTTGGTGACGACCTTCAAGTTTTCGATGCGGCGCAACTCCGTAATACCTTCGCTGCGTTCGAGAGCGCCAGTTTCGAAAATTTCGCTTATAGCCTTCGGTCCCTCCCCGGTCATCACCATCGTTTCTGGAGTGAAGCAATGCAGGCATCTGAAGTTGCAACCTACGGTCGCAAGCGAGAAAGCGGATGTCCCAGGAAAGAAATGGTAGAATGGTTTTTTTTCAATCGCATCGATTGCATAAGAGCAGGGCCTTCCCCAAACAAGCGAGTAAAGGGTTCCCCCCCGGTTCTCCCGCACCCCGCAGAAACCTCTCTTTCCGTCAGCAATCGTGCAGCGCCTGCTGCACAGGAAGCAGGACACCCTCTCGCGTTCAAGCTTTTTATAAAGCATCGCTTCTTTCATCGTTACTTCCTTCTCTTGAATTTCTTGCTCGGCTTGGGGTTTGCCCTCGCGGGTTCGCTCCTCTTTTCTTCCCCTGCTTCGCCCCAGCTATCCTCCAGCCGCTTCTCCTTGCCCAAGAGCTTTGCAGCAAGCCCGGCAATCCCCGCCAAAATCCCGAAAATAATCCCGAAGAGGATGGGTCCGAACAGAAACGATAAAACCATGTAGAAGTTTGCCATTTCGGATGCAGATAAAGCACCAGGAGCGTTGGGGTCAACCGTGTTGTTTGCGAAATAATAATCCGCATATGCCTGGTTTTGCGTAAGCAGTAAAGCGCTGACGACTGCCAGGACAAAACCGAAGCAGGCGCCGTAAACGATTCCTGCCATAACCGCCCTTGGTCCGCCCATTCCTCTTTGCGGGGCTATCCAGCCTATGTAAATGGGAAGCGCCATATAGACGAAAAATAATAGCGCCGCCGCATATATGTAGCTATCGAATGAAACAAAAGACAGGATCGTGTTCATTACTTCTAATACGAGGAAAACAATCAGTGGTTTCTTGCAGATTTCAAAATATTCACTAATCCCGAAACCAAGAATCTTCATTGCGACCACCGCAATCCTTTCCCGCGTGCAGTTTTAATCCTTTTCGCATCTAGGGCAAGAAGAAAAAATGGGGCACGTGGCCCCAACGGCCATGTCTCAGAGGTCCGTCTCAATTCTGATGAACGCATACAGGACTATCCCTACCAGTACCACCATTGAAATAATGGCCAGGGCATTCGTCAGCTCGGGTCCCTGAACCTGCGCCGCTACAGGTGCTGCAGTGTCCACCGTCAACCCGCATTCGCTGAAGCTCTTTATGCACTTGCCCATCTTGCAGCAGTTAGGCGGGCTGACTCCGCAATCAATGTAGGAGACCGAGCAGTCCGCCTTCTGTGACGCCACCTTGTTCCCGCTGCAGTAGTTCCTCGGTGTGCAGCTGGTCGGCGGGCAGTCGGTCGGGCAGTTGGCGGAGTTCTCGCCGCGGGCAGACTCGCAGATTCCGTTGCCGCAACGGGAGACCATCGGGAGTGTCACCGACATCTGGTTGTTGGTCTCGTTTGTCTCGTTGAGTTCGTTTCCGGAGTCTACGGTCATGGTGAAGGTTCTCGTGTTTAATTGGGATTGCGTAACCGTCCAGTTGCAGATATGTATGGGACTACTGTACGCAGTTACCGCACCAGTGATTGATGTCCACCTATATGTGCAGATTGTTACTCCGTCCACCGCTGCGCTTATGGTGAACGGTTGGAAGGAGTTAGTCAATAAAATTGTGACCACTGGAGCAACATTCTGCCCCACGTATATCTCGCTAATTGGGTCAATACCGAACCCCCATTCAGTAACCCAGGCGCTATAAACTTTGATGTCTGGAAGCGAAAACGCTAGATTTGTTCCCTTCTCATTGTTGGTCTCATTTGTTTCGTTGACCTCGTTCCTCGAGTCCACAACTACGGAGTAATCCCCGACGGGGTGGCCGGTTGGAGTCTGGCTCGGTACGACGTAGTTGGTGTCCATAAGTGTGTATGTGTTTGGATTAAGCGTTGATGAGAAAGTTTCTTCTCCTACGGTGGTACCCCACATCTTGAAAGCAACGTGGAACGATGACGCGGGTGCATCCCCGTTGTTCTGGACTTGTACAAAGAGGCGGACGTTCTGGCCAGGTACGGCATATTGGATTTCGTTCCCGTACGCATCAGCCATATAAATCCGGTACGGGTGAAGGTCCGGCAAAGCAAAAACAGATATCGATAGCGCAATGAGCGCGAAGACGAAAATGATTCCTCTCAAGAGACCACCTCAAGTTAAGCGATGTTAACCTTATGCCAGAAATGCCTTATATACCTTTCTTTCGAACGCGCATTCAAAAAATCAGTTTCTCTTTCCCAGCGCATAGCCGAAGTTCCCTGCTGGAAGAATCGAGAGCACTTCATCGATGCTCGCACCCAATTCCTTTGCAATGGCCCTAGCAGCCTCTCCCTTCTCCTTGTCCCCTGGCTTCAGCGATATCGATTTTGAGAAAGGGAAGCCAGTCGATTCGGGAACACAGGCAAGATTTCCCTTCTCATCAACTCCGATTTTCAATCCTAACTCAGTATTCTTGAACCATCTCCTCTTCCCGGATATCACAAAGCTCCCGGTCCCCAAATACTCGCCCTGCGCCTCCTTTGAGACCTGCCCCTTTTCGACCGCATAAACATCGACACTCGAAAGCCCAGCTTTCCAGGCGCTAGAGTAAGAGGCAGCGAACTGGGCAACCTCCCCGAGGACTTTCTCAGATGCTTTCTTCCCGCCTTTCAATATCGTCGCAGGAGCGCCCCGAATGTCGGCGTGGAAGAACAGGTCCTCCTCCCCGAGATGCTTCCAAACAAGCTCCTCGTTCTGCTTCGCATCCCTCCCTCCGAGGACCATGAGCCCACTGGTCTCGAACCAGTGGAACCTCTCGAACCACCGTTTCTCTTTTTTTACCCGAACTGCCTTTCGCGGCGGCGCTTCGCCCTCTGCTTTCAACTCCTTTGCAATCTCCTTCCCGGTATCCTCAATCGCTTTCTTCGCGCTCTCGGCTTTTTTCCTAAGCTCCTTCGCCCTCTCGTAATACGCCGAGGCGTTCTCATGGACAGTTTTCCCGATGTCGAGCTCTATTCCGGCTGCCATAAAAAACGATTATATACTTATTCTGTTAAAATGATTGCTATGAACAGCCACGCAAGACCAGCAGAAATAAAGCTCAACAAGAGCGGGGCAGCTGTTCAGAGGGCTCCACCCAAGCCCAGGGTCCGCGCATTCAGAACCCAGCCCCCAAAAACCGACTCAATGCTGGCACAGGTCTCAAAATACGTCCTCGCCACTTATGTGTACGTGCTTGCAAAGAAACTCGGCGATATTGACATGATAGGCCACAATATACAAAACATGTCCCCGCCCAGGTCCCAGCTGTTCGGTCTTGCCCAATCCCTCCGCGACGAGGCGAATGGGATAACAAGGCTGCTCGCAGATTTCGGGCGCTCTCTTGAAAGCGGAAATCTCCAAGGCCTTGAACAAGCCCGGAATCCCGATGAGATGTATAATGCAACCATCAGGAGGCTTAACGGCGGACAGGTTGGCGACTCCGGGGAGGTGAGGGACGGAATCCTCCCGAGGCTCGAAAGGATTGATGAGTTGCGCAACCGAATACCAACGAGGATGTTCGAGCTCTTGAACCCGGATACAGAATGCGATAATCTCGAATCGCACCTGGTTCGACTGGACCATAGGATTACCCACATCGCCGCTTTTCTCGAGGCAGCTGCCAATACTCAGAAGTT
>JAKAKT010000045.1 GCA_021813385.1 Microcaldota archaeon
CTACAGCTCTACTGATTCGCTTGAGCTAACAACACCTACGGGGGCAGCCCTCGCAAGCGCCATCGGGAAGCCGGCAAGCGGGATACCCCTTTTAATTTCCGAAAAAGTTGGCTGCGGGGTCGGGAATTTCGAGAGAAAAGGAGAGCCAAACATCCTTCGAATCATTTTAGGGAGCGAGCCGGACAAGAGGGAAGGGGTTGTTCTTCTCGAAACGAACATTGATGATGTCTCGGGCGAGATTCTAGCTTATACCGTCGAGCGATTGCTTGAGGAAGGCGCCCGGGATGCATGCCTCGTCCCAATTATAGCGAAGAAAGGAAGGCCCGGAGTTATACTTAGGGCGATTTGCAGGCACGAAGACATAAAGAGGTGCGAAAGGATAATTTTCGAAGAGACCGGAACCCTCGGCATACGGGCGAGCGAAAATTTCAGGCACGTCGCGAGCAGGTCAGTAATCGAATCCAAAACCGAGAACGGGGAAACAGTGAAGATAAAAATCGGAAAAATCGCCGGCCGGAAAATAAGCTCAAAGCCCGAGTTCGAGGACCTGAAAAGGATTGCGAAAAAGAGGAGACAGTCGATAAGGGAAATCTCGAAATCAGTGTCGCACGCGGGGTAGGTTGATTATGCCAAAAGTTTCTATCGGCCTTGTGCAGATGAAGATGGAAAGCGAGCCTGCAAAGAACCTCCAAAAGGCAGTCAAATTGATTGGGGAAGCTGCAAGGAAAGGCGCAAAAATAGTCTGCCTGCCCGAGCTGTTCACAACAAGGTATTTCCCACAAAAAACCAAAAGCCTGGGAAGCCTCCCGCCCTCCTTCATAGAGAAAATTCCTGGCACTGCAACCCAAGCCCTCTCTTCCGCTGCGCGGGAAAACAAGGTCACACTCATCGGAGGCTCAGTCTGCGAAAAGGCAGGAAATAAGTTTTTCAATACGTCCACAATTTTCGATGAGAATGGCATGCTTATCGGGGCATACCGGAAAATGCACGTCCCCCAGGACGAATATTTCTTCGAGAAAGATTACTTCGCTCCCGGGGACAAGGGATTCCAGGCCTTCAAGACGAGATTCGGGAAAATCGGCGCTCTCATCTGCTATGACCAATGGTTCCCGGAAGCTGCGCGCATAAGTGCTCTTCTCGGGGCCGAGATTCTTTTCTACCCGACCGCGATAGGGACAGTCGATGGGATAGAGCAGTCCGAGGGTGACTGGCAGGATGCGTGGGAGAACGTAATGCGGGGGCACGCAATAGCGAATGGCATGGTTGTTGCAACTGTAAACCGAGTCGGGAGAGAGGGAAAAATGAAGTTCTGGGGCGGCTCTTTCGTCTGCGATGCATTCGGCAAGACCATTGCTCGTGCCGGAGAAAACGAGCAAATTCTAGTTTGCAAAGTGGATCTGGAGCACGGGAAGAATGTGAGGGAGGGCTGGCGCTTCTTCTACAACCGGAGGCCGGAAGCTTATTCTAGGCTTACAAAAAGGTGACCCCTGCATGCAAAAAACCCCCCATGAACTTGGTTATTGCATGCCCGCAGAATGGGAAAGGCACGAAGCGACCTGGCTCTCCTGGCCAAAAAATCCCCTGACTTTCCCAGCGCCAATGCTTCCAGCTGTTGAAAAAACGTATTGTGAGATAGTTCGCGCCTTAAGCGGAAGCGAGAGAGTGAAAATCCTAGTCGATGGCGATTCGATTGAGAGGAGTGTAGCCGACAAGCTGGAAAAAGCAGGCGCCAGAATGAAAAACGTGCTCTTCTCCAGAATAAAGAGCGCTGATGTTTGGATTCGGGATTATGGCCCGACGTATCTCTTGAATAGAAAAACCCGTCAGAAAGCGGCAGTAAAATGGACATTCAATGCCTGGGGGAATAAATATGACGACTTGCTTTACGATAACAAAGCCGGCGAGCAGGTAGCCCAATCCGGGGGCATTCCCGTCTTTAGGCCTGGCATCGTTCTAGAGGGCGGGTCGATTGACGTGAATGGGGCAGGATGCGTTCTTACGACTGAGCAATGCCTCCTCAACAAGAATAGGAATCCAGAATTAAACAAGGAGCAAATCGAAGGCTACCTACGGGAATATCTCGGAATCGAAAAAATATTCTGGCTTAAGTCAGGGATTGAAGGGGATGACACGGATGGGCACATTGACGATTTCGCGCGTTTCGTTTCCGGGAATTCCATACTCTGTGCTTATGGGGAAGGGAATGGCAATAACTCCCCCGTGCTCAAGAAAAACCTGGAAATTCTCGAAAAAACAGAGTTCGAAATCACAAAACTCCCGATGCCAAAACCCCTAATCGACCAAGAGGAGAACCGGCGCCTGCCCGCGAGCTACGCGAATTTCTACATCGGGAACAAGGCGGTGCTTCTTCCTTCTTTCGGAGAGGAGCGGGATAAGGAAGCGATTTCAATTTTGCAGGGCTTTTTCCCAGGGAGAGAAATAGTCCCGATAAATTCGAGAGAGCTGGTTTATGGATACGGGGGAATCCACTGCATAACCCAGCAGGAGCCGACGGGAAAATAAATTGACTATGTCCCCTTCTCCCTGATTGCCTGCAGTCTTCCCTCAGCGTCTTCGGCTTTTTCTATTCTGCCGAGTTCCCTGCACAGGAGTGCGATGTTTTCAAGCGCCTCCTCATTCTGCGGGTTGATGTTGACTATTTCTTCTGAATTTCTTAGGGCCTCCTCGAGGTCCCCGATTTCGTAGTGGCAGGTTACAAGATGGGAAAAGATTATCTCGTTTCTCAAGCCGAGCTCGGTTGCTTCTTTGAAGTTCTCAATCGCCTTTGCGTATTCCGCCTTTTTCATATGAACGCCCCCCATTGCGTATAAGATTTCCGGCTTTCTTGGGCCCAAACCAAGGGCCTGTTCGTAAGATTTTATCGCGTTGTCATAGTCGTCAGCTCTGGAATACACGAGTCCGAGGCTGTAATAAGTGTCCTGGTCTGGGTTTATTGCTATCGCATTTTTGAAACACTCAATCGCTTTCCAGTATGTTCCTGTTTTCACATGGGCGAGACCAAGGTTTTTGTGGGCGAGGTCATCTTTCGGGTTGGCTCTTATCGCCCTGTTGTAGTCTGCCATTGCCATCGCATAATCCCCTTTTTCGAAATATGCATTCCCTCTGCTTCGATAAATCATTGCAAGAGTTGGCTTTCTTGGCTTAAACTCAACGGCCTTGGAGAAGTCGTCAATTGCACCGTTCCTGTCGCCTTGCTTGAGGCGGTTATTGCCGCGGTTTAAGTAGAGGCTACAGGAACCGGGGTCTATCTCGAAAGCCTTTTCGTAATCAACTGAAGCGAGTTCGTATCGCCCCAGGGAATGATGCGCAACTCCGAGGTTGATGTATGCAGTCGCATAATTGGGGGCAATGACTATTGCGGTTGTGAAAGAGGAAACAGCCTTTTCGAAGTCCCCTTTCTCGGCTTGCATAACCCCTTTGTTGTTATACGAAACTGCTTGGATTTTCTCTGGGTCGGAAGTGTCGAGATAAATCCTCGGGAAACGGTCTTTCATCTCGGATATCGAACGGATTGAACCAGTGGTTGTCTGGAAAAAAAAGTTCTCTGTTCTGACAAACACATGCTCTTGGACCACAACCACGTTCATCTTTATCCCTAGCTCTCGTGCGACATCAAACATCAGAAACGAAGAATTGTCGCAGTCCCATTTGCTCGTTTCAAGCGACTTTGAGAGCAGGCCGAACTCCGGGTCCCCGTAGATTATCTGGAATCTCCTCTTCATCAGAGCGAGCGCATGCATCATGAAGCGCTTTTCTTCCAGTTTATCTATGCCCTCCTTCTCAAGAGCTTTTACTATCTCCAGGGCAAGTCCCGAATATTTTCTACTGTCCTCCATCGCTTTCCCAGGCTCCTCCTCCAATTCGATGAATATTCTCCCTGTTCCGATAGGCTCGTGTTTCAAGGTTCTTTCTGCCGCTAATTCAGGTTTCGCCTTAGCTTCATCGCCCGCCCTTTTAATTGCATCCTGGCCCGGGCCTTGTCTTTTTTTATGCGGCTCCCCATGTTTATGGCTCACGCTAGAGTTAAGGCTTTTCGAGTATAAAAAGGCCACGGAGTTATCTGATATAACTCACGTCGTCGTTCCCGGGCGGAAGCACACCGCCCGCCATGGCGCTCTGCTGCTTCTTCGCCTCGCTCTCCATTTTCTTCATGAAGCGCTCGCTCTCTTTCGCCCTGTGCTGGAGCTTTGAGAGGTCTATCTTCACCCCGAGAATCTTTGAGAGGGCCTCTAGCACGCTCTGTGCCGATTTCGCGTCGACATAGCCCCCGTGGGTCTCGCCCATCAAGCAAACGCCCTTCATCCCCTCGAGTTTCCCTAAACCGAGCAGGAGCCCCGCAGCGCCGATAATCGAGCCGTTGGCTTCCCCGAAAATTACCCCGTGCTTCTCGTAATCCTTTATGATGGCTTTATGGGTCGCTGAGCCGAACACCCTCGGCTTTTCAACAACTTTGCCGGTCCCATACCCGCCGAGCGTATATATCGTGTTTCCCCCGAGGTTCTTGAAATATTCAATCATAGCGCCGCAGACCTCGAACTGTGCCTCTGAGGTTATCGCCTGGACGTCTCCGATGAGAATTACGATATCGCTCCCTTTCGGGTCCGGGTTCCTCCAGAGGTAGAACTTGTTCTTGAGCATCCTGACTATCCCTTTCTTTAGCATGAGCACCTGGTGCGGGAAGTGAGGCGAATAGAGCTCGGCAATCTTCTCAGCCTTCAATTCCTTAATCATGTGCTCCGCAGCAAGCTTTCCCACCAGCCCAATCCCCGGAAGCCCCTCAATCAATATCGGGTTCTTCAGGTCCTTGACTTCTTTTGTTATTATCGTTGTTTTATCCATAAACATCATCGGCCAAATCAATTTCCCTCGCCAGTTACCCGGTTTCAATGCCCTTTTCTATCCGCCTATACCTTGCATACTTGTCCTCAGGAGAATATTTCGCCGGATGGGCGGTCTTCGTCCTTTTCCCGCAGTGCTCCTCTTTCATCGTGTAGGATGCGCAGGCTTCGCACTTCCTTATCTTCTTGAGGTTCATGCTTCCACTTTCACAGTCAAGATGAACGCGACAATTTCCCCCCAACCGATTACTTCGCTTCCTCAACTACTGATACTGCGCAGTGGCGCTTCTTGAGCTCTTCAGAGCCCAGCTTCACTATTGCCTGAAGCATCTTCTCGGCGCTCTTGTAGTCCTCTGCGGTTATCTTCACCTTGTAATGCGGAGCACCCAGGTAAGACATGCCGACCGTTGTGTCACCCGTCCCGAGCTTCTCGAAGGACTCGAGCGCATCCCGTATGACCTCAATGCCATCTGATTCGGAACACGATATATCGAGGGTTCTTGAGACTTCCACTTTGGGCTTCTTCACGTTCTGCCCCGATATCTCGATGAAGGCTTCATTCTCTTCCTTGGAAACCCCGAGCTTCTTCACTGCCTCTGGGTCGGCCGCTATCTGCTCGAATGCCTCCATCGGGCCCCCGAACTCTTTTTTCATCAGCCCGGTCATCTCAGCGGAGAACTTTGCCGGGTCCTTCTTGAGCCTTTTTGCCAGGACGACGAGAAGGCTCTGCGAGCGCTTGTCCCGCTTAACTGTCTCGAGCTTGAGCTTCCTCTCGGACTCGCTCACCCTCCTGATTGAAAGGTCAATCTGGTTCTTTTCAGGGAGAAAATGGTATACCCTCGCAACGACCTTCTGGTTCTCTTTCAAGAACTCGTGGATATTCTTGACCCAGCGCGAGGCGACTTCAGAGATGTGCACGAACGCTTCCCGGTCGTTGTATTCGTCGAGCGAGCAGAATGCCCCATAGGGAAAGATTTTCCTGATGGTGGCAATCACCAATTCGTCCTTCTCAGGCATTTTTTCCATTCAATCCCCAGTTCGAATGCCGCTTCGCCAAACCTAAAGCACGCTAAGAATCTTGCCGTGGACCAATGCCCTCGCGCCCCTCGGCTCGGCAAGCACCTTCTCGCAGACAGAGCACTTGACTTCGCTTGATGCGTTCCCGAATATGTTCTGCTCGTTCCCGCACTCACACTTCACTCTCAAGAACCTGCTCATCCCATCAACCTCGCAATCATGCCTTTATCTCGAGTTTTTTCTTTGTCCTCGTTCCGATTACCCTCTCCTGCTTCTTCTTGCAGACAGAGCACGTGAGGACTATCTTCTGCCGTTTTCCCTGCTTCCTGACAGCTTTTTCGCCGGCAACTTTTCCGACGTAACCCTTAATCACACGCTCGTGCTGCCGATTTCCCCAAGCAAGCGTCCTAGCCCTGCCTTTCGAGGCGAGCTTGGCCTTGTGCTCGGTATGCTTCTTGCAATGCGGGCAATACGCGTTCACTTTCTGCGGATAATTCATAACTGACACCTCTCATATCTCGTTCGCGGCCCCCCTTCTTATGAGCCTGTGGGCTTCGTCTTGGATGAGGACAGTCTCGGCGCCGTTCTTGAACGGGCCATATGTGTTCCCATCAAGGCCCACAAACTCTGGGAGGTCCATGAGGAGCTTGAGCTTAACCCTCCCGTCTATTTCGTCGACAGCCTGCTCGGGCGCCTGGGCTTTTTTGTGCGTCAGGCGATGCTCGAACCTCTCGTTGTTTTTCTCTAGCAGGGTAGCGACAGAAGAAAGAAGGGCTTTCTCCTCGGAGGCAAGGCCGTCGATTTCCTCGCCGGTCCTCGCCGCGCGCATCGCGCGCAGCAGTATCTTGCCTTCCCGCCTGGAATATATGTCACGAATGATTTTTAAAGTGTTCTCGTACTCCCTCGCGAGCTCGAGCGAGAAGCTTTCCTTCAGCTTCGCCTCGAGTTTTCCCAAGAGGGCATCCACTTCCCCGTAGAAATTCTCCGGGAGCGGCACGAGCGATGCTGAACCAAGCTCCTTTCGCTGGAGCCTTCTCAGCTCGTCGTAAGTCAGTTCTGCCACAAAAACACCAGGATGATTATGGAAAGAATAATTGAAATACGTTGCGGGACCATATATTCCCATGGAAAAACAACGCAAATCTTGCTCTCGCCCCCGGGCGAACGTCGATTCGGGGTTCTGGATTGGAGTTTGTGGTTGTTCTATAGTCCGTTTGTGATGCCATGGAAATCGCCCTTGCACCTGCTTCTGTTTCTGGAAAAAGGGAGGATTGGCTAGCAATAAGGGCGGAAAAACCCGAGTATGACTCCCCTGACAATAAGCCGGATATAAAGCTCGAGCTGAAAAAGCACCGAAACCCCGTCGTAAAGAGCAAGTTCGAATTCACGAAAGGAGAGTTCGGGGCAGAGGCTGCCAGGTTATGGTTCAAGTTCGGTGTTTCTGTTGTGGTCGAGGCAGCTCCAGGAGTTGCTGACAAGATTCTCGGGAAATCCCCCACCAAAATTGCAGCCGCAGAGCTTGAAATCGAATTTGTTTCGTTGCTCCGAGGGACCAAATTGGAAATTGAAAACCTCCAGATAACCTGGGAAGCGAGCCCGTTGGTAAAGACAATCCCGAAAAAGGAGGTCGAGAGGCTCTACGCCCTCGCGATGAACTCGAAATTACCGGAAAAACTGACCAAGGATGTCGATTCGCAAGCATTACTTCTCTTCGAACTGTTGAGGGGGAGCAAAGTTAGTATTGGGTGATTCCACGACGATTTTGAAAATGTCAAAAGGCAATAAAATAGCCATAGTCCTACTAGGGCTCCTAATCGTTATCTTCATCCTATTTCAACTGGCATGGTCCGTTCCTGGGTTATTACACACGGGTGGTCCGCAGGAAACAGAAACCTGCACCATGCCTGCCGGAATGACTTGCGCAAAAACTGTTTTGAGCAGCGATGGCGGAATTCTCCAGCTGACTCTTGCCAACAATCTCCCGAAATCGATAGTGGTCACGAGCATAACCTGCACGAAGAAGCCTGACCAGTTCGTACGGCTGCTGAACACGACGATGGAATCCGGGCAGGCATACGCATTTCTTCTCAACTGCAATGGAGAAAACGGCGAGTTGCTTGAGTTTGCGCCAGGTGAAGCATTCTCAGGAAAAATCAATGTTGAGTATTACTTTCGGGACGATGGACCGGGCAAAAAGAGAATAATCTGGGGAAATATTTATGTGAAGGCGCGCTAAACTAATTTCGCCCTTCTCTTGCAAATTAAATAAACAGCAACCGCTTCAGGCAATTCCCCCTCGAAATTTTCATATGGACCGAAAGTTTCATCCCAAATCCGAATTTCCGGGGCTTTCTCTATTTTGAGTTTTATTGGGCTTTTCCCAAACACTACTGAGTCTTTCAGCGGGTCAAATTTTTCAAGAGAACTGGTGCGCTTGGCGAGCAAGCCGGTTTCTCCATGCAAACTGTCCGGCATCCGAATCAGCTTGCTCGTATCGAACGTGACATTTTGGTCAATATTGTCGCCTAATTTCACTCCCAATTCCTGCCCGAGCCTTTCCCAGGTGTCCTCGTAACTCTTGTGCGATGACCCCAAGCCGACGACATCCCAGTTCCCCCGCTCGACTCCGGCAATCACTTCGCTCTCATTCTTGTAGAATCGTTTCGAAGTTGAGGGCTTCAATATCCTCTCGAGCTTCTTTCCCTTAACCATCTCAATGAACCCTCTTGCCAGTCTCCCGCCCCAGCCCGAATCGCTTTTCTTCGGCCCTTCCCATCTCCCGCCTCGCTCAAAGAAGAAATATTTTCCCTCGAGCCCCTTTCCCGTAATGTAGTCAGTGATTTCTCTCCTTTGCGGGCTCGTGAGCGGCTTCACCTCGTCATCAATGACGTGAATGTGGTAACCTCGGTTCCCGCTGAAATTCAAGTGAAGATTATCGCGGTTGAAGCCAAACTCCCCTAAAAGAAATTCCTCGACAAGCTTGATGGTCTCGTTTTTCGCCATTCCCAGGCAGGTATCGCAGACCCAGCCCTTCCCGTGCTTCTCAATGCATGGAGGATTCAGCTGGTCCGCATCAATGTCGAAAATCAAATCCGCCCCGAGCCAGTTCTTCCTTTCCATCGGCCGGGCATCAGGGAATTCATAGTAAGCTGAGGAATAGGAAACATAAAGCGGCGCATTTCTCCGAAGATAAGCGACCAGCTCTTCCCCTGAATTGAAGCGGGAATGCCTTGACTCGATTTTCTTCTCCCAGCCTCCGAAGCCCCATTCCCTCGAGCTTGCAGAAGGCGGAGGAGACGGGTAAGCCCTGGAGTAATAATTAGAAAATCGCGCCCGGACGAATCCTTCTTCCATTCTACACCCCTTTAATCCCTGAAGTGCGTGTAAAGCAAGATTACGAGAAGGACCCAGACTGCGAGCAGGACTGGCACGAGAACAGCCAGCTTTATGTAAAGAAGATAAAGCAGGACCCCGAAGAAGGCGATGATTATCGTGGCCATTATCACGCTCTCGATTGCGAGAACATACGGCCTCTGCTCCATATACCGGGTTTTAATGACGAGCCTGACTTCCGGGTGAGAGACGTGCTCCTCGGGAACGTACGGGTGGTCATGCCTCATCGGGAGCGAAGGAGGCGCTATGAGCTTCGGGTCAGTGACTAATTTGGGGACTGCGCTCCAATCGATTCTCGGCGGCTCTTCGGGTATCGGCTTCTTTAGCTCCTCTTTCCTCTGGACCCCTTTTGCCGTTCTTTTGGCCTTCTTAGCTTTCGCCACCCATTCACCCATTCTCTATGCTCCCCATACCTATTAAATCGTTTTGGCTTTCAGTTTTATTCCTTATCGCTTGGCTATCGAATCCATTATCCCAAGAATCTCCGCAGTCGCTTCTTCGCTTGGGAAAATATAGAATCTCCCTACTAGGACCTCTTTTATCCCTATCACTGCCTCGCTGAATTTGCGCCCCACTCGAATGTATACGCGAAACTCGCCGTCTTCCATGCTCACATAATAAACATGCATGCCCGAGAGTTTTTCTAGCTTTGTCCTGTTACTTTTTATGAATTCTGCGGCAGCCTTTTCGTTGTCTGTTGCCGAGACAGACAGCTCGGCATCCTCCCCGGAATAATAAAGTTTTTCAACCGCATAATCGCCAAGTTTTAGCATATGTGGCGTCTTTAGCCGGGCTGTGATTTTCATACTCGAATACATAAACAAACTGCTGCTCCTGACGCATTCCACAGAGTATCGGGTGCCGCGATATGTCATGTTCAGGGATCCGAACACTCTGCCGCCGATTCCGTCAATCTGTTCCAGTTTCCCGCCAAACCGCTTTTTCGCGTTCTCAAAATATTGCGAAATCTGGTTGTCAGATTCCTTCATTATGGTGATTACGTAAAACACAACTGGCAAAATCAACAGCGCCCCGGGCGCTTTTCCTCCCAAAAGCCAATATGCCACTACTGTTATGAACACGAAAGCGATTAGCTTGAAACGCCAAGCCAGCCAAGAACGCAAATAGTACGACACGCCCAAAAGCGTTGCACCTATCAACCCAGCAGTAATGATTAGAAATTGCAAAGAAGTGCGCTCGTCGAGCTGATTCTTGGAAAAGAGATAAAAAAAGAATGCAGCAGAACCCAGGGTCAACAATGCTCCAACTATCGTGATGGCAATGGCTGCCAGTTCCCAGAGCAAATGATAGAGGCTTCCAATTTTTTCTTCCATAAAACCACCTACCGTCCCGTTTTAGTTCCTCTGTAGGAGAGCGGGCTCCGAATACCGCACTTATAAACGCAAAGGCCGTGCGAGTCAATCAGCCTGCACGAGGGCATCGAGTAGCCCTTTTTCAGGATATACCCGACCTGGTAGCGCGTGATGCTCTCGCTGTAATCGGGCGAGGTCGAGAAAAGCTTCACAATCTCGCCCTCCTTCATCCCAGCCTTGAGCAGGTAAATCGTCAGGGTCCAGCGGGCTGCGTGGGGCAGGTTCTCACCCCTAGCGAGCTTCTCAAGCAGGTGCTGGACGCAAGGGGGCCGGTCACCTGAAACGACAATCTTCACTTCGGGCTTCGGCATCTGGGACCTAATATCCTCAGCTGCTTTCTTAATCTCAGGGGGCACCCTCTCAATCTTGAGCGGAAGGGAGCCGGAAATCCGAAGCCTAATAGCCTCCTCGAGAACTCGAATCAGCTGCCCTTTCGAGACAGACACTTTCCCGTCTGCAAGCTTCATGTTCACGAGCTTGTAGGGGGATTCCCGGGGAGAGTAAGAGAGGTATTTGAGGACAGGTATTGCGTTTTCAGAATCCACCCCGAAATCCTTTGCAAGGGCTTTCAAGCTCTCGTCACCCTCGGACTTCAAATAAGAGCTCGCCCTCTTCGCTTCAGCTATCGCATAGCTCTCAATCGCCTGCCCCATCCCAATCTGCGAGACAATCATCCTTGCAATCGCATAAGAGGCAATCTCGCTCTCTAGGTCGAACGAGCTGTCGGCAATCGAGGGAATCCGTTTCCGTAAAACCGCATCCTCGGCCCGCCTTTTTCCTTTTTCAACTAGCCCAAAATCGAGCTCGAGCCCCGCGTTCTCGGCATACTCCCTCGCAGATTTCGAGAACGGGTAGCGCGCGTTAAAGGAAAGGTCCATGAAATGGTTCTGTGGGGATACGAATATATACCCGACTTTCACTCGTGGCTTGCGAATCGTTTATATAAGTTTCAGTGCCTCTATACCAACGGGAAGGTGAATTTATGTTCGAGATTCAAATCGACGACGCAAGGGTTTGGAAGAGCTGCATCGATGCGATTGTCAACCTCATAGAAGAAGGGACTTTCGAGATTGAGACCGAGGGAATACGGCTCAGGGCGATGGACCCATCGCAAATCGCCATGGTGAGCTTCTTCATGCCAAAATCCGCGTTCTCCGATTACAAGGTTTCTTCAGCGAACAGGATTGGCCTCAACTTCGAGAACCTATCCAAGATAATGGCGAGGACTAGGGGGAGCGAGAAGCTCCTGATGTCTCTTGATGAGAACAAGCTCGTGATGGACTTCCAATCAGAGGAGTCGAAGAGGAACTTCAAGGTCCCGCTCGTCGAGATGCCCCCGGGCAGCCACAAGGACCTCAAGATAGAACATGACGCAGTTGTCACTATAACCGCCTCAAGCCTGAAAGAAGCTCTCAGGGACGCGGTGCTCATAAGCTCGCACATCACCCTCGAGGCCGGCTCGTTCGGGTTCAGGGTGGATGCGCACGGGGACAACGCCGACCTATTGCTCGAGGGCGGGCAGAAGGGAGACGGGATCAAGGTTGAGGCGAAGCAGTCCGCGAAGGCGACTTTCCCGCTGAAATACCTGGATGACATCTCAAGGGCGTGCCCTGATGGCGAGAAGATGACGATTCATTTGAAGAGCAACAAGCCGCTGAAGATGGAGTACAAGATCGGCGAGGCCGAGGTCATCTACTTCCTCGCGCCCAGGATAGATTTGGAATAGAGCTTTTTCTCTTCTTTCTCTCTTTTACTGTGAATCTTGTAAATCAGTTCGGAAAGGTAGTGGAGAGGGGCCTCGTCATTCTTCACTGCATTCTCGAGAATCCTCAGGCTTTTCTCAGGGTGCCTTTTCCCAATCTTCAATATCACCGCAAGCGCTGTGCAGGGCTGCTTCAGCCCGGTGTCCTCGAGACTTAGGCCTGCGATTAACTCTGGGATGTGGCCCGGGTCCTTCTGCAATTCCTCGAGCTCAGCCAGGTTCCCCTTATCCTCGAAATAGCCCCTCCCCGCTTCCCTCACTTTCCTGAGAGTCGTTTCTGCGAGCGTTTCCATGCCAACTCTTTCTGCCTTCCGAACGATTTAAATTTTTGTTGTAACTTAGTAATACAACAGATTGCATGAAATTCGAGGATTTCGCAAAGAAGTTCGGCTTGACCCCCAAGCAAACCGAGATTTATCGATGCCTGTTCTCATCCGGCTCCGCTTCGGCAGGAGACCTAGCCCAGAGGACGGGGATTAACAGGACGCTCATTTACGACCACCTCAACCTGCTTGTGGGGAAAGGGCTCGTCTCCATCAGCACCGTAAATGGCAGGAGGGCGTTCTCGGCTCTCGAGCCGAAAACATTAGTCAGGACCCTCGAAGACGAGCTGATTGAGGCCGAGGAGAAAAGGAAGGCGCAACTCGAGGAGCTGAGAGGATCACTGCCAGAGCTCGAAAAGCTTTTCAGCAAGGCAGGGGGGACCCAGGCGAACATTCTGCTCGGGAAAAAAGGAGTGAGGAGCCTGTTCAGGGACATAGTCTCTTCACTCGGACGGGGGCAGGAGGACCTGGTTTTCATCGCTAACCATGAAGGGAGGGAAATCCTCGGCTCGGCGATTCTGAACTACTACGCCCAATGCAACAAGAAGGGTATCCGGGTGAAGGTGATTTTCGACTCAAGGCAAAGAACAATCGCCATCGGAAAAGAAACAGCGAAATTTCCAAACGTTTTGGTAAGATTCCTGCCAGCCGAATACGCATCCCTGACCACGTTCCACGTCTATGCCAGCAAGGTTTCGCTCCTCCTTTTCTCAGAGGGCGAGGTCTTCGGGCTCCTCATGGACAACAAGAAAGTGGCTGATGGGCTGAGGAAGCATTTCGAGGCCCTGTGGAAAAATGCGAAGCCCTCCTCCTCGCACAAGTTTTAAATAGATAGGTGGCCAATCCTAGATCATGCCAATGAAGAAGGACGACAAGAAGGAAGCCAAGGAGAAGATTTCTCTTTACAAATACGTCTTGGAGAAACTCGCCGGAAAGCTCGTCTATGGGCAGAGCAGGGACATGCAGGAGGAAATAGTCTACAACATACTGTCTGAGGTCAGGGAAAGCCTTACGTCGGAGGAGAAGCGCGAGATGGTCAAGGAAATACTCTCCTACGATGTCATCGATGACCTGATGAACGACCCTGAGATTGAGGACATAATGATAAGCGCGCTTAACCCGATTTACGTCTTTCACCAGAAGAAGGGCATGACGAAAATAGATAAAAAGTTCGACGGACTCGAGGAACTCGACCTCTTCGTCAGGAAACTGCTCTCCTTCTCAGGGAAGAAGGACTTCAAGCCAATTAACGACCTCCACCTAGTCACGACCCAGAGGGCGAACATCGTCGAGTCGCCGATGGGCCCGCAGATAACGATAAGGAAGTTCAGGCAAACCCCGCTCTCAATCATCGACATCATACGGAACGGCACGATGGACTACGGGGTTGCTTCGATGCTCTGGCTATATAGCGACGGGCTGTCGGTAAAGCCAGCGAACTTGATGATTGGCGGGATGCCCGGCGCAGGGAAAACAACGCTCCTAAACGCGATGTTCAGCTTCTTTCCCACGCATGAGCGGCTCGTGGTTATTGAGGACACACTTGAGTTGAACACCCAGGGTAAGGATAACTGCTCTAGGCTTGAAACTACGGATGAGACCACGCTGAAGGACCTTGTACGTAACACCCTGAGGATGAGGCCGGATAGGATAATAGTGGGAGAGGTCAGGGGCGAGGAGGCCATCGACCTCATGACTGCGATGAACATCGGGAAAATCTGCATGTGCACGATTCACGCTAGCACTCCGAGAGAGGTCGTCACAAGGCTCCAGAACATGCCAATGAACGTGCCCACTGACATCATCCCGATGATAGATGCGTTCGTCAACGTTAGGCAATTCAACGTGCAGAAGAAGATACAGAGAGTGATTTCGCACATTGCCGAAACGGGCGGAGTTGAGAAAACCGTGCTCCTGTCCGACTTGTGCAAGTTCGACTACAAGACCAGCAAGATAAAGGTGCTCCAGCCGAGCGTCGTCTACAGGGACAGGCTCGCTGAAGCAGCCGGTATAACGTCCAAGGAAGTGATGGACGAGCTCCAGACCAGGGCGAGAATCTTAAGGAGCCTTGACAGGAGCAACATCCACACGATTGAGCAGGTCTCGGAGTTCTGCGCAATGTATTACGAGAACCCGCAGACGGCGCTCGCTAGATTAGGAATGGAAGCCTGAGCTTCTAAATTGTCTTAAATGTTTTTACGCATAGCTTCGACTATGGCTCAATCCATAATCGATTTGATTCGAAAAGGAGTCTTGGACTTCGACATGGCAGCTTTGCTCTGGCTTTATTGCGATGGAATGTCTGTTGCGCCAGCGAATCTGGTCATTTGTGGAATGTCAGGACCTGACAAGAAAATCCTACTTGATTCTTTACTCTCCTTCTATAGGAATCGAAAAGTTTTTGGGGAGATATCCGGACGCGAAGCGCCCGAGCTTTTAGGGTCGAAAGCTGCTACGCCATTCATTTTCACCATATACGCATCCTCGCCAAGGGAAGCGGTGAACCAACTTCAAGGTCCCCCGTTAAGCCTTTCAGCAAAATCCATTTTGGCGATTGATGCATTCATATCAATTGGAGAAGTCGATGTCCAGGGTCAAAGGAAACAAGTAGTCATGCAAATATCCGAAACAGGTGGTGCTGAGAAAGAGGTCGTTCTACTGTCAAACCTTTTCGCATTCAGCATAGGCGGTGGGGGATTCAATCTCTTTGGTCTGCTCAAACCCAAGCAGGAGAGCGGCACGTTCAAGAAACTCCAGCCGAGCGTCGTCTACAGGGACAGGCTCGCTGAAGCAGCCGGTATAACGTCCAAGGAAGTGATGGACGAGCTCCAGACCAGGGCGAGAATCTTAAGGAGCCTTGACAGGAGCAACA
>JAKAKT010000043.1 GCA_021813385.1 Microcaldota archaeon
ATTTCGAGGAAGCCAAGAGCTTGGCAGGAAGTAGCAGAATTTATCGCCTTGATTCGGTTTCAAAAAGCATAGCGACTGCAATCTCACATAACCCTTCAAGAGAATCGGAACTGAAAGCATGGCTGGCAGGTTGTTATTTCGAGAGCGCGAAAAGTTCTGCAGGAAATTCCAGAATCTATAACCTTGATTCGGTTTCAGGAGACATTGCTACTGCAATTCAGCACGACCCGTCAAGAACGACCGAGTTTAAAGCATGGCTGGCAGGTTGTTATTTCGAGGAAGCCAAGAGCTTGGCAGGAAGTAGCAGAATTTATCGCCTTGATTCGGTTTCAAAAAGCATAGCGACTGCAATCTCACATAACCCTTCAAGAGAATCGGAACTGAAAGCATGGCTGGCTGACTGCTATATCGCGGAAGCCGAATCCAACAAGTGGAATGTGGCCAGCGTTTTGCAGTCACTTAAGAACGCTCTCCAATACGCTAACCCAGACCAGCGGGAACGGATACTCCAGATGCACGGGGAATTCGCTAAGGCCCAGTAATCTCAATACCGCAAGTCCTTTGCTGACCAATCCGTTGCCCTGCCCCTCCCTTCACACTTAGTTTAATCAAGCCCAAAACCAATTGAAAACTCTTATATTATTTTCTCCCCAAATACCTCCAATGTTCGACTCTAAGTCTTTCATAGAGAAATCCAAGGGGGAGATGCAAAAGCAGATAGGGGGCGAGCGGGCTCTCTGCGCCCTCTCGGGAGGCGTCGACAGCACGGTCTGCGCGGTTCTCGCGAGCAAGGCAATCGGCTCCTCCCTCAGGGCGGTTTTCATAGACACTGGCTTCATGCGGGAGGACGAGCCTGCCTGGGTGAAAAAGCACCTTGACAAGATGGGCGTGAACCTGCGGGTCTTTGATGCGCGGGAGCGGTTCATCTCAGCCCTCGAGGGCCACTCGGATGCGGAGGAGAAGAGGAAAATCTTCCGCGACACGTTCTACAAGCTGTTCGGCGAAATTGTCCGGGAGGAAAAATGCAAGATTCTCATCCAGGGGACGATTGCCCCTGACTGGATTGAGACGAAAGGCGGGATAAAATCCCAGCACAACGTCCTTTCGCAGATTGGAATAGACCCCGAGAAAGAGTTTGGGTATAAAGTTGTAGAGCCCCTGCTCCAACTCTACAAGGACCAGGTCCGCCTTGTTGGAAAGGAGCTCGGGCTTTCTGAGGAGCTTTACGCCCGCCAGCCATTCCCCGGGCCGGGCTTGCTTGTCCGGGTGGTTGGCGAAGTAAGGAGGGATAAGGTCGAGGACACGAGGAAGGCGATTGCAGTCGTGGAGGAAGGGCTGAAAGGCCTCTCGCCTCCGCCGCAGCAATACTTCGCAGCAATCCTTGATTCGAAAGGAAAAATTTCGGAGAAAATCTCGAAAGAGGCAGGGGAATTCCTAGGGGAAAAGGCGAAGGCGACAGTTCTCGATGCAAGAGGGACAGGAGTTACCGGCGACATCCGGAGATACGGGAAAGTCGTGCTCATAGATTCAAAATCAACCGATTACATGGCCCTGAACAAGACGCAGTTCGAGATAGTCTCGAGGAACAAGGACGACGTTTCGAGAGTCCTCCTCGTCCTGAAGAGCCAAAAAGAGGGGAAGTACATTGCCGCAATCCGCTCGATACAGACCCGCGACTTCATGACCGTAGTTATAACCAAGATTCCATTCGAACTCCTGAACAGCATGGCGGAAGAGATTCTCGGGAGATGCCCTAATGTCAAAGCAGTTGCGTATGAATTAACCCCGAAGCCGCCTGCCACAGTCGAGTTCGAGTAATCGGGATGCCGGGTTCGAAGGATTTGAATGTTTGATGAATGAAGCAAACAAGTGATTGAATGATGATTCCAGTCGTAGAAGTGGGAGGGCAGTACAACCACCTAATCCACCGCATACTCACCGAGCTCGGGGCAGAGAGCGAGATAATCGGGCTCGACACCACTCTCGAGAAGCTTGAGAAAATGAATGCAGCAGGGCTCGTGATGGGGGGCGGGCCCCAGAGGATAGACAAGGAGCTCGGGGCTTTCGCGACTCTCGGGAAGACCATAAAGGACTCCCCGATTCCGATGCTCGGCATCTGCGTTACTCACCAATTAATGGCTTTCGTTTATGGGGGAAAGGCAGGCGCCGCAAAGAGCCCGGAATACGGGGAAGTGGAAGTCATAGTCGACAAGGAAGACGATATCCTTATGGGCCTTGGCCCGAAATTCACGGCGCTCCAGACCCACAACGACGAGGTCGTAAAGCTCCCTCCAAAGTTCGAGATTCTCGCCCACTCGGAGCACTGCAAGATTCAAGCAATGAGGCACAAGCTCCTCCCGCGCTTCGGCTTGCAGTTCCACCCCGAGACAGTCCGCTCGAGCACGGACCCCAGGATTTTTGAGAACTTCATCAGGATATGCAAGAAGTTCGAGAAGTGAGTCGATGTGGCCTTCTTTTAAGAAGAACAAGCTCGAATCGCTCGAAAAGTTCAAGGAGAAAAAACAAGTCGATGAAAAAGTCCTAGGAATCCTCAATCTCATCAACAAAAACGAAAAACTTGTTACTTCATCCTCTTGTTCCGGGCGCATCACACTTCTTGAAATCACCGAGAAGAAAGGGGACGCGCACTTTTACAAAAAATGGCACCGCGAGGTTTCTTTTGAGGAGGTTTGGGGAGCTCTTTCGTCTTACTCTGGAAATCGGAAACTCTGGTTCAGGTGCGAGGCTTTCATACTTCATGTTTTCGCACAAGACTTAGTTTCAGCGAAAGAATTGTTGCTATTAGCGAGGAAAGCGGGATTCAAGCGGGGAGGGATTTGGGGCTTCAGGAAAGACTGGCCGTTCCTCGAATTGATGGGAACGAGTGAGTTCGCAGTTCCCGTATTTGATTCCCACCTGCTTGTTTCGAAAGAGCATCTTGAATACATAGTAAAAACCGCCAACTCCACCTTGAGCAAAAACTATTCCCAGCTCGAGAAATTTGAGAGAGAACTAGGGCTTCCGCAAACCAGAGATAAGAGGTGACGCCTTACGGTTTGCCGCACACGTTAAGAGCCCTCTTTTTCTGGGCGGGTCCCGCATGCGGCACCGATAAGGCGAAGGAGACGGTGTGGTCGTCTGCTAGCTTGAAATTCTTTCTTAACTTTCCCCCCACTTTCTTCTTCATACCTTTTCATACCTGGTAATACTTAATCATACGTATTTAAATACTTTTCCAACAAAAAACGAATTACTCGAGTTCTCCGCATGCAACTCGAAGAGCCCTAGCCCTCGATTCAATTATTTGCGGCTTATCATACAGGAATGCGCCAACGATGAACATGAAACGATAATCCCCGAGCATCTCGAACTGCAATTTCAGCGTCTTGTCCGTCTGTCCTCCTGCCACGGCGATGCTACTAGTTTTAGAATTCCCGAGTTCGCTCCAGCATGCGTCCCTGTTTGCGTTCAACTCTCCCCTAGTGCACAGGAACGAGCCCAGGGGCGCAGGCATTATCATCACATCGGCGCCATTCAGCCTGAAGAACTTCATCACAACTGAAAAAGAATGGCCGGTTCTCCCGCTTGAAGTCGCATTCGTTATTGCCTCGTTGTGGGCGAATATTTGGACATCACCTTGCTTCGCGGCGTATCCCAAATGTGAAAAGCCATGGTAAGGAGAAACCAAGACCGCACAATCGTTTCTGCTCGCAAGCTCGTAGTTCCTCGCGAATTCAGAGAAATCCCCCGAGTTTATCGTAACAACGAAGAGCTTTCGTTCGCCAGTCTCGTCCTCGGCCCTCTTCAAGCCAGCTTTCGTTGCTGATATAATCCGTTCCAGTTCCCCGTGAGAAAGGTGATAAAGCTCATCCATCTTGATTATGTCGACCCCGCCCCTCGCAGCGAGGTACGCTTTCCTCGCGAACTGTTCGATGGTTGTCGAGCCTTTCACTGAAGGTTTCACTGGCCCGACCAAAAGGGGCCTCTTCGCTCCAAAAAATTCCCAGAACCAATCCCTCCCAAAGTTCGGCCCCTTGAACTGGCTCGCATATTCCCTAGGAAATTCCACGTCAAGAAGGCGGACTTCCCAAAGGGACGCCATGTGGTTTGTCTCTCCGGCAAGAGAGAGCCAGCACATCGATAGGTCATTCCCGAAATTTTCTATCGGGTAATCAACTTTGGCCAAGAGTGCGTGCGCAGTTGAATCCCTCCATTTGTCCCCCCTATACTCATATTGTCTCGGTCCGCGTATGGATTCAACGAGCGGGCCAATTTTCTCAACCGCGACAACTTTCGCAGCTCCTCGGCCCCGCTTCGCGCTCTGCTCAATCGCAACCCGTTTTGCAGCCTCCATCTGCGTATGGCTGTCCCCGGCTCCGATGTAGTACGTTGCCCTCACATGTCGAGGACTGAGTTTCGGCTCATCTCGAAAATTGCGGCCTATGGCTGACTCTAGCCTTTGTGTAAAAACGATTCCCCCCATGAAAGACAATATGGCTTTTTAGATATTTATCGTTTTACCCTTAATTTTAAGGGTTTTTTCATAAGACGAAGCGAGGAGAACAGGCTTGGGAAGAGCTTCGCTTCGGCCTTGCGAAGGTGCTCCTGGAACGTCCCGGTCGTTATCCCCATCGCCGCAGCCATATCGCTCAGTCTGGTCTTGTGCGGATATGAGTAATACCCCGAGTCCACTGCGACACGAAGGGCCGCCTGCTGCTTTTCCGAGAGCTTCGGCGTGAGGTAAGTCACGAAAATATCCTGCGGAGTCGCCCTTTTGAATGAAAGTATCCTAAACTTCTTGTAAATTTTCCTGTTGCTCTTAATCGCATCGAGCAGGTCCGCAAGCGGTTTCCTGTCCCACGAAGCCACCGAGACAGTCTCATAGCCGTCTATATCCTGGAAAATCGGCTCAGTGTAAAAGATATCCTGGGCATACCAATACCTCAGCCACCAATGGGCCATTGGCTGCACCGCTAATGTATAGAACATATTCGGGTCCCCGGAGACCCTGCTCACCCGTTTATCCTTGGAAAGAGCATCGTAATAGCGCTTCAGCTTCTTCTCGTCTCCTTTCGTGATGTGGACCGCAGTCATGTAAATTTTTTCGTCCTTTACATAGTAGTTTATCGGGTGCACCTGGTCGATTATCTTGAATCGCTCACACTTCGGAGAATAGATGCAACCCTCGTGCTTCACTATGAACTTGAAGGTCCACACTGAACTACCCTTTCGCAACTCCCATCGGGACGAGCCTTGCGACTATCTTCGAGATTCCCGCTTCAGCCACGCTCTTCACCACTTCGTCGACATCCTTGTATGCCCCTGGCGCTTCTTCTGAAATCGTCTCGTAATCAGTCGCCCGGACTGCTATGCCCCGCCCCTCGAGTTCGTTCTTCACGCTCTCGCCCTTGTAGGTCCTGATTGCCTGGCTGCGGCTCATCACTCTCCCGCTCCCATGGCAGGTGGAGAAGAAGCATTCGCTCGCCCCTTCGGCCCCTGCAAGAACATAAGAGGCAGTTCCCATGCTCCCAGGAATCAAGACCGGCTGTCCCACGTTCCTGTAATCGACCGGGACTTCCTCCCTCCCCGGGCCCATCGCCCTCGTCGCCCCCTTCCGGTGAACACAGAGTCTCTTCGTTTTCCCATCCACATCGTGGTTCTCCCATTTCGCTATGTTGTGGCAAACGTCATAAACAACTTTCATCCCGAGCTCGTCGGCTTTTCTCCCGAAAACAGCGGCGAACGTTTCCCTAATCCAGTGAGTCATGACCTGCCTGTTGCAGAAAGCATAATTGACAGCGCACGCCATCGCCCCGAGGTAATCCTCCGCCTCCTTCGAGCCAAGCGGTGCGCAGCAGAGCTCCCTGTCGGGCAAGCTTATCCCGTATTTCTTCGAGGCATCCATCATCACGCGGATGTAATCATCGCAGATTTGGTGCCCGAATCCCCGAGAACCGCAGTGCAGCATCACAACAGCGTTTCCCTTCTCAAGCCCGTATGCCTTCGCAACTTCTTCATCAAGAATCGTTTCTACATCCTGCACCTCGAGAAAATGGTTTCCCGCGCCGAGGGTCCCGAACTGGGGCATCCCCCGTTTCATCGCCATGTCGCTAACTTTCGTCGCATCTGCGCCAGGGAGCCTCCCGTTCTCCTCGATGTGCTTTGCGTCCTCTGGCCACCCGTATCCCTTGTCTATTACATACATCACTCCCATCTCGACAGCTTTCGCCAGCTCGTTCCTCTCGAGCCTTAGCTTGCTCTTGCTCCCGACTCCGGAAGGGACGTTCTTGAACAGGTGGTTCATGAGGTCGCCGACCTTAGGCCTTACTTCGTTTGCCTTAAGATTCGTTAGAATTAGCCTGACCCCGCAATTCGACACCACAATCCCGTTTGCTATAAAATTGTGTGTTCCCTCGATGCAGAAGTCATAAACTTCTCCCGAATAAGGAACCTCTTTAGAATCGGCAATTTCATCAAACAATACCCCGTAAGCATCAATCTCTTCACTCATTCTCTTCCTGAACGAAGCGAACGATTCGAATTTTTGGTAAATCCTTTGCCCTCCTTTTTCATAATATGCTCGCTCGATGAACCTTGCGTTTGCGAATTCCGAACAGAGAAGATTCTGCGTTTCCCGCAAAGACAAACCCTTTCCCCTCAACTCCCGGGTTTTTCTCGCAATCTCCCTCCTTTTGGACAGCAGTTCTTTTTTCCTGAGAGCGTAAAAGCAAGCAATTTCCGCCGTCCTTCTCTTTTTCTCCGAATACTCGAATCCCACCGTTTGATAAAGCTTCAGCAGATTCCCTTCCTCCCCAGAAATCTCGAGCCTCAGCCGAACAGTTTTCCCTTGCTTGTTCCGATGCTCGTCCCGCTGGGCGATTTTTGTTGTTCTCACTCCGAATCCTTCAAGCAGTCCCATTAAATCTATCAAAAACTGCCTCCCGCTTCCAACATTCGCCTCGTTCTTGTTCTGCGATATGATTGGCGAGTAGAACCCGGTCTTTGTATGAGTTGCGGGTGAACTGAGTTCTGCGCCGAAGAATCCCGCCAAGAATAATCTTTTCACCCACATTGGCGAGCCCTTCACCCATTGAGGAACCTCGTAATCGCCCGAAGCTTTCTTTCCAACCGGCATTCCAAGGGCAATCAATCTCTCAGCGAATTCTCTCGAATAAACGTGCAGCTCTGCGCATTTTCCGATGAAGTCCTTCCTCCCATACTGCGTTTCTATCGAGTGCTTCCTTTCCCTCTCGATGATGTGCGCGTGGAACCCAAGCCTTTCGACATCCTCTTTCATCCTGTTTAAATCAGCAAGCTGACCGTAAGCGCACGCCCTCAATTTCCCATTAGATTCAGAAAGGGCCCCGTCGCCAAGCATATAACCGAGAATTTTGGAGTAAAGCGCAAGCTCAGCATTCGCATTGCCTTCCAGTTCGATACCATCAAAAAAAGAGACCCCAATCTCTGAGCCCTTCTCGAGCTTTCCGGCAACAATCATTCCATTTCTCGTTAAAATCGGGTGGTCTTCCGAGCATGTGAGTTTCTTTCCGCTTCTCGTGGCAATCTCCAGCATCCTCTTGTCTGCTTTTTTCGAAAGGAAGGCAACCGGCTTTGCAGCTTCAAGCTTTTTTCCCGAAAGCGAGCTTACCGACAGGCTCTCCCCAAAAACACTCACCAAATAATTTCCTGAGACATCAAAAGAGCGGAACATTTCGGCGAATTTTTCTATGGGCATCGTGAATCCGAATTCAGTTAGGATTTTCGAACCTGCGCTTAAGCAGTTTATGTCATATCCGACCCCTCCGGGAGAAACAACCCCTCCGTTCTCCGGGTCGAATGCAGCTACCCCTCCAATCGGGAACCCGTAGCCCTCGTGCCCGTCGGGCATCACAAACGAGCTGCGGACGATTCCAGGCAGTTTCGCTACATTCATTGCCTGCCCGAACGTCCTCCCGTCCTTCATCATGCTGGCTATCGCGTCTGTTCCGTAAATAGTGACAGGAACCTTCATGTCCCCAGTTTTCTCAATCTGCCATTTAGCGTTCCCGATGGATTTCAATTCGGCCATAAGATTACCCCGCTATCGAGTCTATGCTGACAAAATTTATAATAACACCAGCAAAGCGCGAAAAGAATGAGCCCGGATTAGCTCACCCGAAAAAGGGCCCGCTCGCCAAAAGCTCGAAGCTCGGGAGAAACCCGATTATCGATTCGGGCTTTTCAAGGCCTCGGTAAGGATGCGGTTCGCCTGCTCTTCTGCGAGCCCTCGTGGTCGCAGTATTCGCAGCCTCCACACCCGTCGATGTCCTGGTGCATGCTCCCAGCCGCCATCACGCATGCCCCAAGCCCGGCCGCCCATTCCGTCTCTTGATTTTTTTTCTTTGGCATTAGAAGCAATTGTTAAGTTTGTCCCCTATTTATAGGTTGTGCGGGCATCGTCGAAGTTCGGCGATGGTCGATATACGCCGTTAATTCGGATGCACCGTTAACTTTTGCCCTCAGTTAGGTTAAAAAACCCGAAAATGCAAATAACAATACTTATTCTCCGAAAGGCAATTCTCATGCAAACACATCCCAGTTTCAATTTTGACGGTTCCCCGATTATCGCGACTCTCGGAATCTCGGACAGATGCCCCAAAATGTGCGGGGATTGCGCTCTCAGTCTCACTCCGAACGGCACTCAAATGAGTTTCTCGGATATCCGGCGGATAGTTTCATTCGATGACCTCGTATTCAGAGAGACTATCGGCATCTCCTACGGAGAGCCTTTCTATTACGAAGATGCGGGCAAGACGCTTTCAGACATAGCGACCCTCTTTTTGGGCAACGGAATCAAGACAGCAGTCATAACCACTTCGGGTTTCCGGAAAGGGGACGCAATCCCTGAAAAAGCGCTCGAGGGGCTCATGGCGTATCGGGAAAATGTTCAAGTGGGCTTGAGCTTCAACCTTTTCCAGGGGAGGCGCGGCCCGTACTGGGACCAGATAAACTATACTGTAGAACGACTTTCAGGTGCGGGAATCCGCATAACCGAAGTCCTCTCCACGTACTCGGTCGAGAACAAGGCCGAGAGCGAGGGCGAGCTGGGCAAACTCGTGAATTTGCTTTCGAGGGCTTACGGGACGGAGGCCGTGATAAACCCTTCGCCAGACAATCCCATTTTACACGGAGAAATCAAGGCGAGTTTTTCCCAGATTGAGCGAGTGGGTAGAGGCGAAAGGGCGACTAGATTCGAACCCTTGAGGGAATCCTGGGTGGAGCTGATGCACTGCGACCTCTTCGATATCCATACGCGCAGGGAATGGCTCACCATACGCTCGAACGGGGACCTCCACCCCTGCCTGTCCCCGCGAGGCGCGAAGGTTCCGCCTGTCGCAAACGTGTTCGAGCACACCTGGGAAGGGATAAAAGAACATTACCGGATGTATCAAGAACAATTCCAGAGGCGGCAGGCGCAAAGGCCTAAAGGAACTTCGAGGTGCGCCTGGCACAGGCAGATGGCCTTTCGCCCGCCCAAACCGAGACAAGAGCACTTAAGGCAGCCTTCTCGAGCTCCCGCGTTGGCCAGAGCCTAAGGGTTTTATTACTTTCTTCCCAATTAACTCCACGAAGGGTGTTAGAATTGAAGCTATTGCTCATTCACGCGGATTTCATCGAATACGAGCCTCTAACGAAAGCGCTCAAGACAGCGGAGGAAGTCGAGAAGGGAAAGAAGAGAATCGAGGAATGCCTGATCGCGCTGATGAGCGTCGAGAAGGGCGACGAGCCTGCGAAAGAGATGGCAGAGAAAGCGGCGAACGAGATTGTCGGAGTGGCTAAACAAGTTAAAGCGAGCCGCATCGTCCTCTACCCCTGGGTCCATCTCTCGCAAAATCCCTCTCCCCCGCAGCTCGCAATCGAAGTTCTCAATACTCTTGAATCGATAATGAAATCGAAGCCCGAATACGAAACCTGGAAATCCCCCTTCGGCTGGTACAAGTCCTTCGACATAAAGTGCAAGGGCCACCCGCTCTCGGAGCTATCAAGGGACATAAAACCAGGGGCAGGAGAAGTTAAAGCCGGGGAGAAGGGGAAAGAGCACGTCTCGGATTCGCTCAAGCAGGAGGAAAAAACAAAGTCCGAGTTCTTCGTCCTCACCCCCGAGGGAGAACTAGTTCCTCATTCGCAGTTCAAGTTCGGGGCCAACAAATCGCTCGAAAAGTTCGTCAAGTACGAGACCTCGAAAGTGCGCGCCTACAACCAGGAGCCCCCGCACATCGCGCTGATGAAATCGCACGGAATCGCCGATTACGAGCCAGGGAGCGACTCAGGCAACTTCCGCTGGTACCCGAATGGAAGACTCATCAAAAAACTGCTCGAGCGCGACATCTCGAACTTCTGCATTTCTTATGGCGCGATGGAGGTCGAGACCCCGGTGATGTACGATTTCGAGCACCCGGCGCTCAAGAAATACCTGAACCGCTTTCCCGCCCGCCAGTATGTCGTGAAGTCCGACAACAAGGAGTTCTTCCTGAGGTTCGCGGCGTGCTTCGGCCAGTTCCTGATGACGCACGACATGGTGCTCTCCTACAAGAACCTCCCGCTCAAGATGTTCGAGCTTACCCGCTATTCATTCAGGAGGGAGCAGTCAGGCGAGCTCGCAGGGCTCAAGCGGGTCCGCGCGCTCACGATGCCGGATATGCACACGATTTGCAGGGAGCTTGAGCAGGCTAAAGAAGAATTCAACTCGCAATACTACAAGGCCCGGGAGTGGCTCGACTCGGTCGGGATTCCTTATGAAGCCGGGTTCAGGGTGCAACGGGAATTCTTCGAGAAGAACAAGGCCTGGTACGTCTCGATGGTGAAAGCCCTCGGGAAGCCCGCCCTCTTCGAGCTTTTCGACATCCGCTATGCCTATTTCATCACGAAGTTCGAGTTCAACTTCGTAGATTCGATGGACAAGGCGAGCGCGCTCTCGACAGTCCAAATCGATGTCGAGAATGCGGATACTTACGACCTGAATTTCGTGGACAACGACGGGCAGAAGAAGAGGCCCCCAATCCTTCACGCCTCAATCTCGGGAAGCATCGAGAGGGTCGTTTATGCCCTCCTGGAGCAGCAGGCCATGAACATGAAGACCGGGAAGAAGGCGGGCTGGCCCGTTTATCTGGCTCCCACGCAAGTTCGGCTTGTTCCAATTACTGAGAAGCAGAACGAATTTGCGGAAAAGGTTCTCGCAAAGCTCGTTTCCCTCAATGTCCGCGCTGACTTCGACGACAGGAATGACACTCTCCAGAAGCGCGTCCGCTCAGCTGAGCAGGAGTGGGTCCCGTTCATCGCAGTAGTCGGGGACAAGGAAATCGAGAGCGGGAAGCTTTCAGTCAGAGTCAGAGAAACCGGTAAAAATGAGCTTTTAACCCCAGAAGAGCTCGCCCAAATAATTAATTCCGCCTCAAAAGGAAAGCCTTTCGAGCCGCTCTCGCTCCCGGCGCATCTCTCGAAGAGGCCGATAATCTAATTCCTCTTCGGGCAGCCGATATTGAAAATGGAGTGCGCAAGCCTTTTCTCTTTCTCCAATCTCTCGAAAATGCTCGCCAATATCCGGGCCTTCACTTTCAGATACTCCTCCTTTCCAACTTCAACATTCCCGATTGCATACCGCAAACTTTTTGCATTAAAGCAAAACATGCATTCCTGAAGATTATCGCAATTATGACAGAAATAACAATCCGAGCAAGAATTCGAATGACTCACTTCAAAGCACCTAGTCAAGTTCTCAGATTTATAGCATTTCAAGCAGAATCTGGAGGAGAAGATGAAGTCGGAACCAAAAATATATTCTGATTCGCGCGGCCACATGCTATAAGCGCAATACTTTGACCTTAAGAAGCCTTCCCCATAATCGCAGTAGCTCGAGAATCCATAAAGAGTGGCCTTCTCAACTTTAACGTTCTGGCCATACGCGATTTCAGGGCAATAAAACTTTATGCTTCTCAGCGTTTCAGTCGCGTTGCCGATGCTAAGCGTTTCCAGCTCCTTTTTGCCAATTCGTCTCCTCCCAGTTTCTTCCATCTCGTCAAGTTTGACAACGCCATCTCTTGTCGCTTGGAAGAACGGGAAGTACGGCAGATAAATTATTCTCCCACTAACCGCAGATTTCGCCTCAGTGGACAATCTCACGTTCTCCTGAAGCCATTTGGAATATGTCTGAATGTCAGAAAGCTCTTTTCCTAGCAAGATTCTCGTTAGGTCCTTGAATGCTTTCTCGAGTTCTTCCATATCAACCACGTATTATGTCCACTATCGACGGAATCGATTTCTTTTCCCTGAGAGCCTCCCTTATATCTTCGATTAGTTTTTCCTTCAGCTTGCTGTATTCCTCTTGCGTTAGCTGCAGATTCCCAATCATATTACGTTTGTTCTTCTGGTTGAAACTAAACATACAGTTGGCGCAGTCATCCACACGTGCCACATAATAGCAGTCGCTAATGGTTGCAGCCCTCAGTGCTTCCATGCACCTTGTCTGCTCGTAAGTCTCAAAACATTTTATCAAATATCTGGAGTCCCCTAGCCAGTTGGAGCCGAAGGCATACTCAATCCTTCTTCCATTGCAGGAATAAGCAATGTACTTGCTGTCGTACATATCGGTCGATTTATAGACGTAGCTGGAGTTGAAGCAGCAATCCGATTCCTCAACTTCCCTGCTGTTCCCTCTTATGATGTTCCCCGAATATCTGATTTCCCCGATGTTCTCGAGAACTGAGTCGATGTCCTTGAGCTTGTTTATGTTGAGGCTTTTTCCCCTCATTTTAGCGTCAAACTTCTCCGCTTCATCGTCGGAAATGAATTTTGCCCCCTTACAAAATGGCATAGGGGTAATCGATACTTTCTTTTTGGAAATATCTGAAAAATCGGACATCAGGAGGTCATTATAACGTGAGAGGTACTCCTCGTAATTGTTTATATCACCTATCTCGTCCTTTAAGAGTATCCTGCAGGTGCTTTTCCACGCCTTGTTTATCGCTTCCAAACCAAAACTCGTTTTTTCAGTCATCTATGCACTCTCGATTCGGCTTTTCAGACAACCGACATTGAAAATATTATACTCAAACCTCCTGTTAGCTTCTATTCGACTTACGATTTCCTCAAGTACAATCTTCTTTATCCTAATGTACTCTTCTCTCCCAATTTCTACGTTAGCGATTGCATACCTCAGGCTCTTAGTATTGAAGCAAAACATGCACTCCTGCAGGTTGTCGCAGTTGTGGCAGAAGTAGCAATCCGAGCAAGAATTCGAATGGCTCACTTCAAAGCACCTAGTCAAGTTCTCAGATTTGTAGCATTTCAGGCAAAACCTTGACGAGAAGATGAAGTCACAGCCATAAACATGCTCGGATTCACGAGGCCATAAGCAATAGGCGCAATACTTGGATTTCACCGCCCCATCCGCAAGGTAACAGAAGCTTGACTCGCCATAAAGCGACGTTTTCTCAACGTTCATTGTTTGACCATGGCCTACAATTGGGCAGTATGTGGATATTGGCGCGAGCATTTTCTGGGCGTTGGATGGGGTTAAGTTTCCGACATCCTTTTCATCCAGATGTTTTTTTGAGAGTTCTCCCGATTCCTCGAGATTCACGAGCCTGCTCTTGGTCGCCTGGAAAAACGAGAAATAGGGCAGATAAATCGGCTTCCCGCTTACCACCGATTTCTGCTCAGTGGACATACGGACATTTTCCTCAAGCCAGTTAGCATAGGCGTGCAAGCCACCCAACTCCTTACCCAACAATACTTTGGTAAGAGATTTGAACGACTTTTCGAGTTCCTCCATGTTAACCACTTATAATTTGCTCAATTGATTGAATGGACTTTTTATCTTCTAGAATTTCCCGTATGTCCCCAACTAGTTTCTCCTTTAATTTTTCGTATTTCTCGATAGAAAGCTGCAGATTGCCAATCATGTTCTTCTTGCTCTTCTGGTTGAACGAAAACATACAGTTGGCGCACGATTCGAGGTTTGCGGCATAATAGCAGTCGCTTATACTGACCGTGTGAAGCGTCTCAAAGCATCGGGTCTGTTCGAAAACCTGAGAACATTTTATCAGATAATCCGAACCTCCGCCCCAGTTGCACCCGAACAAATGTTCGCTTTTCCTAATGTTACACGTGTAAGCAACATACTTGTCATCGTATACGTCGGTGCACTTGTAAACAAAGCTTGAATTGAAACAGCAGTCCGAACTGTCAACTTCCCTGCTGTTACCTCGTATGATATCTCCTGAGTAGCATATCTCCCCAATATTCTCGAGAATCGAGTCAATATCCTTAATCTCGTTTATTCCGAGTTTTTGCATTCTCTTCCTTTTGTCGAATTCATCAGCCTCATTGTCAGAAATGAACTTCGACTCTTTGCAAAAAGGCATAGGTGAAACAGAGATTTCTTTTCCGGATATAGCGGAAACGACCTCCCTTTTTTGGTCCATATACTGGGAGAGGTAAGCCTCGTAATCCCATAAGTCGCCTATCTCCTCTTTCAGAAGTATTTTACACGTGCTCTTCCACGCTTTATTTATCGCTTCCAGGCCCATTTCACTCCCCATACAAATATCCCTGATAGCTTTTTTAACCTCATCTAGCATAAACTTCCTGCCGAGGTGGCGGAATCCGGCAACGCGCCAGACTCGAAATCACAATCAGAATCTTTCAAGATTCTGACAAATTACCTTAGGCGTGTAATCTGGTTCCACTCCGTGGAGTTAGGGTTCGGGCTTTTTCTTTCTCTTTGCGGAGAAAGAAAAACCCCGGAAAAAGAAAGAGACGCCTCCGTCTCCTCTGAATCCGGGAAAAAGTTAACGCTCGTTCGAAAGAAAAAGCCGCCCAAAAATCCCTACCTCGGCGCTTTTTCTCTAAGTACTAAATCCCACGCCTCTCTCAGCAAGAGGTGCGCGACCGAGATGTTTTGCGTGTGCCAACATTTGGAGTAACGACGCCCGATTTTTGTTATGTGTTGTCCTGAATTAATTTCCTCTCGGTGTTGAAACTTGCCCCTCATCTGACCACCAAAGCCTCGATTCTCTGTTTCTTCTTCCTCTGCTTCCTCAAGAACGACTGAGCTGGTGTTTCCAGCT
>JAKAKT010000061.1 GCA_021813385.1 Microcaldota archaeon
CCCTCAAACTCCCCTGGCTGTCCGCCTGTATCCACCCGCTAAAGCGGGTAGGGTTAGGCGGTAGGGGGCTCGCTGCCCCCTAAGACCCCTGCACTAAAGCGGTTGTTGAGGATACGGCAGAAAATTCAGCTTTGTCTGCACTCGAGTTCACTGGGCAGGTTGGAGCAAAAGGAGTTTCTGGGAATACGCCCGGCAAGATTATCTGGCCTGCAAACTTTTCTTCAGAAACTTATCAATCCAATGAACTTCCAAAAAAGGTGATTAAAGTAGAATATTCCTCAGCGAATGATAGTGGAAGTGGACTCTTCGTAGTTGAAAATGACGCCGATATGTGCGCCATAAATTTGATGGTCAACCAAAAGAAAGGGCAGGGATACGATGTGACCACGAGAGAATATGTCTCCGAGGAGATAAAGCTTGCGCGCGAAAAAGGGTTGGAGTTCTGCAAAATTAATATTTCTAAACCGGAAGATATGGATTTCAAGAATGAATCGAGATGGAGTTTGAGGTCCGTATCGGTTCCATTTGTGGTAGGGCTTGTATTGGACTTATATGCTTTTTGTATAGCTATGGCGTCAATAGTCATACAGAGAACACTCATACCGAGTAGGGAATGAAGAAGCCCGAAATTATCCATCTTTCCTAATCAATTTTATCGCGTGGGAGCAGACTCAGTTTAGGATGCGTTGATTAAGGAAATCTTTTGCAAAAAACGAATATTTATATAGTCTAATAGCGCAAAAATACCTTCTAGTATGAACGCCAATCTTATCCGAAGAAATACGCCGGCTAGTGATAACGCCGGTGCTAACAGAACTCCGGTAAGGGTTTTCTTCCGGAGGCAACTCGGTTATGCGGCGAAAGTCCCCTCAAGAATGAGGGACGATATGCGTTCAGTCAAGCAGGTCTTCGTGCTTCGGAACGAGGAGGGCGAAAGGGCGCTGAGCGCGAAAGTCAAATACCCGGTTGCCCAGTTCGTGGCTACCCGGGTGGGCAGCGTAATCCCGATTTTCACGACCCTGTTCTTCACCTCTCTCAGTTCGATGAGCAAGACGGCCCAGGGATTAGCCGGCGGGATAACCGGCGATTTCCTCGGGAACATCCTCGCGTTAGGCGCCAGCTGGTACATTTTCAGCATCGGCACGTTCAGAAAAACCGGCTTCAATAATTTCCTCTCGCAATGGAGCACCCTAAACATGAACGCATTGGCCGGGCTTGCTTTCAAATTCGAAAAAAAGCTTGATGCGAAAGAGAGAATGGGCGAGACGGTCTCGTCGGCGAAGCGATGGTTGTTTCGAGCGGCAGGGGTTGCCCTTAGCCCATTCCCGGTCTTCTACTATGCTTTCGGGGCAGCGATAACCGCGGCAATCAAGGCAGGAATGAGCCCGGTGGCGGCAGTAATCATCGGCTGTTCCGGGTTGCACGCTATATTCATAGCTTACGCGACCTGGGCGAACAAGGAAGCGCTATCGCGATTTGACAACGAGTTCAAGACAGATTCGCAAGGAGCAGGAGTTCTCGAGAGAGTGCCAAGTGCACCCGAAAAATAAGAGTATTATGGCGCAAGTCTAGAGCCCGAGTTCCGAGAGGCTCTTGAACCTGCCTTCCGGCCCGAGGTTCTTCTTGTTCAAGTCTGGCGCAGGCGATTGGCCCGATGCAGGGGCAGGCGCCTGGCTTTGCGGGGATGCCGGGGCCTGTGCCGGCTTCGGGGCCGTGATTTTCACGTCCCAGATGAACTTGCTCTGGTAAGGGACTTCGGAGAGGATGACCTTGACTCCCATGTCATTCTGGGCGATGAAATCATTGACAACACTTATCTGGTCCTGAGTGATGGGGTCGGTGTTGAGCCAAGTGAAAGAGCTTTTCTTGTTTATGCAATTTACAACGAGCTCCGCGTCGAGCTTCGAAACGCCGAATTCCTGCAGCTTCTCGTGAATCTGTGTTGGGCTCATCTCCATCAAACGCACCTCTTTGGTCGCCTTCTAATCGAATGTTTCTTTCTTTTCTCTTAGGAGGTATTTAAACTTTATTAATCAGTTGTTTCAAATACGATTTATGCTTGGCGAAGATTTTTCGAAACGATTTGTCGACTTCGCGCCGAACGCGAGATACGCGATTGCATTTCCGAACATGCTGATTTCTTTTGGGGCACTCGGGATTCTATTCGCAATCACGCTCATCGCAACGTTGATTTCCCCGTTTTTCCCAATACTCGGGCTCGTTTTACTTGTCGCAATAGTTGTTTTCGAGTGGTGGTATTTCGGCGAGTTCCTGAAAAAATTCGCGTTCGAGCTGCGCCCGGACCATTTCTTCTCGAGGAAAGGCGTGTTCAAGGCGAGCTACACGATGATTCGATACGAGAGAATCCAGGACATACACATAAACCAGTCGATTTTCGAGATGCTGTTCGGGCTGTGGAACGTCTCGGTATTCACGGCGACAGCGACAGGCAGGGGCTCGGAGAACATCCCTGGCCTTTCAAAAGAGAACGCGGAATCCCTGAAGACCGCGCTTTTCCAGAAAATAAAGAAGGTGAAAAAAGTTGTCGACTGATACGCTCATTTCGCAATATCCGCTAAAGCGGGAGAAAATCCTAAAAAAGACGCTGGGGCTGTTCTTCGGCCTCGGCCTCGGCGGGCTTATACTGTTTTTCATAGCAGGCGCTTTCCTTTTTGGATTAATCGGGCCATTAGCGACAATCATTCTTGTGCTGGTGATGTTTCTCGGAATCTTCGCTGTGGCATACTGGTATGAGAGCGAGTATTTCAAGAGATACTTCTACGGTATGTGTTTAGCCCCTGACGGCAGCCACTAATGCCCCTCTCGGCTCGACTCCTTGCAGTTCCCAAGTCGCAACAACCGAAGCAAGCACCTCATAAATACCCGCGCCCTTCTCGTTCCTGAGAGTCC
>JAKAKT010000009.1 GCA_021813385.1 Microcaldota archaeon
GAGACTTTCAGGGCGATTTTCGGGGAATGCAACGTTACCCTCGAGGAGCTGAAGCCCTATCTCCTGAGGAACCACTACCAGCCAGCTGTTCTGAGGAAATCCTCGGTCTCCGGGAAGGATGTCGTTGTTTCCCACTCCAGGTACCCGGAGGATGCGAGGTATGTTTCTCAAGACGAGATTGATTACCTGAAGAAGTTCCAGCCCCTTTCAATAAACGAGATAAAGGACATCGACTCGCTGCTGGAAGCGATTGGCGACAGGATTGCCTATGCCGGGAACAAGGTTTTCGGCAACTGTGCAAACTTCGAGAAGGCGGACAACTGCACGGACAGCTTTCACGTTTATGACGCCCACACAATCGTCTCTTCGAAATATGTCGCCTTATCGGCTTACGTAAGGAGCGACAGCGAATACATCTTCGGTTCCTCCCCGCTGATTCGCGGGAAATATCTCATAAGAGTCATTGGGTCTGACAGGCTCACCCGGGCCTTTGAGACCTGCGTAACGACAAACTCCTCCGACATGTTCTTCTGCCTGTACTGCCACGGCTGCAGCCAAGCGATGTTCTCGTTCAACCAGAGGGCGAAAAGGTATGTCATAGGAAACCTCGGGCTTGAGAAAGACAAGTATTTCGAATTGAGGAAGAAACTGGTGGACGAGAGCAGGGAATACATCGAGAAGCACAAGTCCTTCTATTCCCTCTTCGACTTTCCTCCGCCGACCAAGGAAGAACTGTCGCTTGTCAATGTCCCTAGGATTCCGAACCCGGAAGGTGACATGAGACCGATAGACGACGCGTTTGCTGACGTAACGAAACTTGTGCTGGGAAAGGAGCTTCGGCCGGTTAAAAAATACGAAAAGTTCCTGACGAGGAGAGTTGAGAAAGTTGGCAAGGTGAAGACGCCTTTTGGCAATGAAGCTTACTACGCGAGATATTTCTGGGGTGCGAATGCACCGAAAGAGAGGATAATAAGGGTTGAAGAGGGATTCGAGACTGCGAAGGTGCACGTCAAGCCCGAGGACTGCGAGGGAGCGGACCTAAAGAGGATGATAAAACTCATGTCTCCTTTCGCCTACTATCCTATCCAGTTCAAGGAGGGTGAGAACATCAACACCACGGATACGGTCTGCATGTACCATTCGGCCGACACGTATCAGGTGGCTGACGCGACCTATGCGAAGAAATGCGCCTTCTGCGCCCACATGCAGGATTGCGAGGCGGTGTTCGGGTCCGGCACCCTTCTCGTTGGCTCGAAATACTCCGTAAGGTGCTATGACTGCGTGAATGTCACGATGTGCATGGAGATGGACAGCTGCAAGAACTGCCACCGATGCATGTTCTGCCACAACTGCGAGGACCTTTCCGAGTGCCTTTTCTGTTTTAATGCGAAGAACCTGCGCTATGCCATCGGGAATGTGGAAGTGGGGAAGGAACAGTATGAACGGATAAGGAAAATGCTTGCTGGCGAAATTCTAAAGAGCATTGAAAAAGACGGGGATGCCCCGTTTGATATATACGACCTGGGAAGAAGGAGCGGGATTAGGCCATCAGCTTCTCGGTGAGCTCCTCCTCGGCAAATCCAAATGCTGCTCCAAGCTTCGAGCCCTCCCCTGCACCTGAGATGAAGTTGTCCTGCCCTCCTCCTTTCCCATTCATCTTCGCGAACGCCTTTTCCGCGACCTCTTTTATGTCAATATAAGTGTCTGGGCTCTTGGCGATAACCAGGAAACCCTTATCCCCTTCCTTGTTTGCCAAAAGGACTATCGTCCTGCCTGTCTTTATGAGCTCCCCGACTTTCTCCATCAATTTCTTGTTATCCATGCCAGAAAGGAGCTTTGAATAGAGGTAGTGGTCCTTGAGCCGAGCCGGCTTCATCTCATCAAGAATCCTCTCGTTGAGCGATTTCACGGCATATTCGAGCCTCTCCTTCTCGGCCCTCAGGTTGCCGGCAGTCTTCTCAAGCTTGTCGGATGTTGTTTGCAGGATTGAACAGGCCCTCTCGCAGGCGAGCTTGGTTTGGAGCAGGTAGTCCTGCGCATCCTGGCCTACGAGGAACGAAATCTTGTGCTGCCCGGTGCCTTCGCGTGTGAGGTTCGAAATTGCTATTATTCCAATCTCGTCAGTTTTTTTGACGTGGAGCCCCGCGCATGCACATATGTCGAAATCGCCGATATGGATTACCCGCACTATTTCGGAATCAATATTTTCAAGTTTCGCCCGAGTCCCTTTTGGAATCTCTTCCTTCTTGTATTCCTTAACCGTGACTTTAAGGCGCTTGTTGGCTATGGAGTTGGCGCACTTTTCTGCTTCAATGACATTATCCATGAGGAGTTCGCCAGGATATCTTACGAAAATGCTTGAACCGTCTTGGGCTATCTGCACCTTGACCATTTCGATGTCCTTGAGTATATCCTTGAGGCAATGAAAGAGTATGTGCTCTGCAGTGTGAGACTTCATCATCGTATAGCGCCGTTCCCAGTCGATGAGGCCCTCGACTTTCTGGCCGCTGGAAAACGAGCCGCTCATCTCACACTCATGCCAGATTTTCCCGTCCTTCTCGTATACGTTTATGACCTGGGCGAGGCCTGAGCCCGCATCAAGAGTGCCCTTGTCGCAACCCTGCCCTCCGCCGCCTGGGTAAAAAGCAGTTGAGTCTAGGACTATATGAAGCCGTTCGTCCTTTTCAAGCACTTCCCCTACGAATGCGCTGAATTTCGACTCGTAAGCGTCCCTCTCGTAAATCTTTTCCAATAGAACACCTCAGGGGAGAGACCGGCAAAGGTAAATCGCGAGCAGTTCGAGGTTTTCCTTGATGGCTATCTCTTCGCCTTTGAGGATTCTTGCTCGTGTGAATGTTTCTGCAAGGTGTTCGGGAATCCCGTAATTTCTCGGGTTTTTTACTAGTTCCTTTAGTGCAGATTCCGGGCTCGTGTGCTTTCTCTTTTCCAGGGCAACGAGCCTGTCCCCTTCAATCCAAACCCCATGAGGCGATTTCGCGTGCTTTTCCACAAAATTTTCACAATCTACGGGTTGGAATGTCGGAGGCCCGGGCGCTTTCCTGACTGCAGGCAGGCAGCAGGAGCTAAACTCGAAAAGGAGCGCGCAGTGCTTTTCTTCGTCTGACCAGTGTGCGTGGCCCAAGAGAACGAACTCTTCGAGCTCGAGCTGCTTCGCTAGGTTCTTCTCTGCTCTCTTGAGTTGCGGCCAGAGTATGTCTGGGACAACTTCTGGGGCTTTGAAGAAGAGGCAGATGAAGGTACTTCCCCTTGACTCCATTAGCTCTTTCGCCTTCTGAAGAGAAAATGGTTTCTTTTCTGAGAAGAAGAACTCCTCCTTCGGCTTCTTGAGGAATTCCCTTGCTGAGTAGACGAGCCTGCTTACCGATGTCTTGGAGACAACTGCGGAAACGTTCCGGTCCCTGTCAACCGGGTCCACTACAACGAGGGGGGCGAGGAATCTCCCAGCGAGCTCGTGCTCGCCATAATGCCTCTCGATATCGAGAACTATCTGGCCCTTCCACTGCTCAGCAGACTTGAGGAGCTGCTTGAACGAACCGTAGTATGTGATTAAGAGTTCGCAAAGGTAGCCTGAGAACCCTTCTGTCTTTAGCTCGGCCCCGTAAATGCCTATGTTCTTGAGGAACCGTTTCAGCAGCCTCACTTGGTCCTTCTGGGAAGGCGTTAGCTTCGAATTGATGTATTGGGTGTGAAGGGGCGAGCGGTCCACTGAGGAAGCTCTCTCGTCTATGTGGGAAATCTTGAACGAAGGCACTATGTCAAGTTTCGAACCCTTGTAATTGGCACGGAGATAGGGGTGCTCGGCATAGCCAATATGCCATTTGTGCGGTTCCACTGCCTTTTTCGCCCAATCGAGGCCCATCACTTCGAGGTCCTTGAGTGAGTGCGAGAGCGGGAACAGAAGGAAAAGGTCGAAGTCCCTGTCGCCCCGCAGGTTCGTGTCCTTGGCTATCGAGCCGGCCATCATCACTTCTATGAAAGGCGGAACGACTTTTCTCAGCCTGGCCGTTATCTCTTCAACGAGTTTTTCCTCTTCTCGCTTCTCGGCCTGAGTCGGCTTTATTCTCGCAATCACCTTAGCAAGAACCGAATCAACCTCGTGCTCAAGGACGTACATAATTAGCTATTGGGGGAGGGGTTTAAGAATTTATGGAACGCCAACTTTTACCCATTTTAACAAGTGGATACGGCGTTTACTGGAAACCTACCCTCCTAGCCCTTTTATTCGGAGCGACTGAGGGGTAATCATGCTATCATACAAATTCAGGCTTTACCCTTCAAAAACTCAAGAAAAGAGTCTCAGTTCTCACCTATGGCAGTCAAAGGAATTGTGGAATGAGATGCTTGAATTTGTGAAAGAGTTCTACAAAAACTTCGAAAAATTTCCGACGAAGAGCGCCCTTATGGAATTCGTCAAGCACAGTGGTCTTTATTCACAAACCGCGCAGGCGGTTGCAAACAGACTCTACGATTCGGTGTGGAAAAAGAGCGGCCCAAAGGCCGGCTTTCCGCGCTTCAAATCATTTGACAGGATGAAGAGTCTTTATTATCCACAGTTTGGTTTTTTCCTTGGGAAGAAACTCAAAGTCACTCCTTTCGGAGAGATTTCAATCAAGAAGCACCGCGAGATTAAAGGATTTGTCAGAACGCTGACCTTGAAAAGAGAAGCTTCTGGAAAGTGGTTTGCAATATTCTGTGTTCAAAAAGAGAAACACTTTCCAAAAGAAAATAGAGGAGAAAAAGTTGGAATTGACTTGGGATTGACGAACTTTGCGGCACTCTCAAACGGAATAATCATCAGAAACCCAAAGCACTTCAAAAAGCACGAAGAGCGCCTTGCCTCTCGTCAGAAGCGCTTTTCAAGATGTAAAAAAGGCAACCGAAACAGGGAGAAGGCGAAATTAAAAATCGCAGTTGAGTATGAAAGAATCTCAAATTGCAGGAGCGATTTCCTTCACAAGCTTTCGAATGGGCTTGTGAACAGCTATTCTTTGATTGCGCTAGAAGCTCTCAGGAGTAAGGAAATGGCTGAGCATAGGTTTGGAAAATCAATTCACGATGCAGGTTGGAACATGTTTGCGAACATGCTCGTCTACAAGGCGGAAGGAGCTGGTTGCGAGGTAATGTTCGTAGACCCAAGAAACACGACAAAAGGTTGCAGCTGCTGCGGCGCTGTTGTAGAAAAGAAGCTTTCAGACAGAACGCATGCATGCCCTTTCTGCGGTCTGACTATGGATAGGGACATAAACGCCGCAAGAAACATACTCAATCGAGCTACCGCAGGAACTGCGGGAAGTAACGCTTCTGGAGATGAGATAGCAATTTCATCGAGGAAAGAAGATGCCACCCGATTTATCGGGTGGTAGTTCACATAAGGTATATAAACGAATTTTAGGAGAATATTAGCATGGTCGCGACGATGCCAATCCAGCAGAGGCCGGACATAAGCCAGCACGTCAGGGACATGCTCGACAGGAGGGAGAGCCTGGCTCCTAGGGAGATAAAGGAAAAGGCCCACGAATTCGCCAGCGCCCTTGCCCATGCCCAGAGCATCGACCACCAGAACCGCCTCACTGGAAAGCCCGATAGCAATGTGGCCCGGGTCAAGAAGGATATATACGAGGAATGCACGGGGAGCCCCGAGTTCAAGAAAGAATGGGAATCCGTTACAAAAGACATGCACGATGCGTATTATGCGATGCGTGAGCAGAATGTGTTTTCGGATGGGGGACCCAAGAAAATCCAGCTCGACCCGATTGCGCTTGAGAAGGCGCAGAAGCTTGCTGAACTTGAAAAACTGCTCGGGCACATGAAAGACGCGCACAAAGGCTAGCTTCCCACCAATCCCTTATCACTCGTCGCCGTTATTCTTCTCGCCCAGCTCGCGGAGCATTTTCTCGCCTTTTCCCTCGCACCCGCTAGCTTTTCCTCAATTCCTTGTCGCTTGTAATTTCGAGCCCCGAGTTCTTCGCGAACCCGGTTATTTTCTCCCTCTGCGAGCCCTTCAGGCCTTTCCAGTCAAGGACGAGAAGTTTTGTTCCGCTCTTTTCAACTGCCTGCACGAATGTCTCTTCCTCCAACAAATCGACTGCGTAATTCGGAATAATATGCGCGAAAGCGAGGTCTGTCTCTAGTTCGAGCTTCGAGAATGAGGGGCAGTAGTGGGTCCCGCCAGCTCCAATCGCTATTCTGAATTTCTGGAGTTCCGGACCCGTTATTTTCATTATGGCATCTGCGATAATCTCTCCAGCTCTTTCATTCACCCACTCCTTTTCAGTGCTCCCGATTTCGATGAACATGAGCGGAGTCTTCATGTTTGTCGGGCCGTGGTGCGTGCATTCCATAGTCAGCTCGAAGCCTTCCAAAGGGGTTTTCGCGAGGTGCTGGAATGCGACCTTTTTCGGGATTGGGGCTGAATAAGCTAGTTCTCTTTGCCTTCCGCCAACCTTCGCTTCTGGCCCCCAGTTCCCGCAGGTGTGGACAGTGAAGCTCGGCTTGCCTGATTCACTCTTGTGCTTGCTTGCGAAAATGTAGAAATCAGCCGCGAAATATTCGTCCAGGTAATCGACTTCAACTAATTTCTCGGGGGCTTCAATCATCAGAAGCTCACCCTTCTCCCAGGCCTTGAATTTTTCGTGCTCCGCTTTCGCAAACCCGTGCTTCCTGATGAGCCATTCCTTGATGTTCTGGCCTGCCTTGCACTGCTCGGAGCAGATTATAACTGGCATATTTGGTTATTCGAGGGACTGTTTATTAAATTTGGTTTCCAGAGTGACTGTATGGCTGAGCTGAAGAACGGGAAAGTTGTTGTTTCGAAGGACTTCGAGCCCATTGCCGAGCAGGGCTTCGGGGAAAAAGAGGGTAAATTGTTAGTGCTTGCCCCATTCGAAGCCCTTTACTTGGTTGAGAAGAAGAAAATCGAAGTTAGCAAGAAAAACAAAAAAATCGATTTCGCTTCGCTTCTCTCGGAATTCGAGAAGAAAAATAAAGGAATCCGGGACTTGTTCCTTGTTTTTAGGGATTTGAGGGCTGCTGGCTATGTGGCGAGGGACGGCAAGACTGAAACTCCGTCTTTTCGGGTCTATGCGAGGGGCTCGAGGCCTGAGGAGGAGCCTGCGAGGTATCTGGTCTGGGTTGTTGAAAAGGGGAAAGCCACCCTAAAAGAGCTTCGCGGAATGCTCGAGCGGGCGCATGCTGTCAGGAAGCGGGCTGTTTTTGCAGTTGTCGAGAAGGGCACCATAACGTATTTTAAGATTGACACGACTAAATTCTGAAGCATTGCCCCAGTAACTCAGAGGTAGAGTGTTTGCATGGTAAGCAAAAAGCCGCGAGTTCGATTCTCGCCTGGGGCTATCTGATTCTGTAGTGATGGAAACGTTTATAATTCTTATTTCAGAAATACAATTCTGAAAACCGAAAGTGATAATTATGTACCTCGAAAGGATAACTGGAACAGGCACGAAAATAGGTATTCTTAATGTGCTGGTCAATCATCCAGATAAGGCTTATGTTGAGAAGGACCTTGCGAAGGCTGCCGGAACGGCTTTGTCAGAAACGAACAGGCAGATGCCGGACCTCGTCGGGAGCGGGCTTGTGCGTCTTGAGAGAGTCGGGAAAACGAAGCTTTACTCACTGAATAGGAAGCACTTTCTCGTGCCTGCCTTAAAGAGGCTGTTTAAGGACTTGAACGCCGTTTACTTGGATGCTTCGCGGAAGATAACTGAATTTGCGGTTTCCTCATCCAAAAGCGTGGAGGCAGTAATCCTTTTTGGAAGCGTCGCAAAACGAAAGGTAAAAAGCGACCTCGTGAAGGCTCCGAGCGACATCGATTTGGTGTTTGTCTTAAAAGACGAAAGTGAGAAGGAGAAACTGTTTGATTCCCTTGTTTCGTACATAAACAACGAGATAAGTTTGGCGTATGGGATGGTGTGTTATCCGGTTGTGATGACTAAAGCTGAGTATGTTGAAGCCCTTGAGAGGAAGGACGCGTTCATTCTGAACGTGCAATCCGAAGGAGTTGAGCTGCATGGAAGGAAGCCGAGAAGATTTGGTTAAGTGGGCTCTTGAGAAAACTGAGCAATATTTGATGTCGGCCAAGAACAACCTTGAGGAGGACAGACCGTTCGTTGCTGCAGAGGAAGTTTTCAGGGCGATTGAGAACTCCCTTGAGGCGATGCTTTACCAGCAGGGGATAAAGAGGATAGCTTATCCTGGCGGAGAGAAAGAGTTCACCGGAAGGCTGGCGCTGCAGTTCTTGGTCAGGGACAACCTGCTTGAGAAAAAGATAATCTCGAGAGCGGATTACGACAGGTACCTCGGCTATGCCACAAAGCTCCACCAGGCCGGCTACAGGTACGGCTCATTTGAAGAAAAAGTGTTGCAGGATGCGCTCGAATACGCGGAAGATTTGTACCATCGAGCTTTAGCGAGAAAGTAACTCATCGAAACGAGCTATCTGACCAACGAGCTAGATTCTCGCCTGAAGCCAATTTAGAGCCTCTTCGTTTTTGATTTCTCGTTCTTCTTCCAAATAGTCAAAGAATTTGAATAATGAGTAGTAAACCTTGTCTATATCTGGAGCTCCAAGTATATACCTTTTTACGTATTTCTTGAAATCCGTCTTAAGCATTGTCTTTGTAACTTTGCTAAACGAATCGACTTCAAGTTCGGTTTCCAGGAAAAACATGAGTAAATTTACGTTTTCCGTGTGCTTGTCCGCCGTTTTCTCACTGAGATTTTCTTCAGAAACTAGGTATTTGAAAAAGCCCACTAAGTAATCGCTCCATGAATCGCGAAATTTTCTATGGTTCTTCATTTTTATGAAAAGCGTGTTATCCTCAAATGGGATAATCGGCCCTGGGGCGAAATACTTGCCATTCCCTTTTGAGTTGAGTCTTGCTATGACTGCGGTTCCTGTTTTGATAGTTTCCAAATTTATGGTGTCAACGAAAAAAGTTTTTCCAGATGTGTCCACTAATTTAAGTTCGCTCTCAATTTGTGATTTGACGTTAAAAACTCCGAATATGCTTTCCCTCGCGCCAAACAAAACTTCTGCTTCTTCTTTCGTGAGGTTGCGGCCGTGGTGCTTGATGTACCAGCGAATCAGTGGCTCATTTTCTTTCATAAAACATGGGATGAGCCAGGCTAGAAAAAACCAATTGAACATGTGTTCGTCAAAAGGAATTTTATTGAAAAACCAATGGAGGTCGTAAGAAAAAACACGGGTTGCGGTCTGTAAGTCAGTCTTGTCAAGAGCTTTGACTATTTTACCTACGGCACTATTCCAGATTCTCGCATGTTCGCTATTATCGTTCTGCCAATCCATAGACGTACCTCGAATATCTTAACCTACGCAGACTATTATAATCTTGTTGCTAGAACCATGTCGAAAATAAGCGCTTCTTGGAAGCTTCAAGACGAGCGCCTAGGGCTCTGAACCCAGGGGGCACATCCGATTTTTCTCCCAAGAGAAAAATGGACCACAAGTGCCAGAGCACTTGTCGGTCCCCCTAGGTTTCAAGCTCCTCCTGACCCCCTGACGACTTATCTTTGCTTGGTTCAACCCCAGATTTTGCGCTGGGGCGCAAAAACCCTCACAAAGGTTCGTTCTGTTCGGTCGCCTGGGGCCATAAGCCAAGAGTCCTATTTCTCCAGACTTGCTTATTTTTAACGTATTCTGTAGTAAGCCTTAAAACCCTTAAGCATCGTTAATTTATCGGGGTCAGGGTATGGAATTGAAGAGCATCAAAATTCCAAACTGGCTCGTTTTCATTCTTTGGTTAGTGGCTCTATATTTTTCCCGGGGCGCAATACAATGGGCGCTTTCGTTCTTTGGTTGGTATTTTGCTTATTGGTTTGTTTTCAAGAGGGATAAAAAAGGTAAGTGGTGGATATAACGCTTAATCTCCGTTATGGGGAGTAAATAAGGTTCTCTTTATTTACTCGGTTCCCATACTCCAGCTTTACTCGGCGAATTCTAGCCCGCTTTTTTAGTATCCTTGTTTACTCCTAGTTTCTTGTCCCGGGGTTTCTGGCTCAGTCCTTTTTCTTTCCCAATTCCTTTTTCGAAAGCCAGAAGAAATAGCCGATTATTGCGAAAGTGGCTATCGGGGAAATGAAGCTCGGGATGTGGGCCCCGAATGCATCCAAGAGCATGATGACACCAAGCACGAGAATCGAATACATTGCCCCATTCTTCAAGAATTTGTACTTCTTCACGGACTCGATGTTTGAAATTGTGACTTGTCTCACTATGAGCGCCCCGAGCCCGTTCCCAATCATTATGAGCGGAACCGACATCGTGAAAGCAAATGCCCCGACAACACCGTCGATTGAGAAGGTCGCGTCTATCACTTCAAGATACAGGATTTTGCTCAAGTCGCTCATGTGGGCTGAACCTTCTCCCCCGAGAAGCTCCTTCTCCTTTTCCTCTGCATTCTGCTTGAACCCATGGGTGATGAAGAACGCAGTGGAACCGACAACTGCCCCGAACGCCATCATCGTGTTCGCTTGCAGTGCGAACCAGACTATGGCGGTTAGGGCGATGGACACCACGGTGTAGAACCAGACTCCCTGCTTCATGAAGAACTCCTCAGCCGACGGGAGCCCATAGTGCTTGGGCTCGAGGAAAAGCCAGTGGAAGAAGAGGAACACAAGGAAAACCCCTCCCCCAGCGAGCAGTATTGGGGAGCTCGCCTCAACTGCTTGCGCAATTTTCATGTCCCCGCTGAACGCAGCTAGAAGAATGTCGAGCGGGGAAAGCGACGGGTTTGCGACCCAGACAATGGCGAGAGGAAGGGCAAGCCGAAGAACGAAAACTGCGATTAGGATTCCGTAGAGGAGGAACCACCTGCGGGCCCTCGCGCTCATCTTGGTGAGCACTTCGGCGTTTATCACGGCATTGTCGACGCTGCTGATGGTCTCGAAAAGCGCGAGCCCGGCGATTGTAAGCAGTATCGGGACGAAATCCATGGGCTAGTATTGGAAAACAAAGATATAAAATAAGTTAGACGTTGTCCTTCGGGCCTTCCTTCATCTTCCTTTCAAGCTCCTGTTCGCCTTTCCTGCTTTTCATAAAGAAGTATATGGCGAGGAGCAGGGCAAGTATCCCGATTAGAAAGGAGCTGCCACAGCAAAAAAGCCCCCCGATTTCCGTCATTTTTTCATCTCACTGTGGATTTTCCAGTATCATCGCAGTCCCGGTTGCAGTGACAACTATGATTGAAGTCCCTAGGTCGGCTGTTTCGACATCGACGCTCACTACTGCGTTCGCCCCGAGCCCGAGCGCCTTCTCGCGCATCCGCTCAATTGCCTCGAATCTGGCTTTCTCAATCTCGGTGGTATATGCACTGACTTCGCCACCCCCAATCGCCTGGAGCCCTGCCAGGAATTGACCGCCCATCCCTCTTGTTCTTGAGGTAACGCCGGTAACTAAACCGAATATCTTCTTGACCTTATAGCCGGGCGGGACCGGCGAGTTCACGAGCAATATATCAGGCATCTAAATCACCTCTTGGAATAACGGAGTTCAACATTTTAACCTTTTGGCCTAATCCCCCAATTTCCCGAAAATCTCTTTCGCGACTTTGGTATTCTGGAAGATGAAGAGGTGTATTCCCGGGGCCCCTGCTTTCTTCAATTCCCTGCAGAGTGAAACGGTTTGCTCGATTCCCTTTTTCCTGAATTCCGACTCATCCTCGATTCCCGCGAGCGGGGCAAAGAACGACTCGGGCACAGGGATATTGAAATTCGATTCCGCAAGCTCGAGCTTGTTCTTCGAGTCAACCGGGAGAACGCCAGCAATAACCGGGATTTGGACCCCGAGTTCTCGAACCTCTTCAACGAATTCCTTGTATCGAGTTGGGTCGAAAACCATCTGGGTTATCGCGAAATGGGCCCCTGCATCCACTTTCCTTTTGAGGTATTCCGCCCTCTTGCCCGGCACCTCCTGCGGATGGGCAGCGACACCTATGCAGAAATCGGTTTTTGCGCCGGGGTGATACTCGAGGGATTCGTCATCGAATCCTGCCCGCTTGATGTATCTCCCCCCGTTCGCCCTCGTTATCTGCTCGACCAGCTGGTAAGCGTATTTGTGCTCGCCCCTCCATTCTTTTCCTTTCGCCCCAGCAGGCGGGTCGCCCCTGAGCGCGAGTATGTTGTTTATCCCGAAGTAGTTCTGGTCCACTACCAGGTTCTCTACCTCGTAGCGGTTTATCTCCCTGCAGGTGAAGTGCGCAATTGAGGGCATCTTGTATTTTGAATAAGCGAAATATGCGAGGGGAAGGGTCCCTCCCCGCAAGCTTCCTCCAGCGCCTTTGGTGACACTTAGAAAATCAATCCCGATTTCGCGCAATTCCTTGAGTTTTTCAAAAAGCTCGTCTATGCCCGAGCAGTTTCTGGGCGGAACCAGCTCTACTGAATGGGTAAACCCGCTATCGAGCAGCTCGGTTATTTTTTTCATCCCTTTCATTTCATCATCTAAAAATATTTCGCATTCGGGTTGTGGAACACGAGGGCGGAAACACTTGCCTCCGGGTCCATCATGAGCCCGCTGGAAAGCTTGACTCCGATATTCTCCGGCTTTAGAAGCTTAAATAATTTCTTCTGCTCCCCGAGGTCCCTGCACATCGGGTAGCCATAGCTTATGCGTATCCCCTGGGGCTTGTTTTTTTGGGCTCCTTTCGCCTCGATGCCCCATTCCTCCCGAATCCTCTTGTGGACCATGTCGGCGAGCGCCTCGGCGCACTCAAGCGCCAGGAGCTGGAGCAGGTGGGACTTCAGGTATTCCCCAGATTCTCGGAGCTCTTCTGCCTTTTCCCGAACTCCCTTCCCGCAGGAAGTAACAAACAGGCATATTGAGTCCCTGCCTGCTCCCTCTTGGGCGACGAAATCGGAAACGCAAAGCCCTTCCCCTCCTTTCTGCCTCTCGAAATCCAAAGTCTCGGGTTCTTTTTCGCCTTGAAAGACGACTATCGAAGTTCCCCTTGAATTGCACTCGAAGAATTGGTAGATGGCACGGGGCTCAAGCAGGTTGTTTTTTATTATGAATGATTCCGTTTCCTCCACTTGCCCGGTCAGAATCTTCGCCTTCCCTTCGTTGCCCTCAAGGCCGAGGTGCATCGAGTAGAGCCTTTTTTTGTCAATGTTGGAGAAGACTTCCTGAAGGTCGAAATCCTTTAGGATGCGGGGCAAGAGATCGGGGGCCTTTCTTGGATGAGCTGGGGCGGAGTGGGGAGGTGCGGGACCTTCTTTCATCTGCTCTGTTCTCGGAGGAACAGCTGCCTCTTGCGGAACCTTTTCCTTTTTCACTTTCCCCTTATGCGAGATTAATTCCTCCACTTGGCGGAGCCCTGCCATCGCATCCTTTGAGTAAAGAACAGGTCCGGAGTAAGCCTTCGCTATCTTTTCCTTAGTGAACTTCTCTGTGAGGGCTGCCCCGCCAACAAGGAGCGGAACCGAAATTCCTGCTTCCTTGAGCGCTTCAGCTGTCACGACCATCATCTCAGCGGATTTCACGAGAAGGCCTGAAAGGCATATCACATCCGGCTTATGCTCCTTGCAGGCGGCAATGATTTTTTCAGGGGGCACTTTAATCCCGAGGTCAATGACCTCATAATAGTTGTTCTTCAGCAGGATATGGACGAGGTTCTTGCCTATGTCGTGGACATCTCCCTTAACTGTCGCTAGAATGACCTTGCCCCTCTTTGCAGTAGAGCCCGTTTCCATGAAATTCTCCAGGTAAGAAATCGCAGCCTTCATCGACTCAGCGCTCTGGAGAACCTCGGAAACTATGAGCTTGTTCTCCCTGAAGAGGTCGCCCACCTTCCGCATTCCCCCCATTAGCGGGCCGTTTATTATTTCAAGCGGGGTTCTTGCTTTTCGTGCCTCTTTTAGAGCCTCGGTCAAGCCATCCTTTCTGCCTTCAGTTATGAATGACTCGAGCCGTTCGTCAAGCGGCAGTTCGCTCCTCTTAACCTGTTCCTCAACCTTGTCACGATACATATTCACAAACGGGGTTATCGGGTCCTTTGTGCGCTCAAAAAGCAAATCCTCTGCCAGCTCCCTCTCTTTTTTCGAAATTGATGGGTACCGGATGAGCTTCTCGGAATTGACGATTGCCATGTCGAGCCCTGCATTCACCGCGTGATAAAGAAAAACGGAGTTGAGGATTTCCCTGCCTGCAGGGGGTAAGCCGAAGGAGACGTTGCTCACCCCGAGGATTGTCTTTGATTTCGGGAAAGCCTTCTTTAGCTCCCGAATCGCGTCAATAGTCGTTTTGGCACTGCCGGAATAGTTTGCATCCCCGCTTGCTGCTGGGAATGTGAGCGGGTCGAGTATTATGTCCTCCTCTGGGAATCCCCATTCCTTAACCAGGTAATCGCGAGCCCGTTGAGCTATCGAGAGCTTTTTCTCGACTGTTTTCGCCATCGCCTGTCCGCCGTCCTCGTCGATAGTCCCGAAAACAATCGCAGCCCCGTATTCCTTGGCCAGCGGCATCACTTCCTTAGCCCTTCCGAACCCGTCCTCGAAATTGAGCGAGTTGATGATGCACTTCCCCTGGGTTCTCTCCAGCGCCATAACAATTGCCTTTGGGTTCGTTGAGTCTATCATCAGCGGAACCCGGACTTTTTTAGTGACAATCGAATAGAATTTCTCGGTGTCGGAGGGCTCGTCCCTTTCCGGGTTTGCAAGGCAAATGTCGATGATGTGCGCCCCTTTCTCGACTTGCGCCCGCCCTATCTCCGCAGCAATTTCAAGCTGCCCTGATGCGATGAGCTCGCGGAACTTCTTGCTCCCTATGCTGTTCGTCCTCTCGCCAACAATAACCGGCCTCGTGTCTTCATCTATGGCTACGGTTTCGATTCCAGATAGAGCTGAACGGGAAACAGACGGGATGCGGCGAATTTCGGAATTCGAAATGAGCTTTCTTAGTTTTGCAATGTGCTTCGGGGTTGTCCCGCAGCACCCGCCGACAATGTTCGCGAGCTTCTGCTTCATTATTTTCTTCATGATGTTTGCGAATTCCGCTGGCGAAAGCGGGAAAGTGCCGTCTTCCCTGGGCATTCCGGCATTCGGATAGCAGATTGTGTTGGTTGAAGCAATCCCTGAAAGCTCTTTTAAGTGCCCCTGCATCATGTCAGGCCCTAACCCGCAGTTCATGCCGACTGCGAATGGCTTTGCGTGCGCAATTGAGACATAGGCCGCCTCGATGTCCTGCCCTGCGAGCATGACTCCCCCTTTCTCGATTGTGAAGGAGAACGCGACCGGAAGCTCGCTGCTATCGGAGAAGAGGCGCTGAAGGCCTGAGAACGCGGCCTTTGCGTTCAGCGTGTCGAAAATCGTTTCAATTAGGAAAAAGTCGACTCCGCCCTTCGCAAGCCCTTTCGCCTGCTCGTAGTAGGAATCCCTCATTTGCCCAAATGTGACTTCCTGGGAAAGGGAGAGCGACTTGTTCGTGGGCCCAATCGAGCCAGCGACAAACCTGGGCTGTTCTTCTGTACTGAATTCATCAGCGCATTCGCGGGCTAGCTTTGCTGCTGCGAGATTGATTTCGAATGTCCTTTCCCCGAGGCCGAACTCGGAAAGCGTAAGCCTCGAGCCTGCGAATGAGTTTGTCTCTATGATATCTGCGCCAGCCTTCAGATAGTCCTCGTGCACTGAGCGGACTGCATCCGGGCGCGTGAGCGAGAGGATTTCATTGCAACCTTCAAATTTCTCTTCCCCGAAGTCCGATGGTGTTAGGCCCTTGCCCATGAGGCAGGTTCCCATGGCCCCGTCCAGGAGAAGTATTCGGGACTTAATCCTTTCGCTTAACTTTTCCATGAGCCTATTGGGCTTCCAATTGTTTTAAATGTTTTCGAGGCAAAGTCCATTCCATGAAGCTCATCTTCCTCGGGACAAACGGCTGGTATTGCACGAAAACCGGAAATACTGTCTGCGCCGCGATTGTCGCAAAGGACAGGTTGATTGTGCTGGATGCCGGGGACGGGTTTGAGAAAGTCCCGGAACTCGCAGAAAAGGAAAAAAAGAAAAAAATCGATGTCTTCCTCTCGCACCTTCACCTCGACCACGCCGGGGGCCTGCACGCGCTCCCAAAATTCGAGAAAACGCACCGCGTCAGGATTTTCGCAGCCTGGGAATACATGAAAGACCTCGAGTATTTGCTTGACCATCCATTCACCGCGAATTTGAAGCAGCTGAAAGCCTGTGTGGAATTGCTTCCGCTCAAATGCGGCCTTAACCGGCTGCCTTATGCTCTCCATGCCCTTCCCTTGGTCCACGCGGACCCCTGCCTGGGATTCAGGTTCGAGCTTGAGGGGAAGGTTATTGCATATTGCACTGACACCGGGCCTTGCGGGAACATACCCGAACTGGGGAAAGAGGCTGATGCCCTGATAACTGAGTGCTCCCTTCCTCCGAGGACAAAGCCCCTCAGGCACTGGCCGCACCTCTCCCCTGAAATCGCCGCGAGACTGGCTAGGGAAGCAAGAGCGAAGCTTCTCATACTCGACCATTTCGACGCGAACAACTACCGCGAGATGGGCGAGAGAAAGATTGCAGAGCGGGTTGCGAGAGGAATTTTTGCGAAAACGATTGCCGCGAAGGACGGGCTGGTTCTTTCAGTTTAGCAGTAATGAGATAAGGCTAAAGTGATAATATTTCTAGATAGCGAAATATGCTGCTGGCGTTAGGCTAAAGGAGGGGCGTAACATTCATGGGTAGATATTCTGGAGCGTAGTCGAATAAGATGACGGGGTAGTGCCCTCAATCACAGTAGTTGACCCGAACTCCGGTATCAGCTCGAACCTGAATTGGGAACGGGTCGGGAAATAGACTGTTGTTGCCGGGATTATGTTTATTTGAACGAGGGAGGATCCGTCGATTACTGGAGTCTGAGGATTGAAGAGGTTAGTCGGGTCGCGAATTTCGGTGATATTGAAGAAATTGCCGGCGGCCGCAGATGTGCGGTTATATGTTAGAGTGCTCTGGTTGAAATTATTGCCAACCCTAACAACGAGGGTGCTCAGGTCGGTCCTGCTTGCACCTGCTGCTGCCGTAACGAATATTGTAAAGTTCTCGATGTTGGTCATGCCGGAGTTGGTAGTGCCGATGATGCTGGACACAAGAAGATTGCCTGAGACCTGGGAAATCGCTTCTTTCCCGGTCTTCATCGCCTTTTGCTGGAGAATCCCAGAGACGTTTATGAGAACTGCTGCTGCAATGGCGGCGACGAGAACCATTGCGATGAATATGATAAGCGTTCCTATGCCAACCGCACCCTTCTTGTTTGTCAAATTGTCACCAGGAATAATGTATATGGCTAGGTATAAAAAAGATTCAGTAGTATATATACGTTGGGATTTGTTATGGGTGAGGCGATAAGTGCAATTGGCAAGCTCGTTATAAGCATAATCGCTGCCGCCATAATAGCCGGGAGCGTCTACAACTCGTTCAACCTTTTCGGGCTCAACCGTTACTTGAATTTCCCTTACTCGGTGGAAATCTGCGCTGGTTCGCTTGGGCTGCTTGTTTTGGTTATCGTTTACGCGCTTATGATGAGGCTCAAGCACCAGCTATAGGCCCCGCAATAATCTATTTCAGCCGCTCCATCTCCCTTTCGACTTTTCTCAGTTCCTCATCGTATTTCTGGGAGAGCTGGTCAAATGAGCCACGGTCCATGCTGCGTTCCACGAAGTAGTCGCTCTGGACTCTCCTTTGCTTCTCGACTATCTCTTGCTTCTGTTCGAGCAATTTCCTTAGTTTCTCCCTCTTACGTACGAGCTGCAGGTAATAAGCGGAAACGGACAAGGCAACGAGGAGTATGGCGATTATCGGAATCCAGTAGAGCTTGATGTAATACCAGGGGGAGTAGCCTTGGACCTTCAATGGAACTTGCGCAATTCCGTAGTTTTCATATGGGTCTCTCGCAAAAATAATCATTGTGTTTGCGCCCTGAAGACCTGGGTCGAGCTCGAGGGACGAGCCATAAACGCCACGTTCAACCTGCCGGGCGGTTATGCTCCTGTCCTTTAGCCTTACCAGTAGAACAATGTTGTCTGCTGGCTTTTCCTCTGAGTAAGAGGCCAGGACATTGATGGGGAGAGTCTCGCCTATCGAATAGTCCTGCTTCGCAGGCTCCGTTATCACCAATTTTATAGGGACGTCTGTTATCGCTACGACTGTCGAGGCAGCGCCTCCGTGGAGAACGCCGTTTTCAGTCTTATACACCCGGCTCTGCAATTCCCATATCCCGCTTGGGTCATCCAGGGATATCTTGTACGTCGAGCTGTAGACCCCGTCCCCGACCTCCTCAAGTGGGAATGCCTTGTGCTTCGGGCCATAAGCCTTGGCCTGGGCACCTGTGATTGGGTTCCCGGCATCTGTGACCTTGATGGTAATCGGGACATCCTGCCCTTTAAGGTAGGCCCCCGGCACCGGGCTTAAGTATTCAACTGAGAGGAATTTTTCCGGGACCGGCTCTTCAACTGCTATCAGCTTCGAAACCATTCTGGTATTGTTATCATCATCAATCACGGTGATGGTTGCAATCCAATTCCCGGCTGAATCAAGGAAGGATGTCCGGTATGCGAAATCAAAATCCCCCTTGGTCCTCTTGGATTGCTTGCTTATATCCGAATCGTACGCCGAGAGGTCGAGCAAAACTTCGTGCTCCGTGTCATCCGACCCTCCTGACACATTCCCCGATATGAACACGGTATCGCCAAGCTCAAGCGTTGGTGTGTCAAGGACCATATTTAGGGCAAGGTTGTTGGTTATGAGTATTACTGAAGAACGTTTCCCGTTGGAATCCCCTACCCGGGCATCAAAAGAAATTGCCTGGGGCCCGTAGGGAACCCAGCTGCTTATATCGACGTAAGCCCCGTAAAGCCCATCTCCGGGTGCCCCGTCCCCGTGCATGCCATCATCGTATAGGATGACTTTTCCGAAGAAGCCTGAAGCGCTTACGATGGCGTTCGCGGCTGGGACGAACTCGGCAAAGACCTTTACTGCCAGGTGCATCCTGTCGCCACGCAAGAAATCTTGGCCGAAGCTTGGCGAGTATATCCTGAGCGAGAGGAATTCTGGCGGGCAATCGGTTGAGCATGTGAAGAAATTCTCCGGCTTCTCGCAGGCCCCGTTTCCGCAGCAATTTGGAATCGTCGTGCAGGAGCAGCCATCCGGAGTGCACTTGAACTGGGTGCAATCGCCTGCGCATTTCCCTGAGCATGACCCGCAGTCGGATGGGCAGTTGCATTTGTTCTCCTGCGCGTCGCAGAAGCCGTTACCGCAGGAGAGGAGGCAGTCTGTGGGACAATTCGTGTTTGACTCGCCGGCGGATGGCTCGCAGATGGAGTTCCCGCAACAGTCTGGCTTTAGGGACTCGATGCAATCTCCAAGAACGCAGGCGTATTGCTGGCAGGATTTCCCAGGCACGTCGCCCTTGCATGTGGGAGAGCAAGTGGGACTGCAGTCTGAATCATTAAGGGAAGTGCAGCCGGCCGGGCAGCATCCGTCTTTGCTCAAGCACGAGGTTATCGGGGCATGGGCGCAAATGGCCGAGCAGTTCGAGCCTGAGCATGAATCGATTGTGCAGGTGTCGCCGTCGCTGCAGTCTTTCTGTGAAGTGCAGACGCTCTTGCACGAGCCGCCGCAACAGAGGCCACCGCCGGGGCAGGCGTTACCGCCGATTGCCAAACCCAATGGGTCGCAGTCAGGGTCAGAGCCATAGCATGATGGACCGGGGCAAGTGCCATCGCAAATTCCACAAGTGCCGCAGTAACCGATAGTGAATCGCGCAGTAGTGGGATTGTAGCCGAAGAGCGAAGCTTGTACCTCGTATTGGCCAGTTTCGTTGGGAGTGAAGACGTATCTCCCGGCAGCGTCCGTGAAGCCGGTTTCGACGATTTGCCATAAAACACCTTGGCGGAGTATTTTGATGGAAACGCCTGGGACCGGGCCAGAATCGCTGCTTATTGTTATTGTCGAAGTCTGGTTCACGCAATTTCCGGATATTGAGGCAGACAGCGAAGGGGTTGGATGCGGGCAATTTGGCGGGCAGCCTGCAGGGGCAGCCTGGATATTAACGCTCGCGTTAGTTGCTGTCCCGTTTGCAAACCCGTCGAACGGGGTTACCTGGCAAGTCCAGGTCTCGCCGTTAGTGGTGTTCGCTCCTGCCAACAAGAATGTGGTGCTATTCGTAAAGGTTGTCGCGACTTGCGTGACCCCATTCCACCAGATGTATGTGAAGTTTATGCTGTCGCCATCTGCGTCAGTTGCGAGGGCCGAGCAAGTGACGTCGCTCCCCTGGGCTGCCGGAGAGGGCGAGATGGAGACGGCAGTTGAGGGCGGCGTGTTGATGATTGTCACAGAAGTCGAGATGTTCTCGAGCGAATATTTCGAATCCCAGCCTGTGTCAGAACTGTCCTGCGAGCAATTAATCGTATCTCCCCTGTTCCCTGCCCCTGCCTGGGAGAGGTCGAGGGTCTGCGAGATCTGCCCGGGAATAACTGTCCCATTCAGGAACCATCCCCAAACCCGCGAGCCCTCGGAGTCGTTGTCGGCGTCCGAGAAGGAGCCGTTGTTGCAAAGCAAGACCGAATCAGTGTAAGGCGAAGTGTCGTTTATCGACGGGGCTGTTACCCACGGGGCAGTGTTGTTTACAGTAGCTGCCACTGAACCATTTATCCGGTTTGAGGAATACTCGCCGTCATAAGCCGATACCTCGCAAATCCAAGTGTCGCTCTTTCGCAGGGCCCCTGGGGGGAAGCTGTTCGGGTAGGAAATTGACGCATTCGGGACATTATCCAGCGAGACAACAGAATAAGCGGTGCTGTTCCTGTAGAATGTAAAGTTTACTTGCAGGATTGTCGAATTTTCTGCGTCGGTTATGTTGGCGGAGCAGTTTAGGGAGTCGTTAAGGTAAATCGCTGAACCGATGGGCAGGCACGCAGTTCCCTTGCAAAGGGTGGCGTTGTTTGGGATAGGGGCGCTCGAGGTTGTGAGCGTCACCGTGGTGCTGTTCTGCCTCGTGCTGTTCTTCGGGTCATAGCCTGAATCCTCGGACATGTGCTCGCAGATTATCTGGTCAGTAGCCTGGGCCCCAATGGCGAGAAGGCTTAAGGATTGGCTCGTCTGCCCTCCAAGGACCGACCCATTCCAAAACCAGCGCCAATACCCCATTCCAGGTTGGTCACCGTCTGCGTCGGAGAATGTTCCGTTGTCGCAGCTGATGGTGCTCGTGTTTATCGGGGAGGTGTTGTTGATGCTCGGCGCACCTATTGAGGGTGCGGTATTGTTCACAGTGACAGTTGATGAGTTGAGCGCGCTTCCGAATTGCAGGCCATCGTAAGGCCTTGCCTCGCATCCCCAGGTGTCGCTCTTATTGACGGCGGCGGCTGGAATGGGCGAAGCAGCATACGCAAATGTAGCATTCGGCACCGCATACCTGATGCTGTCGTATCCAGAAGAATAGCTCCCATTCACGAACCATTTGAAGTAGACGTCTATGCTTGAATTGAAGTCATCCGTGACGTTGGCTGAGCAATTCAGCGAGCTTCCCCTGGATATTGGGACCGGGGAGCATGTGTCATTTGCGCATATTTGCGTGTTCGAGACCGACGGGGCAATATCGACTGTGACCCAGAGAGGTCCGCTCGAGCCCGTGTTATTCACTGTGTCGTTGCAGTAAACTGTGAACGAGTGGTTTGTGGAATAGGAAAGCGGGGCCATAGTGGCATACCAAACCGTTGAATTGAGCTGGCTCATCGCGTAGAAACCGGAACTGTTCTGAACCAAGCACGAAATTGCCGCTTCGCTTATGCTCACATTGAGGAATACGGAATTCGAGACCTGGTTCGAGTTGTTGCTCGGGGTCGGGGGAACGAACGAGACTGTTGGAGTAATTGTGTCAATCCGGACAGTCCTTGGGCCGATGTTCCCGCTGTTGTTCGCCGAATCGTTCACATGCGCAGTGTAAGAGCAAATTCCATCGCCCAAGCTCGTCATGTTCCTGTACCAAACAGTCGAGTTCAGTTGGCTCATCGAGTAGAATGTGCCGTTCCAATCTAGAAGAGCGGATATTATTCGCTCGTTAGCGCTGACATTGATGTATGCCCAGTTGGTCGATAGGTTGGCATTGTCGCTCGGAGTCGGATAAACGAAAGTTGGAATCGGGTTCACCGTATCAACTAAAACCCACCTGGTTTCGCTGTAGCCAAGATTGTTGAGGGAATCGTTGCCTCTTGCCTGGAATGAATAGTTTCCGTCGGCTAGGTTGCTCATGTTCAGGTACCATTCGATGGAGCTAGTGTTCTGCATGGAGTAATCGGTCCCATTCCAGTTGAGGGTTGCGTTGTCAAGAGCCTTGTCGGATGTCATGTTCACGTAGCTCCAGTTGTAATTAATGAACTCGTCATTGTTGGTCGGGAAGACGAAAGTGAGCATCGGGGCGCTGGTGTCAACTGTGACGTTCTGGGTGAGTGAGGTGCCGTTGTTGCCCAGGGTATCATTTGCCGAAACATTGTATACGTAGGTTCCGTTCGCCAAGCCAGTTATGTTGAAGTACCAGTTTGTCGGTGATGAGTTGAGCAAGTAATAACTGGTCCCATTCCAGTATACTGATGCGTTATCCACACGCTCGTTAGTTGTCACATTTACAAAGACCCAGTCCCTCGAGGTTGTGGAATCCGGCCCAGGAGTCATCGACACGAAAGTTATGATGGGGCCGATTGTATCTATCAGGACCCATCTGGTTTCAGTCGTGTTCGTATTCGAGGCAAAATCGCTAGCATTCGCGAAGAAAGAATAATTGCCATCGCCTAAGCCCGTTCTGTTGAGATACCAGTTGATTCCGCTTCCCCCCATCGGATAGTCCGTCCCGTTCCAATTCAAGGTTGCATTGGCAAGATTTTCATTCGAAGACAGGTTTACATAACTCCAGGCATAATTCACAGATTCGTTGTTGTGCGTGGGGGAAACCAGGGTGAGGGCTGGCTGGGTCGTGTCTATCGTCAAGTTCTGAGTAGAGGACGTTCCGGTGTTGTTCGCGCTGTCGTTCGCTTGGACGTAATAGTCATAAGTCCCTTCGGAAAGGCTCGTCATGTTTCTATACCAACTGGTTGGATTCAGCTGAGAGAACTGATACCAAGTTCCGTTCCAGTTAATCAGGACCGATACCGCATATTCGCTCGTCGTTATGTTTACATATGCCCAGTTTTGTGACAAGTTCGAGTTGTTGGGCGGGGTCGGGGTGACGAAGGTGATTACGGGTGAGACTGTGTCGATTGTGAGGTTCCTTGTCTCTGAAATCCCCGTGTTGTTTATCGTGTCGTTGGCTGAGACGTTGTAGGTGTAGGTCCCGTTGCCTAGTACTGTCATGTTCCTGAACCAGTTTGTGGATGAGGATTGGGTCAATGAGTAGAAGGTACCGTTCCAGTTGATTACTGCTGAGATTATTGGCTCATTTGAGGTTATGTTGATGTAGGCCCAGTTCTGGGAGAGGTTTGAGTCGTTTGGAGGCGTTGGGGTGACGAATGTGATTGCTGGGGCTGAGGTGTCGATTGTGACATTCATCGTTCCTGTGCTGCCGGTGTTGTTCACTGAATCGTTAACGTAGACTCGGTAAGCGTAAGAGCCGTTAGACAGCCCAGTCATGTTGCGGTACCAATTTGTCGAAGAGCCCTGGGTCATTGCGTAATAAGTGCCGTTCCAATCAACTATGGCTGAAACTGTCTCTTCATTTGTTGTGACATTCACATAAACCCAGGATTGGGAGAGGTTTGTGTTGTTTGCTGGGGTCAGGGGTACGAATGTGACGACTGGGGCAGTATTGTCGATTCTGATTGTGACATATTCGGTTGCATTCGTGTTTGAATAAAGGTCGGTTGCGTTGATAGTCACATTGTAGTAGCCATCAGACAGGGCAGTTGTAATGAATGTTGCGTTGAAGCTTGTTGCAGTTGTGTTGCTCATTTGGATCCAAGGAGTTACGTTTCCTGTTGTGTTTGAGAGCCAGTAGTAGACTTTGGAGGCGTCGGGATTAGCATCAGTAACCGTCGCGTTAATCAGAGTTGGGCCACTCACGTTCTGGTTCGCTGAAGGGGCGGTTATTGTGACGCTGGGGGGCAAATTATCGCCCGCATAAAGAGTCAGGTTAACTGTTGATGACGAGGTTATGTTCATTGAAGTTGAGTTTATTGCATAATTAGCCAGGCTTGCGTTTATCGTGTGATTAGTGTAGCTCACGTTAGTGCTGCCGTTCATCACCATTTCAGTCACGATGACGTAATTAGTTAGGCCTCCCGGATTAGTCAAGTTGTCCGTCATATTTGAAAAGCCAAGGATGTCCGAAATGTTTACGATTGCGTTCTGGAGCGGGGAGCCGGCTGAGTTCGTGACATTTACGCGGGCGTACCATTGGATTGTGAGATTGTTGATGTCAGTTGTGCCTATAACGACATTCGAGATGTTGAATGTCATGTTCAGGAATATGTTGTCGTAAACACTCGGGAGGCCGAAATCAGGGCCAACCGCGTAAAAGTTAGTGGCCGAACCATTCGTGATTGTTGAGTTTGCGAAGATTGCCCGGGTAACTGCACCGAAGTTTGCATCGAGATAAACGGAAGTCGCAGCAGTCGTGATGGTGTTGTTAGTAAGAGCCGTGTCAGTAACAGAGCGTGCAAGATACATGCCGAAAGCGCTGCCCCCAGTGGTGGTTATCGTGTTCGAATACACTGAAGTGTTGTACATGTTCCTGTAAACGTATGCGCCATAGCCGGATGAGCTTAGGATTGTGTTCAGGTAAGCGGAGTTGTTGCTGCCTGTAGTGGAAAAAGTTATGCCCGTTCCTCCTCCGGATGCGTTTATGTTGTTCGAATAGAGCGAGTTGTTGTAAATCACTGTCACGGCGAATATTCCGCCTCCTGATGAGTTTGCTGTAAGGTTGTTAGAGTAGACTGAAGAGGAATTTGTCCTTGTGAGATAGATTGCTGACGCGGTGGTTCCATTTGTTACGACTTTATTCGAGTAGATGTTGTGGAAGCCGCCAATGCTCGCGTAAATCCCGTAGCTCGAGGAGCCATAGGTGTAGATTGTGTTGTTTTCAACTGTGTTGTTGTCGGCCCCGGTTTGTATCGCGATGGCATAGCTGCTGCTTGTGCTGACATTCCCCTCTGAGAAAATGCAGTTCTTTATGGTGACATTATCGTAGCCTGTATTGTTTACCCCATATCTTCCATTTACCGAGCCAGTGTCGTATGTGACAATGTGCCCGTTGCAGTCGAGGAATACATTGTGGGCGGTTATGTTGAAGCATGTTCCAGATGAAGTCACATCGCTGACGAGGGTGGTATTTGCACTTACTTGGCTGCAAATTGTTCCAGGCATTTGGTATAGCGTGAGGTTGGTTGTAGAGGTCGAGGTAATGTTTGCTGACGTGGTGTTGATGAGATAGCCCGTAAGGGTCGCGTTAATTGTCTGATTGTTCAAAGCGAAGTTCCCGGAACTTGAATAGTTTGTGTCGTTCACCACAACGAACCCGGTCAACCCGTTCGAGTTCGTCAGGTTAACGACCATCGCAGGCATCCCGTTGATGTCCGATATGTTGACAAGCGCGTTCTGCAAAGCAGTACCTGACGAACTGGTAACATTCACGCGCATAAACCACTGGACGAGGAAATCATCTGTGCCTGCCCAGGAAACGTTCGAGTAGTTCGCAGTCGTGTTCAGGAAAATGTTGTTCACGGAATTAGTCATGGACCGGATAACGTCTGTTGTAACCGAGGAGTGATGGATTATTGAGTCCGTGAAGTTTGTGTTGTTCGAGTTCTGCATGTATATCCCATAGATTGCGCGGTCCGAGGTGATGTTGTAGAGCCTGTTTGAGCGAGAGTTCAGCGAATAAATTCCATAACTAGTGCTGTTGATGGAGATATTCTGGAGTAGGTTCCAGTTAGTACTCGAAAACCGCAACCCATAGGTCGCGTTCTGAATTTTACCATTCTGGAAAGTATTGTTTTCCGGCGGGGGGTCGAGATCTGATTGAAGAGCGTAAAGGGCAGAAGTCGTCCCATTGCCCCTTGTTATATTGAAGTTTGTGACGTTGGTGCCAGAGGAAAGGGATTCGAGGTATATGCCCGTGCCATTGTAGTCATCAACAGAAAGACCCGTTATATTCACCGGGCAGTTTATCCGGAAGCCTATGTTGCTCACGTTTACGTCAATATTCTGGAAAGACAAGTTTGCAGCGCATGGGTAGACCGTATGAATTCCATATCCGTTTGACATGTTCTTTAAGCTCACCTTGGACACTGAAGAGTTTGAGACGTATGTGAAGTAGAGTCCGTAGCCGCGGTAGACATACGTGTCGCCCCCTTGCAGGTAAGCGCGCCGTCCCGAGCCAAGAAACACCGACGTCTCATCCAGGTAAGCGCCATAGTGGCGGATGTCTTGCTCCAGGGCATTGCTGGAAATCGCCCCGATGCTCTCGCCTATTGCTTCGGACAGCGTGTAGTGGCGTGACTCATGGTCGTTTCCTGCCGGGTTGACGATGGTGGTGACCAAGGTTCCTGAATGGTTCCTCCCGCTGTAGTTGCTTATCAAGAGGCTATCCACTGTATTCGCGTAGATGCCGTAGGCGAAGCCGCCTTTGTCTGCGAATTGCCCGGTTGGCACGGAAGTCACTATGTTCCAGTCTGTGTGGTTCGTAATGTTGACGAGACTGCAGCTTATCAGGTTGATTCCGATTGCATTGCTATAGATGGAGCTGCTGCCGTACCCGCAGTCATGAATCGTGTTGTTCAGGAAAGAGAGGTTCTGGGAGTTTTGTGCCCATATGCTATTGATGAACTGGGTGATTATGCAGTTCTTTATTGTGATGTTCGATCTCCCGGACATGTAAACGGCATAAGCGTTGAGGGACGTGGTACCAGTTATTGTGTGGCCGCTGCAGTCTAAGAAAATGTTGTCTGCGGCCATCGTGAAGCAGGTAGAGCCGGTCTGCGCAGTCACATCGCTGCTTAATGTGGTGTTGTGGTAAACGCTCTTGCAGTCAGTTGTTGGGATAGTCAGATTCACTTGCGTCATTCCGGTAATGTTGTAAACAGTGAGATTGGATGACCCGTCTGCCCATGAGGCGTAGAACGTGTGGTTGTTGTAATTGAATGACTGGACTGAGTTCTGGGTCTCTTCGGTAATGGAGTAATAGGCAGTCGGATTGGGGGTCGATGAACCGGAATAGATTGTGCGGCCGTTTGTTTCGTTGATTTGGAACGAGCCGCCAGCTCCCAACTGGTCTCCGAATTTATCTGTGAAATTGATCCGGACAGGCCAGGCGAAGCTCAGGTTCCCGGACAAAAGTAAAATATTGTTCCTGTTGAACGACGTGCAGTTGAAGATTATGTCATCGGTCGACACGTCGGTGTTCACTGCATCGTACGAAGTAGCGGATGCGAAGGAGGAAGTGTTGATTGTGTTCCAGTTCGAGGAAGATGCAAACTCGAGGTTGTCCACATTCCCGATAAAACTGTTGTTAAAGACATTATTTAGACTTGATGACTCGATTGTAAGCCCTGAGCCGCTCGAGTTGAGCGTGTTGTTCGAAAGAAGTGAGCTATTGGTTGAGTTAAAGTAAACGGAACGCTGGTAATCGCTTACAATGCAGTTCTTTATCGTTATGTTTTTCCTGCCCTCGGCGTATATCCCATAGCCCGCATCAGCGGAGTCGTTCCCGGTTATCCTATGGCCGGCGCAGTCAAGAGCTACGTTGTCGGCCGAGAAAGTGACACAGGTTCCGTTCGAGGCGAGGTTTGACAGGAGTGTCGTGTTCACGCTTACCTGAAGGCATTCCGAAAGGTAAAGGCTGGCATTATATGTCTGCGATGATGTGACGTTCAGGCTTGATGAGTTGAATGCGCCTGCCTTTGAAACGTTGATTGTGTAATTGTTGAACGTGAAATTGTTGGTTGAGTTCATGTAAGTGATGTTGATTAGGGTGAAGTTGGTAAGGCCGCTCGAATTTGTGACGCTCTGGACCATTATCTGTTTTCCATAAGCATCTGTGATATTCACTAGTGCGCCGCTGACCGGGCCTCCGAGATAGTAGGTTGCATTTACCCGCAGGTAATGCTGGAGGGTCAGGTTGTTTGTCCCGCTTCCCCAGGCGAATGTTGATGGCCCAGAGTAGCCATATTGTGGTGGACCCCGGATTATGTTGTTCAGGGAAGTCTGGTTCGAAGTTATTTCCCTGACATAAGTACTCGCAAATGACGAGTTCTCGATAACATTCGAAGAGCTCGCGTTGAGATATATTGAATAGTTCTGGTAATCGAAAAACTCGTTGATGAACTGGTTCGAGTTCGAGGACTCGAGGATGACGTCGTAATTGTTATAAAAGAATGTCAGGTCAGAGAAGTTGTTTCCAGACGAGGAGTTCAGGTAGGCGCCGATTTGGTTAAGGTAAACTTGGCATCCACTGGTATTCAATGTGTTGTTGTGGGAATCCGAGAGGTAGGCCCCATAGAAGTTTCTCCAAGGGCAGCCGAACCCCCGGATGCTGCTCCTGTTCGTTCCTGAGAGCATTATGCCGGCGGAATAATTTATCGGGTAGCAGTCCTTTATGGTTATGTTCGTCCTCCCGGGCGCATAAATGGCGTAGGTGCCCAAAGTATGGTTCCCGACTATCCCCTTGCTTCCGCAGTCGAGCGTTATGTTGTCTGCCCCGAAAGTGAAGCAGGTGTCGTTGTAGTATATGTCCACTCCCGTGTAAAGGCTCTGCGTCAATACTCCGCAATCGTACTGGGTGAATGTGATTGTCTTGGTGCTCGTCACGTTGTTGGTTTTTGTCTGGAACTGGGAGAATGATACGTTTATCATGTGGTTGTTGAACGAGAAGTTCTGCAGCACCGAGCCAGATTTGTTCATAATCATCTCGTTGGCTATGGCCCAGTTGGTGTAACCGTTCGAGCCCGTTAAGTTGTCAATCATCAACTGCTTTCCGTAGGCATCCGAGATGTTAACTATTGCCCCTTGTATCGGGGAAACGTTGGTCGCATAAACGCGCAAGTACCACTGGACGGTCAGGTTGCAGGGCGAGCACGTCCCGAACCCGACCTTGCTTGTATTGAAAGTGGAATTGAGAATTGTGTTGTTCTGGGAGCTCCCGTCTAGATAGATGTCGCTAGTTGAAGTCTGGGAGATTGTTGAGTTCGACATGTTGTAATCGGTCGTGCTCGCGCCTGTGAGATAAACCCCGTAGCCGTTCCCATAGGCGAGCCCGGTGCTCCCGGGGTTGCCACGAGTCGAGTTCGTGAGAGTAGATGTCTTGATAACCCCGTACCTGCCCGCGGCGGTGACGACGTAGCTCGTTCCCCCAATCCCGGCAGTACTCGAACATGCCGTTGGATCTCCCCCGTTCCCAGCGGTGAAGTACGAGAGGGTCGCGTTCTCAATGGTTGCGTTTGCATTTGTTGCGCTTACATTGAATCCGAAGGAATCTCCCCCTGCCCCTCCTGTTCCGCTACCAATGTCACCGCAGTCCCCAGCAGTCCCTCCTGACCCACCAGTTACGTTGTTTATCGAACCGGTGAATATGTTGTTCGCCGAGCGCAGATAGACTCCGCCCCCGGCTCCGCCGTTGCCTCCGTTGGCGTTGGTGTTGACCGAGGGAGTCGTCCCTCCGTTCCCCCCTGTTCCGCCAAAGACCTGGGAGATGCTCATCAGGAGCATCGAATTGTTCGCTGAGCCGCTGTCAGTTATGTAGATTGCGTAGGTTAATCCTCCGGCGCTCCCGTTCCCTCCGTATTTGAGTCCGGTCGCATTGCCGCCGTCCCCTCCGTTCCCGCCCGTCAGTCTTGTGAGCGTGTCGCTTGTGAATGTGGTGTTCAAGGAGTTGCTAATCAGATAAATCCCGTAAATACTCCCACCCACTCCGCCGTTGCAACCATTGCTGCTCGCTCCAGACCCGTTCCCGCCGGTCCCGCCTTTCCCGCCCGAAAGGTTTGAAATCGCATTGCTCGCAATCGAATTGTTTTTCGAGTTCGTGAGGCTGATTCCGTACAGCGAGTACCCGTCTCCCCCATTAGTGCAGGAAGCGCCATTGTTCCCACCGGTTCCAGCGACTCCGCTCGTGTTATAAATCGTGTTGCTGGTTATGAAACTGTTATTCGTGCCGGTGAAGAGGATGGCGGTCGTGTAGTTGCTTATGAGGCAGTTCTTTACTGTTATGTTATTCCTACCGCTCGCGAGAACCCCGTAGGCATTGGCCTGGGTGCCGGTTATCGTGTAGCCAGCGCAGTCCAAGGTGATGTTGTCCGCCCCGATTGTCATGCAGGTACTCGTAGTCGAAGCGATGCTGTTTGTGAGCGTCGTGTCTGAGTATATTGTAGCGCAACCGGAGTATAAGGAAAAGTTCAGCGTTAATGTGCCCGTGATATTGATATTTGTCGTATTGAAGAGAGACGAACTGCTCACGTTGATTGTGTGGTTGTTGAATGTGAAGTTTTGGCTCGGCCCCATATACATCTCAGTGACTGTTGCCCAGTTCGTGAGGCCATCGGAGCCGGTTAGGTTGTTCGCAATTACTTGCTTCCCATAGATATCTGAGATGTTCACGAGCGCGTTTTGGACGGGCGAGCCTGACGGGCCGGTAACGTTTACCCTCACATACCACTGGAGAGTTAGGTTGCTGGTCGCATCCAGGGTCACTTGTGATTTGTTGAAAGTCATGTTGAGGAATATGATGTTGTAGGCATTGTAAGAAACAAGGTTAAGCGCCGAGCCGTTTGTTATCGTTGAGTTCTCGAAGCTGTTGTTGCGGATATACCCCGTGCTTCCATCGAAATACAGCGAAGCTGCCGCTGTTGTTATGGTGTTGTTCCAGAACCTGTTGTCGTATATGATCTGTTTCAGATGTATCCCATAAGCACTGCTTCCGGTTGTAGTTATGGAATTTGAATAAACCAAGCTGTTTGAAACTCCAATCCAGAGATAAAGGCCGTCACTGCTTGAACTGTTTGTAGTGATGTTGTTGAAGGAAATCGCCGTGTTGTTGACTCCGCCGCTAGCTAAGTAAACACCAATGCTTGAAGTGCCGTTCGTGGAGATTCTGTTCGAGGTTATGTTATTGTTGGGTGAGGTCGAAGCAACATAAACGCCTTCGCTGCCTGATCCATAAGTGGTGATTGTGTTGTTTATCACGCTGTTATTGTTCGCATTGGTGAAGAAGACCCCGTGCTTGCTGCTTGTGCTTGTGTTTCCATCGATTAGGACGCAGTTTTGAACAGTCGTGCGGTTGTAGCCGGTATTGTTGACGCCGTACCTGGCATTGTTCGGGCCTGTCCCGTAGGTTATTGAAAATCCGTTGCAGTCAAGCGTGATATCATTCGCCAATATCGTGAAGCAGGTATCGTTTGAGTTTACGTTGCTGTTCAATGTAGTGTTCGAGGTTAGGTTTCCGCAGATTGAGGGGGTTAGGGATACTTCGGCGTATGAAGACACGTTGTAGGTCGAGTCCGAGCAGGTGAAGTTCGCGCCCCAGGTGTCATACCAGCTCAAGTTGCCCGATGAGATATTCGACGGATTCATGCTAACATTCGAGCTGATTGTATTATTGCCCTGGAAATAGGGGGAAATTGTAAGATTATCGAACTCGTAGAAGAGCGCCTGCGCGTTGCTTGCGTCATCGAGAAGGAAGCCGATTGTGAACATGCTGTTCGCAATGTTTTGGTTCATGAACGATGCGTTCGTTGCGCTCCAGGCGTTCCAGGTGGTGGCGGGGATGTAGTTGGTCTTGTTGCTCAGGGAATTTGTCGTATTGCCGGCGCCACAGTTGGTGGTCTGGGAGAGGTTGTGGCAAGGAGTGACGTTGCCTGCCCAAATGTACGCAGTTACATTGAGCGCCTGGGAGGTGTGATATCCTCTCCACCACCAGGAAATGTTGTAGGTCCCGGAGGAAAGCGGGAGTTTGAATGCCCGGTAAGCCCACAAGCTCCCTTGCCCGGTGTTGTCAGTGCGGGCGTGGAAATCCGGGGAAGGAACCCCGTCGCTTGAGTTCTGAGAGACAATCCATCCGCTTCCTGGGTCCGATGCGGTATACCTGTCCTCGGAGATCCCATACCAGCCATTCGTGCAGTTCGTGCAGAACGAGTTGCTCGGCGAGCAGGATGACCAGGAAGCGCATGTCCAGTTGCCATCAAACAGGTTTCGGAGGTTCCATAGGTAAGAAAGGTTCAGCGTCGGATTGTCCGGGTCGTTGCAGGTTACGTTCAGTTTGAGGGTGTCTGAAGTTATTGGGGAAGTTGGGGTGATTCGCGTCTCTACGACTGTCGGAGTGAGGTTGAGGTTGTGGGTGATTTCCAGGTACGGGCCGTTCGCCAATCCGCACACATCGAAACCGCGTTCGTAGTCAGGGTCAAGGATGGATCCAATATCGAGGGAATTTTTATAAGCGGCACCGACTACTGGGTAGTAGTCTGGATGGTTTATCCTGATTGTGAGGTTCTTCTCGCCTGCCCCGTATGCCGCCTTGGTGATGTTCGTGACGTTGATGCACATGTAGCCGCCTGGCGCGTCATAAAAACTGTAGGCAGTCGTAACGTTGTCATAAACCATTGCTTGATATTGTGAACCGGTTAATGACCAGGTAGTGGTCCAGCTTTGGTTCGTTATATGGGAGACGTTCGCCCTGTAGTCGAGAAGAGCAGGAAAGGTGTTGGGGTGAAGGCACAACGTGGAGTTCTGTATCGTTTCCCCGCTTGCAAGATTCGAAATGTCCCACTTGATTTGGATTTCTATAGGCCAGGACCCAGCATTTTGATAACCATACAGGTGAATTAGGCAGTAAGTATCCGTGAACTGCGTCGTCGGGTCTATTTCAATCGGGTAAACCGAGCGCATCAGCCATGAGAGCGGGACTGAAGTTGCGTAAAACGTCCTGCCGTTCCCCTGGAAAATCCCTGCCGGCATTGCCTTCGTGTCCGGGTATGGGATTTCCCTCCCGTCAATAAGGGCTTTCGAGGAGTCCAAAGCGAGCGAAGGGAGGAAGGAATAGGCTTTCGAGCCGGACGAATCGAGGAAATCTATTTTTGAAAGAGTTTCCTCCCCGTTGGGAAGAGCAACCCCGTTTGCTGTGGGCGTTAAGCCATCGATGTCGACTTCAGACAAGAAATATATCGGGGTATCCTGGGGCAGGCCCAAGCCGGCAACAAGGGACCTGAACTCATCAGTTAATGTTATCGTTTCCTTGAACCTTCCGCTCTCGTAATCATATCTTATGTCGGTCCCTGTGAATACTGTCGGGTATGTGACTGAGTTCTCATTCGGGATTCCAATTGAGGATGAAGAAATCTGTATATACGAGAGCCCGCCCCAGGAAGGGTCCTTGTATGCTATTGCGAAAGGCTTCATCCCGAGCTTCTTGCCTCCCTTCTCTGCGAGCACAGGCCAAGCTGAACTGGCATCAGGTTTGAAATACGCTTTATAGGCTCCTTTCTCAACACCAGTCCGGTAGTCGCTGGAATAAAGCGGGTTGTCTTCGGGAAGTTCCACAATCGAGAGGTTGATTGGCGAGTATTCGGACCCGTTCCAATAGTCGGAAGAGGTCCCGTAGAAAGTATCTGTGTCGCTGTTGCCTTCGATTAATCTCCCATGGGCTTCTCCTACCGGAGTCACCTCTTTCTTCGCCCTTGCCGCATTTACTGTTTCTTTGGCAGGGCAAATGCTTGCATAGCGGCCCTTTACGCTCGTAACACCAAAAGGCGAGTAGAATGATGCATTCCAGGTCCCATTTGTGCAGGGAGTGACGTTATAGCGGAGGAGGAACGCCCTCTTTGCGCCCTCCTTGAAGGAGAAATGGGATTCGTCGACAGGAATCCATCTGTAGTAATCAACTTCCTCTTCTGAGCCGTCCGCCTTCTTCTTCGCCTCATGACCGAAAAACGTCGATTGCCAGAGGGTTGCTTCCCGCGGGGCTTCAGAAAAACCAAGGGTAAAGTAAACCTTGAAGTCATTTATCTCGCCCGCAAGGTTCTCGAGGTTGAACTGGGATTCGCACTTCCCATCCTTGGAGCACAGGGCCAGTTTTTCATTGGAGGCAAAGAAACCGCTCTCCTTCTGCAGTTTCTTTGCTTCTGAGGTGTGGCTCGGGCTTATTTCCGGTCTCGCCTTCGGAAGCTCGGAGTATTTCGAGATGTCGAGCTTGTGCCCTATGACCTGCGCATCTTTCAGGCTCGCCTTGAATTCAGCTGGAGCCCCCGCGTCAACCCCCACTTGGGCGGGGAGAGCGAGGAGTAATAGTAGGGAAAACGCTAAGCCTAACGGGAGAATTGCTATTATCCCACGTGAAACTGAATGCTTTTTTTGCATTATCGACGGTGAACATATGGGCTCGATGCTAATAAATAGGTTTTGTTTTTTTCGAATGCGTAGGAAAAGAGAACAGTACTCGAGGTGGAGCCAAAGGACGCCAAAAAACCTTGGAGGAACGAAAGAATAAATAGTGGTTCGTGCAATTCTTCCTTAAGGTGATCGGATGAGGCTGCTTCCAGTTGCTCTTAGCTTATTGTCCATTATCTTGATTTCCTCCTTTGCATGGGGGCTTGCTTGCGAGAAATCAGTTGAAAAATATCTCGACTCTGGCGAGAGCTATTCTTACCTGAATGTGACAGCTGGCTCCGGCCAGAGCTACTTGCTCTTTTCGATAAATGGCGGATACTCGATGCTCGCCGAGTGCGGGTCTGAGCCGAAGTTCCTTGAGAGCTATGACGAGATTGAGGCTGTTTTGGGCTCTTATGCTAAAACATACCAGAAACCAGCGGACATTGTCCCTGGCGAGGAATGGCAGAAGAGGATGGGCGGTTTGCTGGACAAGTTCTCAGCAAGCAGGGCCAAGGAGGCAGAGTGCAAGAGATACGTTGGGATTGACATGTTCCCCTGCAACGACAGGCAAAGCTGCATAAAATCCTGCTATACCCCGATGTGCAATGAGCTCAAGCAGTCGAACGAGTGCGACAAGGACCCAAAAGCCTGTGGATTCATAGATAGCATCGTCTCCTTTGCAAATAACCTGACAATTCTTGACAAGGGTACAGCCCAGCTACGCTCGCTCGTCTCGGGGATAGCGAAAATCGGGGGGACGGAGCCCCTTGACGCTGGAATCGAGGCTTGCGAAAATATGCTCGAGAGCGCGGACCTGATAAACGGGAACGCCCTGATGCAAGAGAACGGGTATTATTTCTGCCCGAGAGTGGCGTATGACGGGGCATCGGTTCAGGCAATCAAGGACGAGCTAGTGGTCCTCAGGAACAAGTTCGCCCTCATGATAACGCCTGGGACGACCGCAAAGAACGTTGCCTCAGAAACGCAGAGGAGGCTCGAACTGATTGATAATCTTGACAGGTGCGCTTCGAACATTGAATATGCGAAAAAAGCGTTGGGGGAAATGTCGGGTTCGAAGCATCCTGCTGTGAATTATTCTGAAGTGACAGCACCAGTCGGGATGATGAACAATATTGCCGGTGAGCTTCAAAGCCTATGCGCTTCAAGGAAATTCCCTGAGGCTGGGGGCGCGATGAACAGGTTCCTCGAGGAAGAGGGAAGGGCGAAATCGGCGCTTGCAAATGTTTCTGCTGAATACGACGCCACAAAGGAACTGTACCAGACGGTCCTTGGTGAAATCAGCACGCTCCCCCCGGATGTGAACATAAGCAAATTTACGGAGAGCATGAAGATGGTTGATAGGGAAATCGCACTTGTGAAAAACGCCTCTGACCTCGGGGTGCTCAAGGGCGTCATCCTTCAGAACCAAAAAGAGGCGGAGGAGCTTGCGAAACCAAAGCAAAACCCGCTGGACCAAGTCTGGGTCCCACTCGGGATAGCCATAGCAGTTACGCTCCTCTTGTATGTCCTGATGAGGAAGACGAAGCGAAGAGGACTCTGATTATTTCTTTCCAATAGCTTGGGAGTCCGGCAGGGCCATCCTCTTCGGCTCGAACGAAGTCAGGGCCTTCATTTTCGCATCGAAGTCCTCGAATGTGCTCGACCGGCACGCCAGATCTATCGAGATGGTGAAGAATTGCCCGAGCCGCGATATGAAGAGCTCTGAGTATTCCTTCTTTCCCTGCTTTTGCGGATGGTTTTTAAGAAGGAGGAGATAAAAATCAAGCATCGGGAAGCGGGGCGGGTTTTCTGAACCAGTATCCGACCATAGGTAATTTGAGAGCTGCCCGTCAGATGGAGCTACCCCGAGGATGCTGAGTTCATCAAAGTAGCTTCTTCTCGTGGCTTGATCGCTTTTAAGGTATTCTTTCTTGAATGTCTTGAATGCGTTGCTCTCAACGAGCAAGTTCTTCGAATATCCTTCGACTACGTTGTCAGGAAAGCTCTTAGCGATTGCCTCAATCTCCTGCAAGGTCTTCTCCCCTTTTGAAATTGAGTTCAGGGAATCTACAAGCCGCTGCGCGTCTCCCACAGTAACGCCTTTTGCGATGAGCGAAATCAAGTCTCCGAAAATCCAGAGCTTTTTCCCTGCGTTAATCTTTGATTGCTGCCCGCTTGCCTCGCTTTTGGTATAGGAGCGAAAGACCTTTTCGAACTGGTCGAGGACTAAAAGAAACCTTTCGGCTTCTCCAGCTCCGTTTTGAACTGGTTGGGGGACCTGCGCTAGTGACATGCTATGATTTAGGCGCTGAGTTTTAAAAAACGATATGGAAGGCTGCCGTATTATTCTCTAAAAAAACAGTTTAACGCGAAATCTGCACGGACAACGGCAGGATAGATATTTAAAACATCTCGAAAAAGTATTAACCAATGATTCCGTTCAGGAAATTCTTTCTAATCTGGGTCTTGCCGAAGGACAGAGAGACCCTCAACGACTGGCTCGCCCTGATGGAAATAACGAAAATAATCGTAGCCCTCATTTTCGTCGCCTCGCTCGCGATGACGCTGATGCAGACTGAGTTTGTGAGAATGGTCCGCTCAACTATGCTCACGGCGATGGTATTCATTTTCATATGGTTTTTGGCGATTGTCCAATATTTGATGGCGATTGAGTTCAACACGCGCAAGGAGGATGGAAAACGGTGAGCACAAGCACTCAGATGGCGACCAGTCCTCGATTTAGCGGAGCGGGGCAAGCCCCCCTGGCAACACTCGAGTTTAGCAGAATTTCCCGCGAGCCTGGCCAGGTTCTCAGGGATGTCCAGCTTCAGCTGTTCGGGCTTTGGAACCCGGAACGAAAGGCCCACATCGAAGCGCTTGGGAGGGTATATGACATACTGAAACCACTTGGCAGGTTAGCCGAGGAAAAGGGGATTGGCCCAAGGTTGGCTTCAGTTCTTTCTAAGATTGAGGATTTCATGATTGACCTTGGGGGCGTTCATCTTCTCGAGCGCCTGAATGACGAGCGCGGGTGGGATGGACTGAACAAGATTGCGATGCACCACGAGGGGGAAGACAGGGTGCCTGCTGTCCGCGCTCTTGCCCGGCTCGGCCAGCTCAAGAAACTCGAGACGATTGCCGAGTGCCAGTCTGACCCCTTGGTCGCCTCTGCTGCTGTTCTCGAGGTGGGCAAGCGCCCGGTAATCAACAGGCACGACCCTCCGTTCAATGAACCATATTCCGAGGTCGTTTACAATCTGGGGAGGCTCGCAACCGAAGCGAAGTCCCCCGAAGCTAAAAACGTCGCCATGTTCGAACTCGAGAAGCTGGCTAGGAGGGAGGACGAAGTTGGAAGGGCGGCAGAAAATGAGCTCAGGAGGATAAGTGTGAAAGGAGTAAACTTGATGGCTGCTAAAGCGGCCATTAAAAGAACCGCGAGCGAGGTGGAAGCTGGCGTTGAAGGAGTGCCCGATGTACCCGACGAGGCATTCAAGAGCAACGCTTGGGCTGATTGGCGTAAACACGGCAATCTTCAGAAACTCAATGACCAGATAGAGATTGTGGCCGGAATGCTTTGAACTCTTGGCTAGAGCACGAATTTTCCCTTCTGAAAATCCCTCAAAACTACTTTCGCAGCCTCGAAAATGTTAGGCTCCCCTCCCTTGAGAAGCATGCCCCGTTTCATCGCAATTGATGAGAGGATGTCCAGGGAGTCGCTTGTGTTCTCGACACCATAGTTAAAGAGAAGTGAATCGTTTCCTGATTCTGCGAATTTTTCAATCAGTTTAATTGCCACTCTCTCCGGGTCCTTGAGCTTCTCGACATCAATTGCGGCATTGAGAACAAGCTCGTCTGCAGTTGCTGTGAGCCCAACTACCCCCGGAGTGTCGAGCAGGAGAATGTCGTCTTTCACCTTAATCCATTGCGGGCCGCGCGTGATTCCGGACCTAAAGCCCGTTGCCACTGTGTGCTTTCCTCTAATCGCGTTGATAAGTGAGGACTTCCCGACATTCGGGATTCCGAAAATTACGAGCTTGACGAATTTGAGCCCCCTCTTTTTCTGGCGGGCCCGTATCTCCTTGAATATTTCATCGAGCCCCCCGCGAGTTCTCGAGGAGAAAAATATCACTTGCTCGCCTTCGAGCGAGTTTTGCTCTCTTGATTTCTTGCTTGCCAGGTCCGCTTTTGAAGCCACAAGGATGACCTTGCTCCTGAATTCCCGGTCTAAGTTCCTCATCCTTGTCCCTTCGATGTCCCGCGCATCCACTACCTCGATGGCAAGGTCGCATCTTCGGAGCAGCCGATAGACCTGCGAAAAAGTCCTCTTCCTGAAGTCAGGCATGGTAATGGTTTGGGAGCGAAGATATAAGTAGGTTAGAGCTTGTGAAGGTCGTTTCCGCAAGATTCGCACGTGCCCGCGTTCCCCTTGTGGATTTTCAGGCACGCAACGCAATAGAGCATCCCCATTGTCGTCTGCTGCTTTGGTTCAGGTTCAGGCACTGGTTCTTTGTTGCTCTTGAGGAATACCACCAGGTTCCGAATCATCATTTCATGGCGCAATTCGTCGGATGCTATTCCTGAGACATCGGCTTTCTGGGAATCAGCAGCGAGAATCTCGGCGAGCTTGTGATAGAGCGAATACGCGGTCTTTTCTTCCCCCGAAAATATATCGAGGGCCCGTATAGTCGCTTTGAGTGTTATATCGTGGGACTCGATGAAATCCTCCATGCTGGAGTCCGAGAGGCCGCTCACCTTGTTCTTGTACCATTGAAATGCTTCGTCAGTCAGCCTGAACTTCGGATTTTTTGCGGCAAGTTCAGATACTCGCTGGTCTATTTCCTCGAGCTTGAGCGAGTGCTTCGATGCGAGTTCTAGTATTATTCCCGAAACTCTCGAGGCGTGCCCCTTGCTTTCCCTGATAAGTATTTCCAGGACGCCCATCACTTTTTGGTTATGGCACAGCTCGCGCACTTGCGAGTAGGTGTCTATCATCTGGAACTCTTCCCCGAGTGCGGTAAGTATCAGGGATTTCTCGAGCTCAAGCGATTCGTCGGGCATATTATCGATAACCATTGGCGCGGTGGATATTAAATGATTGCCTGCCTAATTTGGGTAAACTGTGGTGATGCGTATTCCAAAGGGGAAGCTAAGCTTTTCGGACGTGTCAGTAGTGATGGGTTCCAGGAACGAGGAGAAAGCGATACGAAAAGTCATAACTGACATAAGGCAGGCGACCAAGGGCCAGGCCGAAATTGTTGTTGTGGATGGGTCAAGCGACAGGACTCCTGAGATTGCGGAAAAACTCGGGGCCAAAGTCATAAGGCAAAAGCCCCAAGGATACGGGGTTGCAGTGAAGGCAGCAGTCCTTGCTGCGAGCAAAGACATCATCATTACTGTCGATTGCGATGACACTTATCCTGCAGAACGGATTCCAGAATTTGTTGAATTGATAAGGAAAGGGTATGATGTAGTCAGCGGGTCGAGGCTGGGGGGGAAAACGCGGAATATGACTGCGCTCAACAACTTCGGGAACACGCTGTTCGCGCTCATTGGCTCCCTGCTTTACGGCATCAGCGTAAGCGATGTAACAACTGGCATGCGAGCTTACAGGCGAAACGTAATCCAAAGCATCGAGTGGACAGAGAATGTAGGGCTTTCTGCAGAGCTTATCCTGAGGCCTGCAAGGCACGGGTATAAGATTACGGAAATCCCGATTGCTTATCGGCCAAGGCTCGGGGACACAAAATTGAACCCACTCAGCGGTGGGCTCGGAATTTTCAAATCAATAATAAAGTGCCGCTTCTTTTAAAAAAAATTGGTCGAAAAATAAAATGGGCCCGCGGTGAATTGAACACCGAATCTCCACCTGTCAGAAACCCCGAACGGAAAAAACGCGTGAGGTTTTGTAAGGGTGGCGTCTTAACCGTTGTCGGCTTTGCCGACAAGTTTTCGACACTTGTGGCGAAAGCATTCGACTACGGGCCCCTATCCAACCTCTCTATTATCTGAACTTCCCTTTTTATAATGATAGTCGCTCATCTCGGCCTTGAACCAGCTTCCGTACTTGTCGTTGATTTGCTCCTCGACTCCCTTGCCTTTTATTGCCGCGACTTTCATGTGCTCTTCAGTTATGAACTGCGCTCCCTCGAGGGCAGCAATATCGCCGGCGAGCTTGATGATGCCTGAGAGGTCGCGAAGCCGCAGCGTCAGCCCACTCGTATCATCGATTAGCTTAGCCCTCCTCTTCGCCTCTTGAATCAGGATCTCGATTGCCTCATGGGTCGCGTGGGGGATTTTCCCGTCCTTTCGTATCTCTTGCGAGGCGAATCGCGCGAGCGCATCCCTGTTCTCCTCCGTGTCAGGCATCACCGTGCTCATCAGCACTTCATAGCCATTCCCGGTTATCCTTGAGCGGAGGGGTGGGAGGAGCTTCGGCAAATCCGCAGTGTTGATTGCTCCAACAAATAGGAAATCACAGGGCACGTGCTCAACTTTCACAGCCGCCCCGGTGCTCGAGGGGTTCCTGCCCGCGATGGAGAATCTTTTCTCCTGCATGGCAGTGAGGAGGTATCTCTGCAGATAGCCGAGGGTCGAGAGCTCGTCGATGAACAAGACCCCCTCGTGCGCCTCGTGGATTGCGCCCGGCACCACACGCTGGTATGGGGGAATTCCTGCTTCGGGATGCCCCCCGTATGGGTCGTGCTTTATGTCCCCGAGCAATTCGGTTTCGCTTGCCCCAGTCGCCTGAACAAACGGGTTTCTGTGCAGCGGCACTATTATTTTCCTCGGCCTCGCGAATGCGCCGTATTCGAGCCCCTTGAGCGAGTCCTTGTCATAGGAGACAATCTTCCCGTCCTTTGTCCTTTCGTAAATGACTAATTCCTCTTTCCCGTTCGGGAATGTCCTCGTCGTATGGACCCTGTCCTCGAGAACTTCAGCCTGGAAACCGAAAAGCAAATCGTCGAAGGGCGTTGATTCTTTCCTGTACTTGTCTGAGCCGCACGATGGGCATGCGTGTATGTTGTGGGGGGAAAGCGCCCCACATCTCCTGCACCGGAAGCCGAGCCTCTCAGCGACGAAAACAGGCACCTGTGACGGCGAGTGGGACTTTCCTGCATCCTTCTTTTTCTTGAATGTCTTCTCTATCGAATCCTTCTCCCTCACCTCGACAATTGGCCGTTCTGGGTTGTTGGGGTTGTGTATGACCGATATTTCCTGCTGTGGCCTTGGAAGAAGGACAGAAATCGCCTGAGCGACCATGCTTTTCCCGGTTCCGGGCGGGCCTACAAGGAGCATGTTCCTGCGCTGGCGCGCGACGACGCGCGCAATCCTCACGGCCTCTTCCTGCCCTATTATCGTCTTGAGCGGGTCTTCGGGCAGCGGGATGTCTGCAGTGGTCGTGAAACGCATGAAAAAATATTGGAGGGAAAATAATAAAAGAATGAAGTGGGCGCCAGAGCGCCCGTTTGCCCAACTATTTCTTTGTGTGGATGAGCATCCCCTCAGGCCTCCTGAAGAGATTCCCGCTCCTGACACCAATCAGCATCGCCGTACCCTTGCTCTCGGCAAGGTCAACAAGCCTCTGGGTGATTATTCCATCGAAGACGACCGCGTGAATCCCGGGGGATTCCCCGAGCGTCTTGATGAGGTCCCGGACCGGAATCTCGTTCACCTGCTCGTTGTTTGGGCCGTAGAGCCTTGCCCTGAGGGTATTCTCGAGCTCGTCAAGGCTCTTCAGCAGCCCTTCAGGTGCCTGGGCAGCTGATGCAGAAGGGGAGGCTGTCTCAACGGGCGCGCTTGCCTGCTGGCCTTGTGCCTCAGAACGCTCGAACATCGGCTGTATCGATTCGGCTGGGGATTCCACAGGTTCCTTCCCCTCGCTAATGTCCTCTTCCCTCCTGGATTCAAAAGGCCTGCGCGTCCTCGCGAACCTCGACCTGTCTTCTTGCGCCTGCCTCGGCCTGTCGTCGGCGAGCTGCTCAAGCGGGAGCGCTGCCTGCCTTGGCTTCCCTCCGTTTATCTGCTCGAAAGGAACACGGCTTCTTATCGCCTTTATTATCTCCTTCCTTGAGAGTTCCTCCACTTCCCTTCCTGGAGGCGCCCTAGCTACGAAATCGATTTCAGTCTGCTGGGAGAGCTCCTTGAGGATTATGTCCCCGCCCCTGTCCCCATCGAGGAAGACAGTCACTTCTTTCTCCCTGCATAGGCCGATGACGGTCTTGGGAACATTCGCCCCTCCGATAGCAACCGCATTGTTTATGTCGTTCTTGAGCAGGTTTAGCACATCCGCCCTGCCTTCGACTATCACAATCGCATCGGAAGTCCTTATGCCCGGACCAGCAGGCAGCTTCTCGGGGCCATAGCTCTCTATTTCAGCAATCTTGACCTCTTGCCTCACGAGTTCCGAAATCTCCTTGCTTTCAGGAATCTCGTTGGTGAGAAGAATCTTTAAGAGTCTCTTCGCCCTGTCGATGACTGCTTTCCTCTTCACGTTCCTCGTGTCCTCTATTTTCTCGACGTTTATCTTCGCGTCGCACGGCCCGACCCTGTCGACCGCCTCGAGCGCAGCTGCGAGAATGCTCGTCTCGACCATGTCGAGGCTCGAGGGAAGGAGAATCCTCCCCACGCTCTTGCCCCCCTTGCCCTGAAGCTCGACCTCGATTCTCCCGATTCTCCCGTTCTTCTGGAGCTCGCGCAAATCAAGCTCGTCCCCAAGAAGCCCTTCGGTCTGGCCGAATATCGCGCCAACAACGTCGGGCTTTTCTACGAGCCCGCCTATCTCTAGGTTCGCGTAAACCAAATATTTCACTGTGTCAATGTATGTCTTTCCCATAGTTTTCACCTTAATTGTTCGGTTTCCCTTATGTTCCCCGAATCTTTTGTCAAATTCCTGGAAATTCGAAAGGCCCAGGGCATAACGAAACTTTCTCCTGCAATCGACGTTCGGGCGCACCCCGCATGCGCGGAGCGTTTCAGAGAGCCGTTCAAGCAGCTCCTCCCCCGCACAATCGAAATCAGTGAGTATTATCGCCTCGTTCTCGCCAGCGAGCCTTTCGCAGGCTTCCCTTGGCCTTCCATTCACAGGAATTATCCTTTTTATCATTGTATTGGAATTTGCTAATTCCAATGCGGACACAGTCATTTTCTCGGGAAAATGACGTCCATTTTTGCCTCGGGCAAAAATCGGAAATTTCCGTTGAAATTTGTCCTGCACCTTTCCAAGGACTCCTTGTCCCTCTTTCCCTCAACTATAACCGGCTTTCCCGGCATCTCCTCGAGCGCCCGAAGAAGGGCTTTACGCCTCGCGACAAGCTTTCGTTCGCCTGCTGAACTCATCCTCATTTAGGTCCACCTCCAGGACCTTTTTCCTTGAGGTTAAGCCGCGAACAACCCTTATCCCGCACCCGAGCAGCTTTTTCATCTCGCGCTCAAGTTCGAGGTTCGCCTTCCCTTTTTCTGGTCTGGAAACCACACGGGCTTTCCATCCATCCTTATAGCGAAACCCGAACTTTTTCGAGTTGGGGGATACCTTTACCTCGAGCAACACAATAGCTCACCAGTTCGTATGAAATACAGATAGAACTAGGGCAGGAATATGTACTGTGCAATGTTGACCGCATTTCATAGCTCGCTATTACTCCAGCAGCCATCCGTTGCACAGCACGTTAATTTGCAAGCGCGACGTATATAACCTTATACCTCATCCTCTTCCCTGCATTCGTCGCAAACGAATTTCCCGCGCGACTTCAGGAGGGTTTCGGAATATGAGCCGCAGCTCTCGCAGACGCCAACAAATGAAGCCTCATCGCCGAACTCGTGCATCTTGTAATCCTCGATGAGTACTTCGACAAGGTCCGGGAAGACGCTGATGAGGTCGTCATCGGATATTATCCCGACGAGCCTCTGCTCGCTGTCAACCACTGGGACCCGTTTCACCTTATGCTCACGCATCAGGCTGGCGACTTCCGCTATTTTCGCATCAGCCTTTGTCGTCTTGAGTGGAGAGCTCATAATCTTATTCAAGGGCGTTTTCTCGGGGTTCATCCCGCCAGCCACCACCTTGTAGGCCAGGTCGGTTTCAGTCACTATCCCGACGGCTTTCTGGTCTGCTGTGACAACTATGCTCCCTATGCGGTGCTTTTTCATGATTTTTGCCGCATCGATGGCGCTGTCAGTGGCTTTGAGGGTCACTACCCCCTTTCGCATGCAATCTCCTACCCTTAAGTCTGTTTTCATACTGGGATATGTTGTGTAGTGGAAAACTTTTAAACCTACTATATGGAGGGGAGTATCAACTCGATTTGATAAACCTCTAGTTGTCTAGTGAAGAGGCTACGATGCTTTCTATGGGCGCACGGTCATCTGTCAGGACGAGGCCCGGTTCTATGGTGCCTGAATAGGGGCCTGGGCCATTTCCCTCCGGAAAAAACTGCGCCCGGAGTTCTGAAAGCTTCTCCTCGTCAAGTTTCGTCTCGTCAGTTGCAAAAAATACTACGTTCTGGACCTCTTCCGGCTTTTCTGGATTGGTCAGAAAAACGTAGAGTTCTGGGAAGACTTGGGAGTAGGTTGAAACGATTGCGCAAAAAACCCCAGAGCGGCTTCCCTTTGCTGCTGAGATTACGTTCACTGCGACTACTCCTCCGGGCTTAAGTTTTGCCTTCATTCTTTCGACAGCCTCGACTGTCGTAAGATGGTATGGCATCGAATGCCGGGATGCATAAGCATCAACAAAAATGATGTCATAGTTAGAGTTCTCATCGCTGTTCAGGAAGACCCGCGCATCCTGTGCGAATATCCTGGTCCTGCCCGGGATTTCCGGAAAACCGAAGTATTTTTTAGCGACCTCGACGACTGCCGGGTCTATCTCGATTGCATCAACCGATGCATCGGTATTCTCGAGAAAGTAGCGGCCTATCGTGCCTCCTCCCATTCCGACGAGCAGCACCTTGCCCGGATTTGGCACGAACGCCAGTGAGAACGGGAAGACCCGGACGTAGTGATAAAGGTAGTCATTCGTGCCCAAGTGCATGGCGCTCTGCATATCGGAATCCAGCGCAAGCGTACGCGTAGAGTTTGCATCTCCAACTATTATGTGATAGTATTCCGAATCCGACTGGAAAAGTGGAGGCTCTTTTGTTGCAAAAAGCATGTTTGGCGCCCAAAGCGCGATTATAAGAAGGGCGGCAAAAAAAGCAAAGACCATACGGCTTCTCAAGAACATTAGGCCGGTTGCCATCACCAGTGAAGCAGTGAGCAAAAGCGTCGCCTTAATCCCAAAGTTTGGAATCAGGAAGAAGCCTGCGAGCAGTGTGCCGGTTATGCTTCCAATAGTGGAAAAAGCATACAAGGAGCCTGCAACCCCGCCAACCTTTTCGACCTCTTTTGCTTTTAGCCTTATGGCAAATGGAGAGACGAGCCCAAACAGAAAAGACGCTGGTGAAAAAAGGATGAGTGACGCAACTAGCGGCCCATATTTTGCCCCCATTGGGACGCCCAGGTACATTGCAACCGGGACTAGCGCCTGGATGAAAACCACTGAAGCCCCGCACAGGAGGACAACCGCGAAATATGTCTTCTCGCTCGGGCCTCTGTCTGAGAGCCTTCCCCCGTACCAATATCCTGCGCTGAGGGAGCCGAGGATGACTGCTATGATGCTTGCCCAGGAATATAGCGATACACCGAGGTAGGGAGCGATTATCCTGCTCCCAGCAATCTCGACAATCATTAGGGCTGCTCCGCAAACAAAGACAGAAAACTCGAGGCGCCCGAACCCTTTCATGAACTATAGTCTAATTCCGAACTCTTATATTGTTAGCGCTGGCGGATGTGGTTAATATCTCGAAATCTCGGTACGTTTTTCTTGTTTCGAGTGACCTGTAACATATTCATTTCGGGACCATGAAGTAGAGCCCCTCGGTTTCCGATTCAACCTTGTAGTGCTCCCAAATATACTTGTCTATTAACGGCTCGTACTCGCTGAAGTTCTTTCCCCACTGCGGGAGTTTCGAGTATATGACAATTTTCGGCTTCCTTTGCCCTAAGTCGAGAACAGCATTCGGCTCTACATCATCCGGCTGGCCCCAGGGCCCAAGGCCCAGATAACGGTAACCTGGTTCCCGCTTGAGCAGAAGGTAGTTGATGTGCCCGTAAGGGGTGATTAGAATTGTGTCGCTGGGAGTTGTTCGCAAGAGGACGAATCCGCGGATATTGTCAAGGTCAGTGCCCCTTGTCGACGCAACCCAAAGGGCGGTGAGGAGAGCAAGGGCAAACAAGACTCCAAAGCCGCAGATGAACCGCCTCTGGCTCTTGTCGAGGTACTTCACAAACAGGGTCCCACCCATGATTGAGAGCAGCGGGAGCGCATGGAAAACCCTGTTCGGCTGGAATCGAACGACAACGGCGTACATTGCGCCGAGGGCGAGGAGCAGGAGGAGCAGGCTCGCCCTCTTGCCTTTCCTCAAGTCTTCCCGGGCAACCCAGATATACGCCGCAGGAATTACGAGGATGATGAGATTTATCGCAAGGTCGAACGGGTCTGACAGCAGCCGTTCATTTGTCTTAAAGAGAATCTGGACCACTACTTGGATGTATGCGTCTCCGAGGGCGCCTAAGGAGGATAGCCAAGCCAAAACGAGAATCAACGGAATTGAAAACCCGAAAAGAATTTCCCCGCATTCCAAGAGGACTCGAACGGGTTTCCCTTTTGTTAGGAAAAATCTCGCAATGATGAATGCGAGGGAAACGAGCAGGAGCGCGAGCCCGGGTATTTTGAGGAGAACGAGGATTCCGCAAACGATTCCGGATGAAAAAAGCCATTTTGCCTCTCCTTCTTTATCGAAGTGATAAAGGCAAATGAAAAGCAGAAGAACGAGCGGGGCCATCAGCGGCTCTGGCAAAAATATCAGGCTCCCGAAAGCCGGGGCGAGCAGGACAAAAGCGAATGATGCCGCAATCGCCTCTTCTTCGCCGTATAGTTTCCGGGCCAGGTAGAACGTCATGAAAGTTGTGAGGAGCATCGCTGCAGCGAGGAAAAGCCTGGCTGAACTCAGTTCAGGCCCGAGAAGCGCGTATGAGGATGCGGCTATGAGCGAAGTCCCTGGAAGGTATTGGAGAAGGGCGAATTCCTTGTAAGGAATCCTTCCCTTGTAGAGGAGCCACCCCCCCGTAACATGCGTGCCCTCGTCATTCATGAAAAAAACATTCAAGCTGAGCAGATGGCATGCCAGTTGGAAAGCGAGCAGTATCGCAAGCGTTTGGGTTGCTGTCAATTTCACGCTTATGTTTGGAGCTTCATCCCATAAAAACTTTTCACTCGAGGAGAAATCGGCAACGACCCTTGCCGGGTGCACCCGCCGCTCTTCGCTGTCGGGGAACAATCACCCGCCCGTACCTGCCGGCCTTGCTAACCATTCGAAGAAACGGGGCCCGAGCCCCGCAAAGGTTTGGGTTGTTTGTTAAAGTGAGAAGGCGATTAATTAAAATAAGCCAGTCATATTGAATCATGGCGTTTGGAACTTATGCCAAGGGGGCCCGAACCGAGCGGGAGCTCATATCGATGTTCTCGGAAAAAGGCTATTCCGTAATCAGGGCGGCAGGAAGCGGGGTTAATTCCCTTTCCCCTGACTTGCTCGTATTCAGGAAGGGAGCCCAATATGCATTCGAGTGCAAAGCCTGGGGCTCCGGCAGCCTCGGGATACAGAAGGAAAAGTTCCTCGGGTTGTTGGAATGGGAGCGAAACAGCGGCATAACCACGATGATTGCGTGGAGGATAAACCGGCTCGGCTGGAGGTTCATGCACCTGGCAGAGCTCGAGGAGAGGGAGAAAAACTACACTGTAACATTAAAAAGGGCCCTTGCGATAAATAGGACATTCGAGGACTTGCTATGAGAACCTTATTCGCAATTCTCGCTCTCGTGCTCCTCTGCTCAACACCCTTGTCGAAGACGTATTTTTTCCAGGAGATTAAGACTGATGCATGGGTAAACCCGGATGGCTCGTTTGATGTCATCGAGAACATGACCGTGTCTTTCCTTGGCAGCTTCACCTGGATGCACAAGGAAATACCATTGAAAAGCCCGCAGGGGCAGGAAATAGATATTTCTGAGATTCGGGTTTTCGATGGGGAGGTAGAAGTTGAGCCCAGGCTCAGCACTGTTGGGGAGAGCCAGAGGATAAACTGGAGCTTCATCGCGAACGATGAGGAAAAACAATTCGTGCTCAGGTATAAGGTGAAGAATCAGATTCTGAAATACGACGATGTCGCAGATTTCTACTGGGCTTTTCTCGGGGGCCAGTGGGACGTCAGAACGGAAAACCTGCTGGCAATCGTCCACCTCCCAGAAGGAGTGACGGACGCAGAAACGCTCGCTTGGGGCCATGGGCCAAAGAACGGGACCACTGCCATTCGCGGTGGAATTGTCGAGTTTTCTGCAACTGGCATCCCTCCAAGAACTTTCGTTGAGGGGAGAGTGGTTTTCCCCAGCCGAGTAATAACTGGCAACTTCACCACGAACAAGGCCGGGAATGGTCTGCAGTCGATAATTGCAGAGGAGAAAAACATTTTCGAAACCAAGGAGAGGAACAAGCAGATATCTTCGGTTCTGCTCGTGCTCCCGCCTGTTTTGCCCCTGCTGCTGGCGCTCCTCGTGGGGATTTTGTGGTATCTTTATGGAAGGGAGCCGAAGGTGGAGTTCGACCAGAAATATTTCCACGAGCCGCCCTATGACTACTCCCCTGCAATCCTCGGATGCCTGATGGACGCGGAGAGCAAGAAGCCGGAGATGAAGGCATTCACTGCGACTGTTGTTGACCTGGCGCAGAAAGGATATTTGAAAATCGAGGAGATAGTGCGAAAAAAAGGCAAGCTTGAGCTCTTCACCTCGGGCAAGGACATAAGGCTCACTGTCCTCAAGGAGCCTGGCGAAGGCCTGAAGGATTACGAGCGAAACGCTTTTGACATGCTCTTCAGGAAGAACGACCCGTTCGTGCTCGCGATGAAGGAGACAAGCGGGTGGGGCAAGCTCTTTGGGATGTTTGAGGAAGATGAAAAGGGGAAGAGCGGACAGGCTGCCCCGCTGGCGACATCGGTAACTTTAAGCGAACTTGCGAAGGACATGAACTTCAAGAGGAGCTTCTCGATTCTGTTCGAGAGATGGCAGACGGGCGTAGAAAGGAAGGCAGCAGAATACACATTCCACGAGGAAAAGGCTGCACGCATAGCAGTTTATGCGACAGGCGCGGGGATTGCCCTTATCATTCTTTCGATTGTGGTGTTCGTGTTCCTATTCAATAGCGCCTTCCCCTCAGGCGAAGTTCCTGGGGTCATTTTCTTCGCTTCCGCACTCCTCTCGTTATTCCTCTGCGCTGTGATATTGAAGTACGGCCACAAGGCGCTAGAGAAAAGGACCCCGAAAGGTGCGCTTCATTATGCGAAGTGGGTGGCTTTCAAGAACTTCGTCTCTGACATGACCCTGCTCAAGCAGTACCCTCCGTCTTCAGTTGCGATGTGGGACCAATACCTGGTCTATGCGACAGCTCTCGGGTGCGCGGACAAGGTAATCGATACGATGAAGATTCAAATAAGCGAGAAGGAGTATACATCAACCTGGTTCTCCTCACCCTCTGGGATTGTAGCTCTTGGCGGGCTTGGCAATTCCCTCAACTCTTCCTTCAGCTCCTTTTCCGTATCGCCTAGTTCAGGCGCATCCGGCCACGGGGGAAGCTTCGGCGGTGGGGGCGGTGGCGGAGGAGGCGGAGGCGGCGGGGGAGCGGGCTGAACTTCCCGGCTAGAAAATGTTTATATTCTTTTTTTGTGATAATAGTTCTCTTATTCTTGGAGGTGCATTCTATGAATCAAGTAAGACCGCCCGCAGGTACTGCTACCAGAACTAATGGAACCACTGTGGACCCAGAGTTGGCTGCATTGGCTAGAAGACGAGAATTTAAGTTGGATGACAGGACCAGGATGGAACGAACACATAGCATCAGGATAACCGAAGACCCGAACACCCACTATGCTGAACTTCGCGAGTTGAGGAGATTGGTAAAGGATCAGGGAGGACACTCGACGCAGACAATCAGGATGCTGTGCGAACTCGCCTCCACTAGAACTCTTTCTGATTGCGATGTCGGCGGCATGCCCATCAGTAACGAAAACCTAACTGCAGCATCTATGGCAAGGGACGACCTTAAGAAAGAATTGAGGACTTGTGAGGACATCAATATCACTTGGCTTGGGCTCGTGTTGATGACGCGTGTTGGTGGAGGGCATGAGTTCATACTGGGAATCGCAAAGGATAGCGAGATGCCCGAAGCTGTAAGGATACGAGCCCTGCAGGCCGCCCACGTTGCCACGCCGTTGGATTCTAGCGAACTCAAAGAAGTCATAGCTACAATCAAACAATTCTCTTCGGAAACGGGGCCAATCGGGGAAGAAGCAAAGAAATTACTCCGTCTGATGGTTGAGAAAACCCGGTCCATAGCGATACAACTTGGGTTTATGGTCTCAAACGCACCAGGACATGTACTTGAGCCGACGCAGGGATGGCCATAACGGATAGACGGATTATTGCCCCACGCTAAAAACCTGTACTTGTCTCGAGCCGCTAGAAATAGTAAATCCTCGCCAGCACCAATCCCCCGAGAACCAGGAGCGCGAACCAGTCCATCGTCTTCATCTTTAGGTCGTATGGCATCGGAATCCTGTCCGGGTCGAATGCCCGCGCATCGAGCGAAGTCGATAGGCTTTTTGTTTTTCTCAAGACAGAGTGCATGAGGGGGACTGCGAGCGGTATCGGATTTTTCCCGGAATAGCCCCGCGAGGATTGCGCAACCCTGACCAAGTCAAACTTCTTCTCGAAAACAGGGAGGAAATGGAGGGAAAGCGCGAGAGAGAATGCAGTTGAAGGGGGAAGCTTGAAAAAGCGCAGGGCAGCGACTATGGCCTTCCTTTCAGTTGTCAGAATGAACAGTACTGGCATCGTCAGCGCTGATAGGAGTATGGCTGAGTTTATGATTCCATATTGCGGGGAAACGAAAAAATAGCCGAAGAGGAAGGGCATCGCAAGTATGAAGGCGAGAAACCTTGGTTTCGGGAAAACCTCTGAGAACGATACCGAGGAGAAAACGCACGCGAACAGTGCGATAATGAGCGAGAGCTCCGCCATCTCGATAGTCCTTGTCGAGAACATTATCCCCATAAGCACAACGACCCAGATTATTTTCACCCTGGGGTCCGATGAATGGCCGAGCGAGTTCCTTTGGAGGTAAGTGAGCAACGGGCCATCACCTTTTTTTCAGTTTTACCTTCTGCTTGAGGCGGGTTATGAGCTGGGACGGGGTCAGGAGGGATTCCCCGATCTCTTTGGATATCTTCACCGCGCAGGGCACCTTCACTCCTGCGGCCTCGAATTTATTATCGAAAAGGATCTGCGGGCCCCCATCAGCTTCTATTTTCCCATTGTTCAAAAACAGTATTCTTGATGCGTATTCAGCAAGCCATTCGGTATCGTGCTCTGCGATGATGATGGTCTTGCCTGACTTATTGAGTTTCCCGAGAATCGAATATACCTCGTCTGAGCTAAAGTGGTCGAGGTTCGAGACAGGCTCGTCGAGAACGAATATCTCCGGTTCGACAGCGAGGGCGCAGGCGAAAGCGAGCTTCTGCTTCTGGCCGTACGAAAGCGTGTGCGGGTCGGAGTCGAGATGCTCCCCGAGGCCGACAGTCCTGAGGGCTTCAAGCGCCCTTCTCTTCGCTTCATCCCCGGCAATCCCGATATTCGAGAGCCCGAAAAGGACTTCGTCCTCAACTCGGAGCGAGAAAATCTGGTCCTCGGGGTCCTGGAAAACGAAAGCGACCGAGCGGGCAAGTTCGTGGACAGGCGTCTTTGTCGCATCTTTCCCGAGAGTCAGCACGGTTCCTGAAAAATTCCCGTTTACCATCTGCGGTATTATCCCATTCAGTGTTAAGAGAAGGGTGCTCTTGCCGCAACCCGTCTTTCCGACAAGCCCCACGAATTCCCCCTGCTTTATCTTTACCGAAATGCCGGACAGTATTGGTTTGTCGGAATAAGAGAAGGAAAGCTTGTCAATCTGGACTGCGAGCATCACATAGACCCATAATACTGGGAGAACTTGAACTTAAAAGCTATCGCCCAAGCGAATCCCATCTCGATGGCGCCTTGAATTACGTTCCAGCCGAATATTAGGTACCAGGGAACGGTTTCCATGAATTTCTCAGTGCTAATTCCAAAAAATATAGGGCCAGCATAGTAATAGTTGGCAACCACCATGGACACCCCTCTAACGAGCAGTGCGAGAGCAGTCACTATTATTATTGACTCCGATTTCGCAAGCGAGGACATCTTCACCTCATGCCCGTATTTCGCCCAAAGGTGGGATATGAAAAGGGAGGATAACAGGAGTCCGATGATGGGGGCAATTCCCTCGACGACGATATTGTTGGTGAATGGTTTCAGGGAGGTGTTTATCAGCCCTGAAAACACGAAGAGGATTAGCGGAAGGGTGAGGGTGAGCAACATGATGGCCCCGAGCCTCCCGAAATCGTTCTTCTTCTTTGATATCAGGAGCCATAGGGCCGGGGCAAGTATCATGGGAAGGGTTGCCGCAAACTTCATGCTTGCACCGAGCCAAGTCTCCGGGGAAACTAAGGTGACAATGAGGGCTACGAGAACGCAGACTGCAAGTGCCGACTCAAAGCCGAAGAGAAAAAAGGCGAGCAGGATTGGCATTCCTACAAGGTCCACGGTCATGCCGAAACCGGTAGGGATTCCGATGACCCCATGCAAGAGCTGGAATATGACCGCTGCTGCGGAAAAAAGCGCGACTGCGACCATCCTAAAGGTTTTCATGCCCATGCTTATCCGGCTTTCCCATTTTAACCTTAACTACCCATTTTTAAGTATTAACTCATTAATTTGTCGGCAATGAAGAGGAGCCTCCCGCCATCGGGCCTCCCTTTTCCCCTCACCTTTATGCTTGAGCCTGCCAAGGCCCCGCCTTTCAGCTTGAGCATCGTCTCGAGGGCCACGTCTTCCGGGAGAGATTTCAGGCCGAGCAGGCGCAGCGAGAGGGTCTTTGACAGCAGGACGGCCCCTTCGCCCCCGCCCTCGAGCCTTAGCTCTAGCCCCTCCCCCAGGGCGGCAATCCCTTCAATTTTTCCCTCCAGTTCGCCTTCGAAATCAGCTGTCAATTGCCCGGGCGAAATCGGTTTCGCCATCAGAATCACTTTGCTGAACCTTGAGGTCTGTATCTCGCCGTTCTTAAGCCTCGCGCCCTCAATCCGTACTGAGTCGCCCAGTTTGGCTCCCTCGAGCGCCCTCTCGTTAGGCTCCCAAAGGACAAGCCGTATTTTGCCTGTGCCATCTTCGAGCGTGCAAGAGCCCATCTCGTGGGTTACGCCCTCTCTTTCATATCTCCTCAGGCCAGAGTATTCTGAAATACTCGCTGTGATGCTCACTGCTTCGCCCTCTGAAAGCCCGGCCAGTTTTTTTTCAGGCTGCCTTTCAAGGACCGATATGCTGCCCCCATAGCCAAGGGCAAGCTCGTCCCCTTTCATGTAGATTCCGCGGGCCTCGATTAGGTCCCCTTTCATTATTTTCCCCCGCTCGACATAATCCACGTCGTCGTTCCAGAGGACCAGCGCCCGCTCGGAGGATTCGTCGCCGACAAACACCCTGCAGACTCTCCCTTCTTGCCCGTTCTTCTCATAGCGCTTCACGTCAAATATCCGGTTCACTTTCGCGAGGATTGTGGCGCGCCTTATGCCGGGCCCCATCTGGGAGACAGGAATTGGTTTCTGCGGGGCCTGCAGGTTCATCTCTTTGGAGATTGCAAACAGGGCGGCCTCGCGCGTCAGGAGCCCGTGGAATTTCTCCTCCTTTTCCCGAATCAGTTCCTCGAGCTTCCCCTCGTCCATCTGCTTAAGAAGTTCTTCTTTCAGCGCTTTCGATTCGTCTGGCTCCATGGGTTATGATTTGCCGCAATGTTATATAAAATATGGCGGGCCATTTTTTCGCATGGGAGCTGATGAAGTCGCCAGGGGCGTTAAGGTTATTTATGGGCAGGAATTGAGCTCGAACGTCTATTTGTTGGACGATGGAAGGGGAAAAATCCTCGCAATCGATTCAGGCGCCTATCCAGTTATTAACTCCGAACCCGCGATGCTCATCCTCACCCACGCTCACTTCGACCATACGGGAGGGGTCGATGAAGATTGGAAGAACGTCTATCTGCACGAGGGGGATTTCTTCGACGGTCCATTTTTCAAGATTCCGGGGCAGGCAAAAAAAATCGATTTCGAGAAATTGAGATGGGGCAACTTCAACCTCGAAATCCTCCACACTCCAGGGCATACCCTCGGCTCGATTTGCCTTTTTGACAGGAAAAAAGGGATTTTGTTTTCCGGGGATACTTTATTCGCCGATGGTGTGGGAAGGACCGACCTGGGCGGGGACGAGGAACTCATGGAGAAATCGCTTTCGCTCATCAGGGAATTGGATTACAAGTTGCTATGCCCTGGCCATGGACCTGTTTGCAAAAGATGAGGGCCTCTTTATCGGGGTTGGATTTACGAGAGGACATCCCGGGCTACAAGCCTGGCAGATATGGAGGCACATCAAGGTATTCTGCACATCAATCGTTGTTGGCCCGGTGGATTTTTCAGCTTGCTTTTTCCTCGCAGCATCCACTTCTGTGTTAATCGCACCCACTATTTCGGTGCACCTTCCCCGAAGTCCGTTTTGGGTGGTCCGCACAAATCCCTCGAGCATGAACAAGACCGTAAAATAGTCGCTCTTTACCGTGCCGTCCGAGCCGACTGGCTTATAGTCTCTCGAAATCAAGCCGAGGAACCTCCCTGCGAGTTCAGGACCGTTGTTTAGGAGCGGTTCCATGAGGTAGTAGGAGTCGCTTTGGCCGCTCTTAAGAAGCAGCTCGGCCCCCGAGAGCATCTTGTCCGCATTGCCTTCGGTAAGCCCTTGGCTTATCATCCTCGATGCATTTGAGTGGACATCCGAGTAGATACTCACTCCCCCACCGAGCTAATTGCTCGTTTAAGGTATAAAAAGGTATGCGGTAGTATGACTAGCCTGTTCTTGAGCAGACAAGCTTCCCGCTCTTGACTCCCCGGGCGCTTATCAGGGAGTTGGCGAGCTTCTCGATTCTCTTCGCATTCCCTTTCGCGACTATGACCTCGAGGCAGTTGTCGTGGTCCAGGTGAACGTGCAGGGAAGAAAGGATTGCCCCCCCGAAATCGTGCTGCATTTCGGTGAGCTTATCGGTTACCCCCCGGGTGTGGTGGTCATAGAGGAGGGTTATCGTTCCCACCACGTTTCCCCTCCCGCCCTGCCATTCGAGGCCCGAAAGGTGCTCCCTGAAAACGTCCGCCACCGCCTTCGAGCGGTTCGAATAAGCCCGTTTCCTTATCGCCTTCTCGAACTCCTCGGCAAGCCCTGCTGGAAGCGAGACGGCCATTCTCCTCACTTTTTCCATCAAACCACCTGGATTTCGGTATTACGGCCAATTCCAAAAAGTATTACGAAAATCATGTTTTTAATACTTAACCGGAAAAGGAAACCCGGTGGTTTCAATGGTGTGTTATGCTGTCCCGACCGCGGCTGCCATGCTGATATTAGGCGGAAGGAAAGTGCTCCATCGGGAGAACGACAAGAACTTCAGGTTCGGCCTTATGATGGCAGGCGGCTCGATTTTCGGGGTTGTCGACCATCTCTGGAACGGCGAGCTCACGATGGTGGGGCCGGACTTGGCGTCGGACCTCATGCTCGGCCTTGCGATAACCGGAGTTATAACAGTCGCTTGGCTCGCAACTGAAGCCCTCTCGCTTGCCCCGCGCCCTGCCCGAGCCGGGGCCTAGAAAAAGCCCGCGAGCAGGATTGCGCCGTAAACCACGCTGACGGTTCCCACCGCGAGATTTACGAATTGGCTGATTCTGGCGCTTTCCATTTTTATTAGCGGGTATGTGAAGAGGAGGCCGAACGCCACCATCCCGACCACCACGCCCACTGAGAAAACGAAAACCCCGAAAACCATCTCGAGCAGGCTTGAGAGCCCGAGCGAAACTGTGAGGAGCATGAGAAGCTCGTCATTGCTCGCGAGACCATGCACAATCCCTATCCCGAACATGTGCTTGTGGGAGTGGTCCGTCTTGGGATGATTTTGCAAGCCCGGGCTTTGGCCGGCGATGTGGATATGCCAGTGCGGGTGCGTCTCGTCATCGTGAGTGTGCTCATGGGAGTGCCAGACGCGGGAGTTGAGAATCCCGAGAAGCCCGATACTTATGAGCATCAGCGCAACGAGAATCTCCATCTTGTCGAGAATGAGCGGGAGGAGCTCGTCCTTGAACACGAACAGCATTACGGTTATGGCCGTCGCCGTGAGCAAATGCCCAGCAGCCCAGCTGATAGACATCTTTACGGAGTTCCTGACGGATTTTGCGCGAGACAGCAGATTGGAGACTGCTATCAGGTGGTCTGCGTCGAAGCTGTGCTTGAGCCCGAGGAAAAATGCTAGAACGGCGAATTGGAACATGAGGATGGTTTGACGGGAAAGAATAAATAATGGGTGATTACCCCGTAGTTGACCAATATATTTTATAACCTGAAAACCAAAATCCTCGTATGGACAAGCCTAAAGCGGTGCTCTTCGACTGGGACGGGACGCTTTATGATTCCGTGAAGCTGTGCTTCGAGATTTACGAGGAGCTGTTCGAGCGCTTCGGGGCCGGGAAGATAACTTTCGAGGAGTTCAGGAGCGATTTCTCCGGGGATTACCACCGCTACCAGGCGAAGCACGGGCTTGGCGAGAAGATGTGGCCCAAGGTCGATGCAGCTTGGTATGATATTTATTATGCAAAGCAGGACGGGGCAAAACTTTTCTCAAAAACTAAGCCGACTTTGATGGCTCTTGAAAAGATGGGAATCCCGATTGGGCTGGTGACGAATGCCACGAAAAAAAGAATCGAAGGCGAACTCTCGAAACTCGGGCTTCTTGGCTATTTTGGCACTGTTGCCGCAATCGAGGATGCTGAGTGGGAGTTCAAGCCCTCCCCGAGGCTCATCAACATCGCCTGTGAGGAGCTTAGGGTTAATAAGGGGGATGCGCTCTACATAGGAGATATGGCGGAGGACGTGATTGCCGGCAAGAGGGCTGGGGCACGGACAGGCGTTGTTGCGACCGGAGTCCACACCATAAGGAAGCTCGCGCTTGAGGAGCCTGATTTCATTTTTGAGAATGTTGGTGATGTTCTCGGTGTTTTCGTATGAGGAGAGTGACTGCGATAGCATTGCTCCTGCTGCTAGCTGCATTCACTTACTCACAGACTGCAGAGGAGTCGATGTATTGGGAGCTGTTCGGAATCCTTTCTTACCTCGGAGTCCTGCTCCTCAGTTTCCTCTTCGCCCTCATTGCCGCGATACCGTTTGTCGAAGAAGTAATGGGGAAAAAGGAAGTCGATGTCGTTATCGGGCCAGCCACGGACAGGCGGATATGGGCGATTGAGGTGCTGATAGGGATATTCCTTGTTTCGCTGACGTTAACCCCGGAGGGGAGGCGGACGTTTGGCGACAGCGAATTGCTCGCCTACGCCATAGCGGCCATCTGCGCGCTACTGCCCTTTGTGATATTCGCGGTTATGGCGTTCATCTCGAACGTTTATCGGCGCAATCTCCTGAAGAACATCTTCTCACTGATGCTTTGGGGCGTATTCGCTGGGGGCGCCGCATTGTTTCTGAACCAATCTGCAGGGGGAGTCATCAGGTCTTATGCCGGCCTGGGCGCAGCAGTCGTGGTGTTTACGGTCATATCAGCATTCTTCGAGGAAGCCCTTAAAGGCCTCGGGCTTGCCGAGTTTATAAAGAAAAAGGGAACGGCCCGGGTTCTCGGGATGCTTTATGGGTTCTCAATCGGGGTCGGGTTCTCAATGCTTGAGAACTGGCTTTACTTCTCATATGGGAATACTCCTTACACCATTGGAGTCCAGGGATGGACACAGGTTCTTTTCTACCGCTCGTTCTTCACCACGATGGCGCATGGGTTCTTCACTGCGTTCAACGCATTCGTTGTGTGCAGCTTGCCTGGCAACAAGTCTAAGTTCGGGCTTGGGCTATTAACTGCCTTCATCCTTCACCTATCGTATAATGCCGCACTGCTTTCTAATCTTGGGCTCGTAGGCCCGTTCATCGTGCTTGGCTTGTCGGTCGTATTCCTGTATTTGGTATATTCGGAGATGAAGCGCGAGAGAGGAGCCAAGCAGGGGAAAGCGAGGCGCAACCCCGCAACTAATTTATATTAAACCCCCAAATAAACGAACATGAAAGAGTTCGTGATAGTGACCAACGACAGGGTAGGTCTTCTCGCTGACTTATCTGGCGCCCTCGCGAAACGAAACATCAATATCGAGGGAGTGGACGTCACGGTTGTCGGCAAGAAGGCAGTCTGCCGTGTGCTCACCCGCAAGAAGGATGAAGCGGTTGCGAGGGCCGAACTTGAGAAGATTGGCTTCAAGGTGCTCGACTCGGATGTCCTCGTCGTGAAGCTCGAGAATAAGCCTGGGGAGCTGTCTGGAATCGCAAGGAAGCTCGCGGACGGCGGGGTTAATATAAAGAACGTCCACCTATTGGGGAGCTCCGGGGAGGATATCCTCTACGCGCTCGAGGTGGACAAGCCTTCAGCAGCGAGGGGGCTGTTGGATAGCTATCTGCATATAAGTGATTAGATGGGCCTTCTCGACATCCTCGGCGGAGGGAACACCCTCTATTACCCGGGCTGCCTCACCAAGGTCGTTCTTCCGGAAATCGAGGCCAACTACAAAACCATCCTTGGCAAACTCGGGGTGGATTTCATCATGCTCGGGGAGAAGGAGCTCTGCTGCGGCTCGCCCCCGAAGAGCCAGGGCTACGACGCGGATGTGGAGGAACTCGCAAGAAAAAATCTCGCTCTCTTCAAGGCTCACGGAGTGAAAAAAATCGTCACATCCTGCCCGACTTGCCATTCGGTATTGAACGGGCACAAGAAAGTTGTGGACTGGGACATCCCGGTCGACCACATGGTCACTTATATCGAGAAGTCGCTCGGGAAGGTCAAGTGGCCTGGCTACAAGGGCCTTAAGGCGACCTACCACGACCCGTGCCACATGGGCAGGTATTCGGGAATGTATGAGCAGCCGAGAAAAATACTCTCTTCGCTTGGGATTGAGCTCCTTGAGATGAAATATTCGCGCGAGCGGGCGATTTGCTGCGGAGGCGGGGGAGGGGTTAGGGCGAACTACCCGGAGCTCGCGCGAACAGTTGCCGAGGAAAGGATGAGTTATGCTGAAAAGACCGGGGCCGACATCCTGGTGACCCCCTGCCCGATGTGCTACATCTGCCTCAAGGAAGCTTCAAAAGGGATAGAAGTTTACGAACTCTCGCAGCTGCTTGTTGGGATGAAGAAGGAGAACCTCCCGAAGAACTCGAAGCTGGCGAAATACTGTTAGAGATGTTGAAGCTCGAATTCAAATCGGCCAGATATCGCTAAACAACTAAAAACTCGCTCGAGGGCTCGAGCCATTATGGTTTTTTTGTCTCTGTATTGCACTTCTCTTTCATCACTGAATCATTTATGTCCAGGCAAACGGTTGTGTCGTTGGTCTGTTTCGCGACGTCGAAAAAGCACGCGTCCTGTTCGGTCTGGTTGTCTATGAACTCGCAGGGCGTCGAGTCCTCGGCTGTCCTTGCGACCCGGGCGCACCCGAAAATTGAGAGTGCGAGGAGCAGAAACGCGATTGTGGCCATCATTTTCATTCCATCACCAATGTCTCTCTTTTATCCGCTCGCCAATTTTTTAAAACCTTCCCTCCATAAACACCTCCATGCAGCTCATAGTTTGCGAGAAGCCAAAGGTCGCCGAGAAGGTGGCGAGGGCCCTGGGGAACGGGAAATACGAGAGGAAGTCCAAGGGCCAAGCCAGCTACTATGAGCTTGAGCGCGGCGGGAAAGAGATAACTGTCGTCGCCGCTGTCGGGCACATCTATGGATTGAGGCAGAAGGTTAGCGGGGGGGGATACCCTGTCTTCGATATCGAGTGGGCGCCTGCCTACGAGGTGAGCGAGGGCTCAGCCTTCACGAAACAATACCTGAAGCTTATAGAATCGCTGGCGAAGGGCTGCAAGGAGTTCGTGAACTCCTGCGACTATGACCTCGAGGGCTCGCTCATCGGCTATAATGTGATTAGGTTTGCCGGAAAGAGCGAGAAAGGGATGAGGATGAAGTTCTCGGCCCTGACTGACGATGACCTGATCGAAGCATACGAGACTATGGGCGAACTTGATTATAACAACGCCCTTGCAGCAGAGACAAGGCACATTCTCGACTGGTATTATGGGATAAACTTGAGCCGGGCGCTCATGCACGCTGTCCGGGCTGCGGGGATTTACCGGGTTCTGTCAATAGGGAGGGTGCAGGGCCCGGCGCTTTCCATTCTCGCGAAAAGGGAGAGGGAGATTTTGGCTTTCAAGCCAGAGCCTTATTGGCAGCTCTATGCACTCGTGAAGAGCACGCGTTTCCTTAATACGCGGGGCAGCATGAAGGACAAGGCAGAGGCTGAGAAGGCGCTTGCCGAGTCGTCTAGGAAAGGATTAGTGGAGAAAATTGACCGGAAGGCGTTCAAGCAGGCCCCGAACCCGCCTTTCGACTTGACGAGCCTACAGGTCGAGGCGTACAGGCTTTTCGGTTTTTCACCTACGCTCACGCTCCAGCTCGCGCAGTCGCTCTATGAGGACTCTCTCATAAGCTACCCTAGGACTTCGTCCCAGAAACTCCCAAAGAAGCTCAATTTCCCGAAAATATTCGGAGGCCTTGAGAGGAATTCAAGTTACTCTGCTCTTGTTGCGAAGCTGCGCTCGCAAAACCGCTTCACGCCTCTCGAGGGAGCGAAGAGCGACCCGGCCCATCCGGCCATTCACCCGACCGGGCTGTCTGGAAAACTCGATGGGGGCGCTGGGAAGCTCTATGACCTTATTTGCAGGAGGTTCCTTTCGTGCTTCGCTGAATTCGCCGAGAGGGAAAGCGTGAAAGTGACCCTCAAGCTCGGCAATGAAAACTACCTGGCAGGCGGGATAAGGACCGTTTCCCCTGGCTGGTTCGAGTTTTACGGGAGTTATGTGAAGCTCGAGGACAAGGAGCTGCCTTCATTCAAGGAAGGCGAACCGGTCGAGGCCTCGGAGCTCGAGGTTGAGGAGAAGGAGACGAAGCCGCCGAACAGGTACACGCCGGCAAGCATTGTCCAAACACTTGAAACGAAGGACCTCGGGACCAAGGCCACCCGCTCCGTGATAATTGAGACCTTGTTCAAGCGCGGATATCTCGCTGACACGAAAATAAAAGTCACTGATTTCGGGCTGTCGGTCAACGACACCCTCACCCAGTACGCGCCCCAAATCCTGGACGAGGAGCTCACGAGGAACTTCGAAAACGAGATGGAGGACATCCAGGAAGGCAAGAAGGGCGAAGGGGAGGTAGTCGAAGAGGGAAGGGAAGTTCTTGTGAAGATTCTCGAAGAAATGAAGGGGAATGAAGGAAACATCGGAAAGGGGCTCGTGAGCGCCCTTCGCGGGATGGAACACAAGGACCGGGTGCTCGGCAAGTGCCCAAAGTGCGGAGGCGACCTCGTCAAGCTGAAATCCCGCTTCGGCAAGTTCTTCGTCGGCTGCTCCGATTACCCGAAGTGCACGAATACTTATCCGCTTCCGCAGAATTACCCAGTGAAAGCGACTCCGAAAGTTTGCCCATTCTGCAATGCGCCAGTAGTCTGGGTCTCCATGAAGAAAAGGGGCTTTGAGATGTGCATAACCCCGGGATGCGAGAGCAAGAAGGACTGGGGGAAAAAAGAGGAGACTGAGCAAAAACCTGAAGCCAAAACAACTCCAAAACCCGCGACTCCCCCGAAGGAAACCAAACCGAAGAAGCCGAGGAAAGCCAAGGCCAAGAAGCCTGCTGCCTAGTTCTTTAGATGTCGTGCGCGAGGAAATAGACTGCTTTCGGTCTTCCGACCACGAGGCGCTGGGTCGTTGATTTCACGAGCCCTCCCCGAATAAGGAGCCCCAGCCTCTTCCTTAAATTGGACTTGTTCATCCTTAGCTCCCTCGCGAGCTCTTCGATGTCCAATGGTCGGATTAGCGTTTCGGCGACTTTTGACTTGAATAACTCCTGCTCTTTTGAGGAGACTTTCCTGAGATTCGAGCGAGAGCCTTCGAATCTCTCGCTCGAGGAGCCGGGCTGGGCAAGGCGGGTGACCTCTCTCACGATTACGCCAGCAGCCCCGGTGTCAAAAAGCCTTTCTTTGAGGGATTCCGTCTCTTTGCGCAGAAGGTTCAGCCTGCGCGTGTATTCCCCGATTTCGCCCTCGCAGACCCCTCTCTTCGCCCATTTCGAGAGTGCCTCGAGCTCATCAGCAAATTTAGTGCGGAATAGCTCCCCGTTTATCGGCACGAGGAGTACTTTCCCCTTAAGCCATCGCTCATTTGCGCTGTCGAGCTCCTTGTCCTCGATGTCGGCTTTCATTACTTTTCCTTTCCCGAGCCTTTCAAGATGCTCGCGGGCAGAAGTCGGGAAGATAGTCGTTGAGCGGGAGAGGTTAAGGTGTGGGTATCTCTGGGACCTGACCGGAACCTTCTCGCTGTGCACGAACAGGAGCGCTTTCGACATAAAACTCCGATTAACGATGTGTCAGGTAAGGATTATAAGCCATTCTTTTGTCTAGGGTGGGAGAGGGTTGGCGGATATATCAATTCCGAACTTAGCAATCGTTTTTTGAGAATTGTCGAGGTATTGCTCAAAGAACTCCGAGACCTGCTCAATCGTGTGGATGTTGCTCCTGTCAAGGCTCCTTAAGATTCTCGCCCTGGTCTGGAGCTCGTCCATCACTTCCTTGGACGTTATACCGGCTGCTTCAGCGAGCCTGTC
>JAKAKT010000069.1 GCA_021813385.1 Microcaldota archaeon
AGCTCATCAAGCGTCGAAATCCCCATCTCGGCTAATTTCTGGAGAGCCTTCGGGCCGATGCCCCTTAGCTTCCTCATGTCGTTCAACTGGCCACCAGTCAGTTTTGGGGGTGCCTTCTATTTATAGATTTTGATTCCAATGGTATCGGATGAGCATGAAGAAAATCAACAAAACAGACGAGGAATGGGCGAAGGAGCTCTCTTCCGAGCAGTTCAGCGTTCTTCGCAAGAAGGGCACCGAAGCCCCGTTCACAGGGAAATACTGCCACAATGAGAATACAGGAAAATATCTTTGCGCAGCTTGCGGGAATGAGCTGTTCTCGTCTGATTCAAAGTTTGACTCGGGCTCTGGGTGGCCAAGTTTCTGGAAGTCTGTTTTAAACGAGAGCGTGGAGGAGAAAGAGGACAGGGGCCTGCTCATGCGCAGGACTGAAGTAACCTGCAGCAGATGCGGGGGGCACCTGGGCCACGTTTTCAAGGATGGCCCAAAGCCGACGGGCTTGCGGTATTGCATAAACTCCGCCGCGCTGAAGTTTGTTGAAGAAAAAGATGTGAGTGAATGAAGTTGAGCCATATCTCCATCGTCATTGTGCTGATTTTTTTGGCATTTGGGTGCATAGCCACGTCAAAGGAAACACCCAATGGCGGAGACGGACCGAAGATAAGCGATTTTCCGGTCACAGGAGAAGACGCGCAGGATTTTGCCAATCTGGATCTTGCGAAACAAAAAAACGATTCATCATATTGCGACAAAGTAAAAAATGAGGGGTATCAATCGCAATGCTACCATCCTTTTATTGATAGGGACTTATCTTTTTGCGAAAAAATGGTTCACTTCTCAGCTGCTTATTGCGATTGCTATGCAAAAGTTGCAGCCAATACTAAAAACGAGACACTATGCGACAGAATCGAATCAGAGTGCTCAGCACGCGACAAATTCAGCGAGCATAGCTGCTATTCTGAAGTGGCATTCACCAAAAACAATCTCACATTATGTGCCAAGATAAATTATCCGCGGGAACAGCAATCCTGCTTTAATCTGCTCGCCGTGCTCACCCCTTCATTGTGTGGAAACGAAACGATGTTTCCCGATGACAAGGGCGACGAATGTTATCGGAACATAGCAGAAGGCCAGTGTTTGAGTGGAGGTGAATGCAACCCCCCCCTGTGCGGCAATATCCTCGAGATAGGGATGAGGGACGATTGCTACTCCGAAATAGCAAGAAAGACAGGAAATAAGTCACTCTGCGAGAAGATTACTAATGGTTCACCCGAACAAAGCAGTTGCTATACGCGTATCCAATAGTCCGCTGTTCCAAATTTAGAAGTTTGTTGAGAAAGAGAAGTGATTATTTATTAATCCTAAAGCCAATAAAGAAACATGGCGACAGTCGGAGCAGGATTAGATGTTTATTCCGGGCTCAACAAGCACTGGAAAACGACTACAAAAATACTTTTTGGCGCCGAGCTTGGCGAGCTTAAAGATTACGAGCAATGGCTGGCCGAATACATCCGGCCGCCGACATCCGCGAAATCCTCGGTCTCGGGGAAGCCGACAGTTCTAACAACCCAAAATTACAACCAGAACGCGAGCTTTGCGAGTTTCGACGAAGTGGATTTCTCAAGGAAGTTCGAGCCCCTCAACATAAACGAAATAAAAGACATCGACAGCATAGTCGCAGCGGTCCAGGAAAGACTCTATTACACCGGCAACATCGTGCTCGGGAACTCGAGCAACGTGGACAGGAGCAGCAATGTAGTGGACAGCCATTTCGTCTATGGCTCGAACGTCGTGTCGGATTCGAAATACATTGGTTTCTCAAGCGAAGCAAGGCATTCCGAGCACTGCTTCGGCTGCTACGTGGCCGCCCAATCGTCATACATAATCAAATCAGGGGGAGGTTGGCAGACGCGTTGCTTCGAGTGCCACATATGCCAGAATACCTCTGACTGCTATTACGCAACAGGCCTGATAGACTGCAGGAACTGCATGTTCTCTTTCGGAGTCAGAGGCGGCTCTTACCTGCTAGGCAATCTCCAGCTACAACGGGACAAGTACTCTGAACTCAAGAAAAAGCTCCTGGCCGAAATCGTGGAAATGCTGAAGAGTGGGAAAAGGGCTTACTCGCTTTTCGAAGTCATTGCAACGGCACAAAAATACGGGAGAAGCAGCCTGAAACCGGCGCCCAGAGAAGAGAAATTCACGCTCGAACCTATTGAGGAGGCATTTGCCAACACCTCGTCAGTCGTCCTCGGGAAGGGACTGCACGGCATTGACGAATACTCGGCTTTTCTCAAAAAGAACGTGCCTCAGAACGCCTTCACTCAATCCCAACTGAGCGGCATGAGAGTCGCCATCGGAAGCCATCTCGCGCATCTCCTCGGGATTTACGACATAAAAGACCGGATGCTTGACGACCGCGAGATTGCTGAGGTAGGAAAAACCAGCATCGATGCGGCAGGTGCCGAAAACCTGAAATTCGACCTGGAAAGCGTTTCAAGGGCCCTTGCGCCCGTAGCATACGGCGGGCTCGATTCAGTGATGGGGAACGTCTCAAACACGAGGGACGTGACCATCACCATAGACTGTATGGACTGCTACAACGGCTCCGCATTCGTGCAGTCGAAAAAATGCGCCTACTGCCACTGGCCAAGGGAGTCGGAGTGCATATTCGGCTCTTCGGTTGCGCTGAAGTCTTCTTTCTGCATAAAATGCTTCTGCTCCGCGAACATCGCGAGGGCTTTCGAAGTGGACAATTGCGAAAATTGCGCGGACATCTACTTCTCCCATAACTGCGAGAACGTCCGCGACAGCATGTTCTGCTTCAACACGAAGAACCTGAACCACGCAATAGGGAATGCGCCAATCGCCCAGGACAAATATGGCGGCGTCAAGAAGGCCATCCTGGAGCAGCTCGGAACACAGCTCGAAAGCAAGAAGGACATCCCGTGGAGCGTCTTCAGCATAGTCCGCAATCGAACTCCCAAGTAGCTGTGGTTAGAGAAGAAGTAAAAGCCCCAGGGGGAATTTTCAGTCCCAAATTCGTTTTTCTTTTGGGACGCCAAAGGTTTTCTTTGGGGTTCAACCAGACCTTTCTTTTTCAAAAGAAAGGGATGGTTTTTGAATCCCCGGCCTACTGTTTCCCCGCGGATTACGGTTTTCTTTTTTCCGCAACCTGCGCTTTTTTCTTTGGAAAAGAAAAAAGGGCGGTACGAGACAGTCGCTCTACCAGGCTGAGCTACTGGGGCTTAACCTTGTTTTTATGGATGAAAAGTAATAAAAGGAGTGGCCACGCACCAGGGACCAGCTAAGGGCCAGGGACTAAAGTTATAAACAATTCTGTATTACCATAAATCATGTTCGAAATCCTCGTTCTCATAGGAACGCTGATGATAGTCGGTTTCGCGTCAAGATGGGTCTTCGAGCGGACGAGGATTCCGGAAGTCATACTCCTCGTCTGCATAGGCTTGATGTTGGGCCCGCTCGGCCTCCTGTCAAACATAACCGCCATAACCATAAGCCCCCAGGATTTCCGAAACGCAGCGCCGGTAGTCGGGGCAGTCGCCATAATCTCGCTCGTCTTCGACGCCGGCTTTCGCCTGAAGATAGAACAGGTCTTTCGGCAAATCTCGTTCTCGTTTTTCTTCTCCCTTGCGAACGTCTTCGTTTGCATAACCGTGCTTGTCGGCATATTGCGTCTTGGTTTCGGCTGGGGCCTTCACGATTCGCTCCTATTGGGCTCGATACTGGGCGGCACTTCATCATTCGCAGCCTATTCGCTCCTTCCATTCGTTAAAGCAAGCAACCACGCCAGGGGAATCCTTTACCTGGAAGCCACGATATCAACCATAATCGTCTGCATATTGGCGATAACAGTCATGCGCTATGACCCCCTTGACAGCTATCCCGCCGAGGGGATAAAGTCAATAATCTCCTCATTTTCGGTATCAGCCCTCCTGGGATTGATATCCGGAATCGTCCTGCTCCTCATCCTTTTCAAGCTGCACATAAGGAAATTCGGTTACCTGCTCCTGCTTTCCTCGATGTTTCTGCTCTACTTCGTTGATTTCGTTTCGTTCGGCGGGGTCGGGGTGATATCGATAATCACGATAGGCCTGGTGCTTGGGAACTCGAGCTTTGTTTTTAAGCATCTGGGAGTTTCCGGGACATTCGATATCGAGGAGCACCTGAAGTCTTTCCAGGAGGAGATAACCCTCTTCATCTATACGTTCTTCATCGTCTACTTGGGGATGATAGCTATTCCCGAGCGCGTGCTAAGTTTCGATACCCTCTTGACATCCGTAGCCCTTATCCTCGGAATACTGGCGTCTCGCTCATTCGTTCTATATGCTGGAAGACGGCTAGGTCAGTCCCAACAGCACGAGGACCTCCTCCTCATCTTCACGATGCCCCGCGGCCTTTTGAGCGCCACCCTCTCGGCCCTCGTCTTCTTGTACCCCTACTCCCAGGAATTCAGGGTCGAGGTAGTCACGATTGTCATAGTGCTTTCCGCAGTAGTGACAGCGTTGGGAATCGGATATTACGAGAGGAAGTTCAAGGACACGTCCCTCTTCAAGCAGGAGGTTTCCCTAAAGGACGGCAGGAAGGTCACCGTAAGGTCATTTACCAGGGACGACCAAGGCAAGATCCGCAAGTTCCTGAACGAGCTGGTCAAAGAAGGCGCCCTAATCTCGTTTGATAGGTACGTGAATCCCATAGAAGAGAGGGAGATGGCGCGGGAAAGCCTTGAGAAGATTAATCGGGGGGACATGGTGGTGTGGGTCGGGGAACATGACACCAGGATAATAGCCCGGGCCCTGGCGAAGAGAGGCGAGAAGCGGGAGCAGGACAACGTCTCGCTCAGCCTCTATGTGGCCAAGGAGTTCAGGGGCCTCGGCCTCGGGACAATCCTCTTAAGAATGCTGATTTCCGAATCAAAGAAAGTTTTCAGGCCGCGGAACTTATACCTGGCGGCCTATTCGAATAACCTGCCGGCGATAAGCCTATACGAGTCCGAAGGATTTGTGAAAGTGGGCTCCCTCCCGGGTTGGAGCAAATACCAGAACAAATACCTGGACGAAATATACATGGTTTATGACCCGGAGCAGGCGAAGAGATTAAACAAGAAAAAATAGGCCTTACTGCGGGAGAGTCCTCTTCCTCACCGCTTGAACAACGTCCGAGACTTCCTCAACAGTCTTCTCCCACGATTCGTCGGCTTTCTTCAGAAGTTGAAATGAATTCGCTTCTATTATTATCGGGACATTGAGCGAGATCAACCGCAGCACCCCCTGGACATCGCCGACGTTTTTCATATTTGGCAATTGGTGCTGGTCGAAGCTCCCGTCGTTCCCCTGCAGATGCACTGTCACTATATTCAGTGAAGAATTTAGGTATTCTGAAACCGAAGTCACCGAAAGTTTCGCGTGCCCGGTGTCCACACATATCCCGAATCCTCTCCCGTTGCAGATTGACTCAAGCTGAGCCACCGTGTAGCCATAAAGCGAATGGCCCGGATTCGCATACGGGTCGTGCATGTTCTCGATGGCTATTGAAACCGAAGATTGCGAGGCAATGCGGGCGAGCTTATCAAAAAATGGGAGCGAATTCTCAAGGGCAGTCTTCTCTTCCACTTCCTTCTTCCCGCACAGCGTCATATCCGGGATGGCGAGCCTCGGAGGGTGTATCACAAGGAAAGGCTCGAGCCCTAGGAGCTTTATGTTGTCCATCGTGAGCGCGAGCTTCTCGAGCAAAAAGCCATGGGTTCCAGGCTCAGTCGGGGTGCAGGGGGTCCTCCCTATCTCAATCGGATGGATTGCGACCTTAAGGCCCATATCTCTCGCAGCTTTCGCATTGTCGAAAAAGCTTCCATCGAGCCTGTCAAATGGAACCGTGAAGGCGACTCCGTCGGCTCCAGCTTCAGACCACAAGTCGAGAAGCCGTCTGGTTTTTTTCAGGTCTTGAACGACTCCAAGCAACAGCACCAGAAACACCTAAGGGGTAAGCCTGACCCTGTCTCTCGGGAACAGCGTGCATTCGCGGATGTTTCCCATGCCGCAAATCGCCATGGTCATCCTGTCAAGGCCGATGCTCCAGCCAGCGTGAGGGGGCGCACCCATCCGAAATGCCCTTACGTAGAACTCGAAATTCTCCGGATTCAGCCCTCTGTTTTTCAGCTGCTGCACGAGCAATTCCGGGATATGGATACGCTGTGCGCCCGAAGCAACTTCCATCCCCATATAAACAAGGTCGTAGGCATGGCAGATTTTCGGGTCCTCTTTCGAGGGCATCGAGTAGAACGCGCGAGTATCAGTCGGCCATTCGGTAACGACGAACAGTTCCTCGCCAACAGCCTCGGGCATCTTCTTCTCGTCATCTTTCGTGAAATCCTCGCCCCACTTCGTAGGAGAGCCGAGCTTGTTCAGGCGCAGAAGCATCTCAGTATAAGTGAAGCGATTGACCTTCCCAGGGACTTTCAAATCTTCGCGACCGAGAGTCTTCAATTCCCCAGGGCAAAGTTCTTTCACTCTCTTTATTATGTGAACTGCGACATCGGAAAGCACATCCATCGCGTCATTGTGGTCCCCGAAGCCCATTTCTATGTCCATCTGGAGCACTTCGTTCAAGTGGGCGACCGTGTTGTGCTTCTCGGCCCTAAAAACAGGCGTGGTCATAAAGACCTTGTCCATCCCGCCGACAACTGCCATCTGCTTGTAAAGCTGCGGGGATTGGGCGAGGAATGCCTCATTCTCGAAATACTGGAGCTTAAACAGGTTAGTCCCCCCCTCAGTTGCCGCTGCAACAACGCAGGGTGGGGTCATTTCCTGAAAGTCGAGCTCAAGCAATTTCTCCCTGAATGCGGACTCGATGGCGCTCCTTATTTTGAAAATCGCAGTAGTCTCAATTCTCCGGAGGTCGATATAACGGTTGTCGAGCCTCACGTCGAGCTCCGCAGGCACTTTCCCGGTAACCTCGAAAGGAATCACCGTCGAAACAGGGCCAAGGACGACAATTTTTTCAGTCGGAATTAATTCGACCCCGGCCTTGGCGCCTTTCCCAACAACGACCTTTCCCTTCACCTGCACGACCGTTTCCTTGACGAAATTTATCGAGTCCACAACATCATCCGGCACAACGCCTCTCTTCGCAGTCACCTGCACGAGCCCGGTCCTGTCCCGGAGCACGAGGAACTTGATTTTTCCGATATCCCTGATTTCGTGGGCCCAGCCAGCCAGGGTTACCTCTTGCCCGTCCATCTCCTTTGTCACTTTTGAAACGTAATGTGTTCGCATCATAAGGCTAATTTGAGCGGAAACTTATTTAAATGCCTCGAAGTGAGGGAGAGGAAGTTTTGGCCTAATCGTGCCACCAACCCAAAACGAGAATCAACTCATCCAAGTTACCCTGAAGCCACTTACTCGAACTGTATCATAACATTAGAATTCAGAATTTTCTGCAACGCTTTCTCAAGCGTGTCAATATCGACTGGCAAGTCCCTCATCTCGCTCCTAAGAAGCCTTACCTTGAAGACCTTGCTTCCCCCCGAATAAACCGTATTTATCCCCATGAGCCTCGCGGGCATCACCACGTCGGAAATTGTCTTCTTAACATCTCCGCCATGCTCCGCAATCCGGACTTTCTTGCCGAGCCTGTGGGACAATTCAGAAACTACTTTCCCGTCCCTCCCAATGAGGACCCCAACATCCCCTTCGGTGAAAACAAGAATCACCCGGCCGAGGTCGAGAGCTCTCGTGAAACCAGCTGAGTCGAGCTTAAATTTTTCCTTAAGCTCAACAAGTATGCTGCTGGTCGCCACGTCGGCTTCCGTTATCCTCCCCTCCTTGAGCTTGTGCTCGCAGCCAGAACATAGCACCTTACTTTGTGCGCAAAGCTCGCAGATAGGGATTTTCAAAGCATCATCACCCGCTTAAAAAAGGGATTAATGGACCAGCGTTATATCTATCGCTGAGACCTTTGACTTGCTTCCATCTTCGGAAGTGAGTTCCTCAGTCGATATCGCTATCCCCTTTATCTTGACTTCGGGCATGAAGCGGTTCCTTACGATTTCCGCCACATCGACTGCCCGGGAAATGATTTTCCCTCTCGCCTTCACGGAGACTTCCGGGGCCCCGCCGTTGAACTGCGTGACGACCGCGAGCACGTAGCTCATTATCCCCTTTTTCCCGATGTAAATGGTGTTCTCGTCCATCCGATGGGCGTGTTCCCTCCTCGGGGCGACCTCCGTGTGCGTATTCACTGGTGTTCCTTCAGTCATCCAAAGCACCTCCACTGCTTTCAACGGTTCGAAGATTTTTGGCGGTAATTCTGAATTATCGAGTCGATATCAACTTTTTTTTCGTCTTTGCTGCTCCCTGTTTTTCCCTCTGGGCTATCATTGCTTTTGCCCGCCAAAGCTTTTAAACCCGATTGTTTTTTCTCTTTTCTCGACACTTGTTTCGTGGTGAGAACACGGATTTTTGCATCCCTTTTCCTTATCTCCTTGTCCCTTACGACTCGGGCGTAAATCCCCCGTTCCAGGTCAAGAAGCTTTCCCTGCAGCGTCATTTTTTCGCTCTCAAGCCGTTCGAGCGCTTTCTTTAGTTCGGCGTTCGAGCGCAGAAGGTCGCGTATGTGCTCGTTCTTCTTGAGGATTTCTGGGTCCGGTTCCTCCAGCATCCGGTGCCCAAACGGCTCCCCTGGTGGTTTACGAGCCTCTTTTTCAGTCTGGAGGTCGAGAAGAGCGTTCTGGACCGAAAAGCCCCCAAGCACAAGTCCCTTCACGTCATCCTCCTTGCCCTCCATGCTGCTGCCCTTCATAAGCGCATTTATCTGCCTGAATTTGTTCTCATAACCGTGGTATGCCTTTATTGCGCAGGCTACTGCGTCGCGCTCGTGGAGGTTCTCGACTGCGAAGCCTTTCGAAAGCCCTCCCTTCTCCTTTTCAGTCAGGTCCCGGCCCGGCTCGAATATGCGGGCATTGAAGTTGGCAGCGACCTTCAGGACAAACTCCGGAGCCGGTGTCACATCAGTTGCGAAAAGAACGGGCTTCCCGAAATGGCCTATTTTCTCAATCAGCTTTTGCTTGTCTTCCCCCCTTGCGCTTCCGACGTGTATGAGTTTCCCGGATAGGTCTAGAAAAGCGTAGCCGAGGGTAGTTCCAGGGTCAATTCCTACAATCAGCAACTTCGTTCAATCACCTTCACTGCTCTTTGTTCGCTCCGTCCATTGGGGTCATTGTAAGATTCTGCTTAACAAGGACCTTGGTCTTGCGGGGTATGTTCTTAGCCACCACGACCCCCGAGCCAATCCAACACCCATCCCCTATGAGGACTCCGGGCATAACGCAGGAAAGCACGCCGAATTTTGTTCCGTCTCCGATAATCGCGCCCAATTTTCTCCTTGACGTGTTTACCCTCCCCATAGAGAGCTCAACCCCGATCTCCTTCTCGTCGAATCTGAAATTGGCTATCTGGGTCCCCGCCCCAAAATTGGTTCTCTCGCCTATAACGCTGTCCCCAATGTAAGCCAGATGCTTCGCATTTACATGATTGAATAAGATGCTGTTTTTTATCGTCGTGCTGTCGCTTATGCTGCAGCTGTCCCCGATGCTCGTCGTACCCCTAAGAAATGCGTGAGGCCCCACTTCAGAGCCCTTTCCGATATACACTGTCCCTTCAACATAAGAGTCGAATATTCTCGCGCCTTCCCCCATTATGAGCTTGCCCTTCACGGTAGTGTTCTCTACAATGCCCTTCTGTGGTTTCATTCTTTCAAGCAGATGCTCGTTTGCCTCGAACAAGTGCCATGGCATCCCCATGTCGAGCCAGTACCCAGGAAGTCTGACCCCCCATGCTTCCCCTTCCCCGGCTAATCTCCTCACCGCATCAGTTATCTCGTATTCCCCTCTCGCGCTCTTCTTCATCTCCCTTATCAGCCTGAATATGCTTTTATCGAATACATACATGCTCGCGTTCGCGAGGTTCCCTTTCGGGCGCTCGGGTTTCTCCTCGAAGGAGGTGATTCGCTTCCCCCTAAGCTCGGCGATGCCATAGTGCTCTGGCTCTTTCACAGGTGTGAGCCCGATAGTTGCTTCACCTTCGTGATTCTTGATAAGGGCCTTGACTGAAGAAGGCTCGGAAATTATGTCGCCCGCCATCCCGAAGAACGTATCCCCGACACGCTTCTCTGCGCAAAGGAATGCGGCTCCAGTCCCGTATCCATCGCCCTGGGTCACGTAATCGAGCCTCATCCCGATTCCCTTCCCGTCCCCGAAATAATCCATGATGACTTCCTTCATGTATTTCACGACGATAGTCGCTTCCTTGATTCCACCGGCCTTGAGGGTATGAAGCACATGCCATAGAATTGGCTTGCCGGCTATCTCTATCATGCATTTCGGCCTGGTGTAAGTTAAGGGCCTAAGCCGTTTTCCTTCCCCTGCAGCGAGAACAACTGCTTTCATCCGAAACCTCCCGCCTTTGTTGCCCAGCTAACTGAGTGACCCACGAACAATTTTTTCAGCCTTTGAGAATAATGCTTCAAGCTCTTTTTTATCCTTATGCTCGCAGGTTATCCTTACAATAGGCTCCGTCCCAGAAGCCCGAATCAGGACCCACCCGCCCCCAAAATCTGCCCTTATGCCATCCCCGATTGTCTGCTTCCCCCCGATGTCCCCGGCCTTCTTTAAAATCCTCGCAATCGATTTAGACCGGTCTTTGCAGGGGTATTTCGCCCTTTTCATAGGATATGTTTTTATCTTCCCCACAGCATCGTGAAGGCTCCCGTTCTCGCAAAACATCTCAGCAAATTTCAGGCCGGCCATAATGCCGTCCGGGACAAGGTGGTTCTTTGGGAATATATACTCGCCGCACGGCTCGCCTCCGAAAACTCCCCCGCGCTTCTTCAGGGATTGAGCTACATGCAAGCTCCCCACGCTCGCAATCTCGACCTTTCCGCCGTAGTTCTCAATCGCCTCTCGTATCGCAAGCGATGCTTCGACAGTCGTCACAACAGTCCCTTTCCTTCTCGAGAGCATCTCCTGGCAAATCAGGGCAAGCTGTGAGTCGAGCCCGAGCATCAAACCTTTCTCGTCGAGGATTATCGCCCTGTCAGCGTCCCCGTCGTGTGCAATCGCGAGGTCCGCGCCGATGCTTCTGGCAATTCTCGCAGTCTCCTCGAGATTTTGGGAATTCGGCTCGAGCCCCCTTGCGAAGCACCCGGAAGGCTCGCAATTGAGGGCAACCACTTTGCACCCGGCTTCCCGAAGAACGTAGGGCATGATGACGCAGCCAGCCCCATTCCCTGCATCCACGAGGACTTTCGGCTTCTTTTTCTGGATTAACGCAACATCAACCGCCCCAAGAACCAACTCCATATGCTCTCGAATGGCGGTTGAAATTATCCGTTCGCTCCCTGGCCCATCCAATGCCCAGCTCCTCTCCCGCACTGTTTTTTCGATGAGCGTTTCCCTCCCCCTCGGAATCTCTTCCCCGCTTTCGAACAGTTTAATCCCATTATACTCTGGGGGGTTGTGTGATGCGGTTATCATCGCCCCGAGGGAGGAGCGGGAAGCGTAAGCAGTGGTGGGCGTGGGGGCGATTCCCAGCCGGACAACGTCCCCTCCGGCGGACATGGCCCCGGAGGCAAGCGCGTTTTCCAGCACAGGGCCGGAAGGCCTCGTGTCCCTCCCGAGGAAAAGCGTTTTTCCTTTTCCCAAAAAAGCAAGCCCGACCTGAAGCGCAAGCTCGGGAGTCACTTCCTTGTTGAAAACCCCCCTAATCCCGGAAGTCCCGAACATTTTGACACCGCCCTATCTCTGGACAATGCCTTCCATATTCCCCTTGGAATCATCGGCTTTCTGCAAAGCCAAACCAGGCGCCTTCGCAATCTCCCCGAATTTCTCCTCAGGGAAGTGCTCTTCGCTCAAGAAAACAGCAGCAGCAATCACGGTCGTCCAAAGGCCGTTCTTCTCACCGATTGCGGATTGGGTAAAGTTCGTAGTCCTTACTATCTCGCCGCTCATTTTGAAGAGTTGCTCCTTCTCGTCCCAGCTCGCGTCGGAGCTGAACTCGATTCCAACGGTCGAAGCAAGCATCGAAGCGGCAAGGTCCTCCGCGTAATCCCCGGCTTTCTCTTCAGTCATACCGAAGGTGTGGTGCTCCGAGAGGTATCCGTGCATGGACTTGTCATTCGGTATAGCGCACCCTATCGAGGCGGCAATCAGCCTGTTCGGCTCATCCGTCTCCGCTCTTGCTATAACCAGGAAAATGACCTCACCAGCCCTTATCCTCTCGAGGCCGGCCTTCTTTGAAATTATCTCGCAACCCGGCGGCAGGATGCTTGAGACCGACACTAAATTGAGTTTTGCGATGCCCGCGTCCCTCAGTGCCAGCTCAAAAGAAGCCAAACGTTCCTTGTGCCTTCCGACCCCCTTCGTGAAAAAGACCTTTTTCGGTATCATTTAGTTCCTCCGCAATAATTAATTTCGGTGCATATTTTACTACGCAAAGCTTAAAAAACTCTTTGCGCAGAATTATTCCTCGAGTGATTGAATGTCAAAGGATGAAAGGATAACGACCCCGCAGAGTTCGACAGGAATAATCCGCTTCTACGACGCAGAGACCGGAGGCCCGAAGCTCGACCCGAGGGGAGTCGTGGTTTTTACGATAGCCCTGATTCTTGTTATAAAGATTGTCGGGATGATTTTGAAGAGGGGTTAAGCATTCTGAAGCGTAAGTGGTAAGGGGCTACAACTCTAATCAAACCTTCTTCTTAGTTTTCAGGTCCCCAGAATCCTCGTTGCAGCCTTCTCGACCTTATTAACGCAGGCTTGCGGGCAGGCTACAATGAGCCTCTGCCTCTTCTCCTCAGCCGACTTTATGGACCTCACGAGGTCGGAAGCGGAGGAAAGCGTTTCTTTGCCAGCCCGAAGGGCAAGAAGGACGTCCTCGACATCCTTATACTGGGGCACCGGCACATCCACGAGCACATCGTCCTCGAGAACATCGGCCTCTTGCGCAATTTGCCCCGCGAGAGTTCTGCCTCTGCCGTTTTTTTGAAGAGCCCCTCGCGTTTTATTCGAAAGTGTGCTCCATTCGCAAACCAGGGCGCGTTTGTAAAGCTCCCGGTTTTCAATCATCCTCACGAAACGCCCTGCCCGCGAATCGCCCATGAGCGCCCTCAAGACCCCCGAGTCATCAAGGGAAACCAAGTCCACGGGCCTTATGGAAGAGGACCCAATCCCCAGTTCCATCGCCCTCCCGAGCATCGAAGACGCTATCCTCACGGCATGGTGCGAGTAAACAGTTGAGAACATCATGAAACGGGCGAGCAGGAGCGATTCAGCAGCCTCGAACCCGCCTTCCTCAAGGACTATGCTGTCCTTTGAGAGCGACATCGTCTGTATAAGGCGCTCCGAGTCAATCACCCCATACGCCACCCCCGTATAATACGAGTCCCTCAAAAGGTAATCCATCCTGTCTGAGCCAATCCCCGAGGTTATCACGGTTCCGAGGCCTTCCCCGATGAGAAGCGAGGCGATTCTCGATGGCTTCAGGCCTTCCCTTTCAATGGGTCCGGCTATCCTGTCTGACTCGAGCTTCTTCTTGGCTATCGACTCGTGGCTCTCGCCAAGGTATTTATTGAGGAAATAGTCGGATTCGTGAGAGAAGGCGCCATGTCCGATATCATGGAGAAGGGCAGCAAGGCGCAGCTCGGCTGAAGCGCTCTCCTTAAGCCCGATGCTTTCGCAAATCTGGCCCGTTAGATGGGCTGTTCCGAGCGAGTGCTCGAAGCGGGTATGGTTCGCCCCAGGGTAAACAAGGTTAGTCAGGGCTAGCTGCTTTATGCCCCGGAGCCTCTGCATCTCGCGGGAGTCGACAAGCTCCCTCTCCAGATCGGTGAGCTTTATGTTGCCATGGACCGAGTCCTTTATCACATACATAACCCGGCTATTGCCCGAGAATATAATAAAAGTTTATCGCTAAAGCTCTCCACCTAAGGAAAGAAAAGAGAAAAATCCCTTATTCTACGGGTACATCTCTATGAGGTCAAGCGAGTACGAAGCGGGCGTGGTTCCCTCTATGACAAAGCTTGCACCCCTCTCAGGAATCATCTCTATCCTATAAGGCTGCCTTGTGGGGAAATACACGGGATTGCTAACTCCGCCCGGCACAACGTTCAGCATAACAAGCGTCGAAGAATCGATTACCGGGCTGCTGGCGCTGAAAACGTTCGACGGGTCCCGCAGCTCGGTTGCCGTGAAATTCTCGCCATCGACGACGGTGGTTGAGTATTTTTGAATCGACATATTGTCCCCGTTGCTCACCTTTATTATCAGCTGCCGTAGGTCCATCCTCTGCGCTCCAGCGGCAGTGGATACGGTGATGTTGAGGCTATCCACATTGGTTCTCCCCGCATTGGAGTTCCCAGTGATGGACTTCACTACAATGTTCGACGAAACTTCTTCTATTGACTGCTTTCCGGTGGTCATTGCCCTCTGCTGCAATATCCCGGAAACGTTTATGAGCACTGCTGCAGCAATAGCCGCTACCAAAACCATGGCAATGAATATTATCAGCGTTCCGATGCCGACGGCGCCTTTCTTCGAAGCAAACTGGTCCATTGAATCGCCTCCTATATTGACGGTAATATCGCTTTTTGGGGGTATTTAAACCTTTTGGCGCTTTGAAGTGAGTGTGTTGTCCTGAATTAATTTCCTCTCGGTGTTGAAACTTGCCCCTCATCTGACCACCAAAGCCTCGATTCTCTGTTTCTTCTTCCTCTGCTTCCTCAAGAACGACTGAGCTGGTGTTTC
>JAKAKT010000067.1 GCA_021813385.1 Microcaldota archaeon
CGTCAAGCCTCGCTAGCAGGGCATTCGCATCAATTGGCAAATCAACACCTTCAGTAACGGTATAAATTGAGAAGAGCCCTTTTTAAGGTTTTGTGGGAAAACGGGTGCGCTCTCCTTAGTGCAAGCGCAAATTGAGGCTGCGCGCCCGAACGTATTGTGCACCCCACGCCCACCTACGGTTCGCTAGATATCTGCGCCTCGAGGGCGCCGGTGTGGGTTGTTTGGTTTATTCGCTGTAATTATTGCAAAAATCGGGTTTGCCGAAATAATCGACTAGGCCATGGGTAATTTTTGCATTGTTACCACGAGGGAACCTATAAAAATCTTTGAGGGGGAATTCCGCTTATGAGGTGCCCTTACTGCCATCACGCCGAGACCAAGGTGCTCGACTCAAGGGAGGTCGAGGAATCGGACGCGATAAGGAGGAGGCGCGAGTGCGAGAAGTGCGAGAGGAGGTTCACTACCTACGAGAGGGCCGAGCTTGAGGACCTTGTCGTCATAAAGAAAGACGGGAGGAGGGAGCGCTTCGACAGGAACAAGCTCAAGGGGGGCATAATGAAGGCCTGCGAGAAGAGGCCCGTCGGCATAAACACGATCAACAGGATGACGGATGACATAGAGCGGGTGCTGCGCAACCAGGAGAGCCACGAAGTGAAAAGCTCGCTCGTCGGGGAGCTCGTCATGAAGAATCTCAAGAAGGTGGACAAGGTGGCTTACATCCGTTTCGCTTCTGTTTACAGGTCTTTCACAGACCTTGAATCATTCGAGAAGGAGCTCCATCGGCTCCTTGAGAAAAGGTGATTTGTTGATAACGAAGGAGATGACCATAGGGCAAGTGATAAGGGAGCACCCGGACAGCATACCGATTTTCCTGAAAAACGGCCTTTCGTGCATAGGCTGCCCGATGTCCTCGATGGAAACCGTGGAGCAGGGTGCGCTCGCCCACGGAATCGACTTGGACAAGATGCTCGCGGAATTGAACGGGGGCAGCAAGAAATCGAAGGGGAAACCCAAGGCGAAAGCTAAAACGAAGAAGAAGTGAGAAAATGCTCGATATGAGGTTTGTCAGGGCGAATCCCGATGCAATTAGGGACATGCTGGGGAAAAGGAATTACGCGGCCCCCCTAGATGAGATAGTGGAGCTCGACAGGAGATGGAGGGAAACCAAACTGAAGGCCGACGAACTGAGGGCGAAGAAGAACAAGGTCTCGATTGAAGTCAGTGGGATGAAGAAAAAGAAGGAGAATGCGGATGCAAAAATAGCGGAGATGAAAAGGTGCAACGAGGAGCTTGGGGGGGTTGAGAACGAAGTGAAGGCCCTCGAGGAAAAAATAAACGCGCTCGCATTAACGCTCCCCAACATCCCGCATTCCTCGGTCCCGGTCGGGAAGGACGAGGGGGAAAATGTTGTCGTCAGGAAGTGGGGAAAGCCGGTAAAGAAAGAAGGAGATGTCCGGGCCCATTGGGACCTCGGGAAGGAGCGGGATGCGCTCGATTTCGAGAGGGGCGCGAAGCTCGCCGGCTCGAGATTCACGGCACTCAAGGGGTGGGCTGCAAGGCTCGAGAGGGCGCTTATAAATTTCATGCTTGACTCGCATATACGGAATGGCTACATTGAGATTTCGCCCCCTCTGCTTGTTAATGAGAAAACGATGACCGGGACCGGCCAATTGCCAAAATTCGAGGAAGAGCTGTATAGATGCGAAAGGGACGGCCTTTACCTGATTCCGACCGCTGAGGTGCCCCTTGCGAATATGCACGCCGGCGAGATGTTAGAGAAGGAAAAATTGCCCATTTACTATGCTGCCTATACCCCGTGTTTCAGGAGGGAAGCGGGAGCGTACGGGAAGGACATCAAGGGGATGATAAGGCAGCACCAGTTCGACAAAGTGGAGTTGGTGAAGATAACTGAACCAGGGACATCCTACGAGGAACTCGAAAAACTCACCCGCGATGCGGAATCAATCTTTGAGGTCCTCGGGCTTCCCTACCAGGTGAAGGAGCTTTGCACCGGAGACCTCGGTTTCGCTTCCTCGAAAACTTATGACATCGAGGTCTGGATTCCCTCGCAGAACAAATACCGCGAAATCTCCTCGTGCAGCAACTGCGAGGCTTTCCAGGCGAGAAGGATGAACATCCGGTATTGGGAGAAAGGGAAGCCGGAATTCGCGCATACGCTGAACGGCAGCGGGGTTGCTGTCGGAAGGACGCTCGTCGCCATAATCGAGAATTACCAGCTCCCGGGCGGGAAAATCGAGGTCCCGAAAGCCCTCAGGCCTTACCTTGGCGGGCTGGAAGAACTCTGAGCGGCGGCGGGATTTAATAAGTTTAAGAGGGGAGATGTTGGCGTGATTCTATGGACTTCAAGGAATTGCTGAAGGGAAACGAGAGATTCGTGAAAACTGCAGACAAGAAAAGGATAGCTGAGCTCTCGAAGGGGCAGAAGCCCCACACAATCGTGCTCACGTGCTCGGACTCGAGGGTCGTCCCGGAGTTCATTTTCGGGTGCGGCTTAGGAGAACTGTTCGTGGTGCGGGTTGCGGGGAACGTCGCCTGTGACCCCGATGTCCTCGCATCGGTCGAATACGCCGCCGAGCACCTCGGGGCAAGGGATTTGCTTGTGCTCGGGCATACCGGGTGCGGGGCGGTTGGCGCGGCCTGCAAGGCCCATGGCAAGGGTGATGGCAACATCGGGGAGCTCCTCGGCCACATAACTCCTGCCGTCGAGAAGGCCGGCGGGCTGGAGGGTGCGGCAGTCGAGGAGAACGTGAGGCTCCAGATGAAGAATGCCCTTTGCGGGAGCGATGTGATTTCGCACTTGGCAAAGGAGGGAAAATTGAAAATTTTCGGCGCGATTTACGACATCTCGACGGGAAAAGTGAGGCCTGTCGGTGAATGACAGCGGGTTGATTTCTGCCCCTAGCGGATAGAAGGGACATTGTGATGGCGATGCCGGACAAGAGCAAGCTCGTTCACGAGCTCAAGAAGACCCTCAAAATCCTGAGGGAAATCAGGGGCAGTGGAACCGAGCTCATCTCGCTTTACATCAGCCCCGGCTATCCGCTCGGAGAGATTAGCGGAAAGCTGAGGGACGAATACGGACAGGCCTCGAACATAAAGTCAAAGACCACCAGGAAAAACGTCCTCGAAGCCCTCGACAAGATTCTCAACTACCTCAAGATGTTCAAGGCCCCCCCTGAGAACGGGATTGCGATATTCTGCGGCAACATCTCGAAGGACTTGGGGAGGCCTGACGTCCGGCTCTTCTCGCTCATGCCGCCAGAGCCGCTAACCGTGCAGTTCTACAGGTGCGATTCTTCCTTCGTGCTCGACCCGCTCGAGGATATGCTGATGGCGAAGGAATCCTACGGGCTCATCGTGATGGACGGGCGCGAGGCCACGCTCGCAATCCTGCGGGGGAAGAGCGTCAAGATAATCCGCACGCTAAACTCCACGGCGCATGCGAAAATCAACAAGGGCGGGCAGTCTGCGAGAAGATACCAGCGGCTCATTGAGGAGAGCATCGAGAAATACTACAAGCGCATCGGGGAAGCGATGGATTTGTCGTTTTTGCCCGCCGGGCTCACCGGGGTAATCGTTGGGGGGCCCGGGCCTGCGAAGGAGGATTTCCTCAAAATGAAGCCATTCAACTACCAGATAAAAGTTCTCGGGATGCTCGACACGGGGTACACGAATGAATACGGCGTTCAGGAACTCATGAACAAATCGAGCGACCTCATTGCTGAACAGGAGGCAGTCAAGGAACGGGTGGTTGTGAGCGAGTTTTTGCGCAGGGTGGTTAAGGACGGCTTCGTGACATACGGCGAAAGGGAAGTGAGGGAGGCAATCGAATCGAACAAGGCGGACACGCTCCTTATCTCGGAGGACTTGGCCCTCAAGAAGTTCACGCTCTCGTGCGTGAAGTGCGGGGCGACTGAAACGAAGATTGCAGAGAAAGCCGAGGGATTGAAGTGCAGTTGCGGGGGGGATTTCAAGATAACCGAGGAGGTTCTCGTGCTTGACGAATTGACGAGCCTTGCAGAGAGCAAGAACATAAAGATTGTTCTCGTCTCTTCAGAAACAAGCGAGGGGAGCCAGTTCCTTGTCGGGTTCAAAGGAGTAGGGGCATTCCTAAGGTACAGGTAAAGAAAAGAAAAAACAGCGAGTGAACTGGGAGATGGGATATGGCAACTCGTTTTATGGATAGATGTCGATGTTGTCGCTGGAAAAAGCTTCAGGCATTACCCCTGATATCGTAACGCTGGCCCCGTGCTCTGGTATTATCACGAACTTGTACTGTTGCCTCGGCGGGAAGTAAATGGGCGAAGCCTGGTCCAATGCGCTGAACTGGAGCTTTAGGAGAGAAGAGCCGTCCATGACTGGAGTTTCAACTGTGAACAGGTTGCTAGGGTCCCGGATTTTGCTCGCGATGTATGTGCCGTTGCCCACTGTGCTTGACGAGTAGTTGAGGTACGTCTGATTCACTCCATTCCCCACTTGGAGGATGGTATACTTCATGTCTATCCTGCCTGCCCCTGCCGCAGCAGTGACAGCGAGGCTCAAGTTCTCAACATTGGTCCTTGCACCGTTGGTTATTCCGCTTATGGAAACAACCACGATGTTCGAGGAAACCTGCTGGATTGATTCCTTACCGGTGGCCATCGCCCTCTGTTGGAGAATCCCGGAAACGTTTATCAGCACGGCAGCCGCTATGGCGGCCACAAGCACCATCGCTATGAAGATTATGAGTGTCCCAATCCCCACAGCACCTTTTTTTGTCCCAATGACCATACGAACCGCTCTCCGGGCAGGTCCCTGCCCTTTTCTTCTAGAAACCTTGGTCGCCTGAGGATATCTTCCAAACCCCCCTTTTTATACCTTACGCTTTTTGAATGGCTGGAAAAAGGCCAAAAACTATCCTTTCGAGAGCTCCATCATCCGTTCTATGGCCCTCCTAGCTTTTTTTGCTATGTCGGGGGGGACAAAAACCTGTGGCTCCTTTCTCGTTAGGCATTCCCTCACTTTCTCGAGCGTGGTCTTTTTCATGTTCCTGCAGACTGCCCCTGCCAGCACATAAAACTTTTTATCTGGATTTTCCTTCGAGAGCCGATACCCTAGGCCCTCTTCTGTCGCGACTATGAACTCCTTAGCAGGAAGAGCGCGCGCGAGCTTTAGCATCCCATTCGTGCTCGCGATATGGTGCGCCATTTCCTGGACCTCGGGCTCGCATTCAGGATGAGCAAGAAGGATTGCAGCCGGATGGAGCTTTAGCATCTCGCTTATTCGCTTCGCCGGAATCAGGCCCCGATGGACTATGCAGTGGCCGGCTTCGGGAATTGTGATTATATTCTTTTTTGTTTTTTTTCTGGCAAAATAGGCCATGTTCGAATCAGGGCCGAAAATCACTGTGTCCGAATCAAGGGAGTTTATTACCTCGAGCATGTTCGCCGATGTGCATATCACGTCTGCCTCCGCCTTCGCTTCTGCCAGCGTATTTATGTAGAGGACAACTGGGATTCCGGGATGCTTTTTCTTCGCCTCCCTCACTTGGACGGCTGGGAGCATGCCCGCCATGGGGCATCTTGCATCCGCGTCCGGGACAAGCACTTTCTTGCCAGTGAGTATGCTCGCTGTTTCGGCCATGAAGTCAACACCGCAGAAAACTATCGTGTCCGCGCCGGTCTTCTCCGCTTTCCTGCACAAGTCAAGGGAGTCCCCGCAGAAGTCGGCAACATCTTGCACCTCCGGCACTTGGTAGTTGTGCGCGAGTATGACCGCGTTCGATTCAACCTTAAGCTTTTTTATTTCTTCAGCAATCCCCAAAAGAGCACCCTGGCTTATGGGCTTTTTCTCGAGATTTCACAGGACTTGTTGAAGCTCTCGTCTATGTAGAGCGTGGCCCTGCTTTCGTAGAACCTTGGTGGCAGCCCCCCGTATCTAATCTCGAAGTAATAATCCTGTTTGAACTTGTCGGCGCAATTGGACTGGCTTAGATTGAGGACAGCCAGATTCACTGGGTCCTGCCAGATGCAATAGTCTCCCTCGAAAGCGTAGTTGTCTACTTTCTTCCCCATGCCTGCGAGGCTTCCGGACAAGCTTATGCCGCAGTTCAGAACGTTTTTGCTTTTTGACGGGTCTTGCTCCGCATACATCACGATGGAGAATTTCTCGTTCTTGCCAATTATTTCCTTGAAACGGTCCAGGGTGATTTCGCTCTCAGGCGGCTTTGGCTTTAGAACCCCGTAAGACTCAATGGCGTAGAGTGAGACGCCGATAAGCACGAGAATCCCGAAGAATATGAGAAATTCTTTTTTCACACAATCACCTAAGTGCGCCGGCCAGGTAACAATCCTTTAGCCAGCCGTCATTGCCCGTATAAGACGCGTTCATCGCGTAGAGCGTCCTGAATGAAACTGCATTCGCTGAACCGTAACGGACATAAATCACTGGAAGCTGAGAGAATTCCCTGTCGCAGTCCGTGTAGTTGAACGATTGCCCTCCGGCCCTGCAGGCACTGCCATCGACATAATAGATTTTTGCCCTGTATTTTTGGAGGGACGCCGCAATCCTTTCCCCGCACTCGGCCATGGTCGTCTTAATCGTTGCTGGGTCGGGGGACCCGGACGCAGACGACTCGTCCACGAACACCGCCGCCCCGCCTGCTTTGTGTATCTCTGAAATGAATAGGTTGAGGGTGGATTCCCCTGCATAAACCATCGTCAGGTAGTAGAACATCCCAAGGCATATCAGCGCGACTATCATCGTCATTGCTGAGAAGAAAGAGTAAAGCGCTATCTGGCTCCTGACCCTGCCGAGTCTCTTCCTGTTCCTTAAGGCGAATATCACGAGGAAGAGGAGGAGCACGCCTGCAAGGCCCATCGCAATCAGTCCTGCGGTTACTGGGGCGACATATTCAGCAACAACCGTTTTCTCCGGCAGGGTCATCGGTTTTATGGCCCCCATAAGCGAAAGCGCTATCCATTTCTCGGTGCGCACTATCTTGCTGACCATCCTGCCCAAGATGCTCGAAGAAGGCTTTGTTTCCGCAATCTCCTTCGCATCTTTCGCTATGCCCGAGTATGCCAAAAAAAGCGGGTCCGCGGAATCGGCCAGCAGGGGTTTTGTGAAATTGGCATCAGCATCTGCCATGCGGCCTTGGATAATCTTGAGCTCGAGCGCTGCCGGATCGCCCGGCTGGACATTCATTCCAGCCTTTATGATGTAATCTGATGCGTTCTGCTTCGCCACATAGGCTTTCTCGTATATCCCGTTGGTCTCGGAGAGAATCCTCTCGACTTCAGACTTTGTTTTGTAGAATGTGTCCATGTTCGTGTCGAAAAATTTATCAAGCTTCGTTATGTTGCTGTAATCTCCGCTCGCAATTGCCCACTCAAGGGATGCGGTTGCGTTAGTGAATTCGGAATACTTCTCGTCAAGCTCCGGGCTTTTCACGTTTGCCTTAGCTTCAGCAACTGCCTTCGCAAGCTCGTCAGCAAGCGGCTTGACGGTCTCGTATCTCGTCGCATATCCTTCCTTGTGCTCCTTTCCCAGGACATCCGAAAGGCGCTTGTTGGTTGCAAATAGAAGATCGTTAGGCTTGGTGTCGAGATTCCTTATCGGCGAAGCCTTCAGCTGCAGAGCCCCAAGTTTTGAAATCGCTTGGTCTAGGGCGGTTATGTTGTACACCATCTTCGGGCACATGCCATAGCAGTCCATGCAGGTGCTAATAACGTCCGGCTGCCTGAGCTTGCTGTCGAGCTCAGCCGTGGCTGGCGGCTTGATGTTTTGAAGCGCTGCCTTTGCCTTATCGAGGCTTTGCGAGATGTTGGAGCGCCCAATGCCGGCCATTGCGCCCCGGAAATCAGAGAGGTTTCCACGGATGGACTTCGTATCGGCGCTAAACGCTAGGATGTTTTGGATAAGGATCGAATCCCCGCATCGGGCGGGGTTGTCAATGGAGACAATGCCGCACGTTAGTGTGCAGCTCGTTCTGTCATAGCAGTCTTTCGATGAAAGGCCCGTATACATCAGGCAACTCGATTCTGCGGGCAGGTTATAAGTCGAATGGGCGTTCCTGCTGTCATCAAAAACCTTCGCTAGCGCACTCACATCATCGAGCTCTGCCTGCGAGGGGTAGAACTTCTCCGAGTAATACTCTTCATAGAATCGCCTTATCTCCGAAACATCCTTGACTATTTGGTTACTGTTTTTTACCAGGAAGCTGTCCGCCCCCTTTATGAGCACGAGCGAATAGGTATCGTTCCCCAAACTGACGTTCTCGTATGTTATGCCGGTGTAGGATTCGTTTGGGAGGAGGTAGGCGTATAGCCAGCTGGTCTTCACCACCTTAACTTGCGCCTTCACCGTCTTCGCCTCATTCCTCGAAGCGAACGTTATTATCACCGAGTAGACCCCGGGGGGCATCATCAGCGGGCTGAACGTGACTTTGGTATTATAGGAGTTTCCCGGGCTGGCATTCACGAAATCTGTCGTATCATAGGCCCAGGAAGCGCTTGTGGAAAGGTCGATTATCCCGGAGGTATCATTGTTCTGCACGATGTAGGTCCGAACAGAGCTTGCGTTCTGGAGAACGTCGAAGCTGTCGGTAGTTGGGGTAACGACGAATCCTGCGAACGCCAGGGTTGAGAGTAGGACTAGGACGCACAATGAGATGGTCGCCTTTCTCACGCTTGGATAATTGAAGATAGGGTAATTAAAAGCTTTACGCTTCTGTTTGGCTATTTAGGAATCATCAAGCAGCAGTGCCAATTATGGCGGCTGCCTGCCCAAGCAGGCAGGTCTGCCTTCGAAGGCAGACTGCGGGCTGACGGCTAGATGCGAGACAGTCGATACAGTTGCCGCAGCGACTTATCGAATTTTCGCCGGAGGCGAAATCTCCTGCACCGCAAGGCACTGCTGCTCCTGGGTGGTTTTGGCTCTGTTCGGTTTAAAACTCAATAAATTCGATGGTTATGGCTCTAACACAAATGATAACCAGAAAGGAGAAATAAAAAATAAAATAAAGAAAGGTGGAGCGCTGTTAAGCGCTCCGTGTGTGCCCGCTTAGCTGCTCTGCAGTGCGCTTACGAACTGCCTGCCCGCGGCTTCAGTGTCGCTTGCGGAATAACCGGCAACGACTATCACATTGCCGACTTCCTTCACAACAATGTCGCCCTGTTTGGACAAGCCAGTTGATGCGCCTAGCGCGGTCTTCGCGACCTCGTTCACCGCAGGACCACCGACCGCAATCAGGACTGATGCGCTCGGGGTTGGTGTGTCGAGAACAACCAGGCCGTCTCCCACCTTGTAGGAGGTTATCGCGTCAACTGACGCTTCGCCCGTGTTCAGGACAGCGCTTACTGGGGACATGTCGACTTTGCAGGTTCCAGCTCCACCGGTTGCGGTGCAAGAGCCAACTGTCTCAGTTATGCTCTTTGCCTTTATCTTCACGCCACCTGGGCCGCTCCATTCCTCGCCCTCAGCAAGGGTTATCTCAGTCGCGCCGCTCGGAGCCGAGCCAACAGTGCTCACGAAGTAGGTCGCCTCGGCGATCTTCTTCGCAACCTTCAATGTTGCAGACTTCGAGTTCAGGTTGTTGAACACAGAGCCCCTCTCAGAGGTGAACCCCACGTCAACATTCTTCCAGGACGCCGAGTACTGGGACGGTCCAGCGTTCTCAGTGTTGCCGGTGCTTGCCGCGTAGTACTTTATCCTGTTGTTCTGGTTCGTGCCCGTGCCAGTGAATGCCCAGGCCGAGTCAGTGCCGTTGTCCAGCTCTAACAGGAAGTAGTCCTTCACGTCCTCAATCGAAGATGCTTTCTCCTCAAGCTTTATGGAGAGGTTGCCGGTTGCGCCCGGGGTTGCTCCCTGGAGGAGTATGTTCTGCGTCACTCCATCTCCGAGGTTGTAGGTCGCGATGCTGCTTCCGTTGGTGTAGTTCTGCTGGAAGAAGCAGCTCTGGCCGCTTGGCTGGTAGTACACACTCGCGTAGCTCGTGCCGTTTATGTTGTTCAGGTCCACGTAGAAGTAACTCACTGGAGAGCCAGCCACCGTAAAGGCGTTGGTCAGGCCGGTGTTCACTTGCAGGAACCTGGTTGTCCCGGTGCTTGTGGTCGTCACGCAGCCGCCTGTTCCGTAAGAGAGCGAAGTTGCACCCGTTACGGAGAATGACAGCGCGTCGTAGTCCGAAGATCCGAGGTTTATTCCATCAAAGCTCATCTGGAACTTCGACGGGGTCGTTATCAGCGGGACGCTGTCCCCCTTGTTCAGGGTGGTGAAAGCAACAGTTGCTGCAGTCGGGTCCCTCCTCAAGACGATGGTCTTGAGTGTTGTAACGTTGTTGTTGTTCGGGTTGTTTGACCAATACAGGTACGGGAACCACAGTGGGTTGTCGACATTGTCGAGCTTGGTGTTGTGCAACAGGGTCATCTCGTTGCTGTATACTGCCATCTCAGCCCACTTTGAAGCCAGGGTATAACCTGGTTGGGTCTGGTAGACGTGCAGCTTCAGCTTCGAGCCGTCTGGTGCAGTCCAGCTGTAAGTCGAGCCTGGATCCACCTGGTCCTCTTTCACGAGCACGCCGTTTGCATCGTATATCTCGATAGCAGCGGAGTGCACGTTGCCCGTTCCAGTTGCCAAGCCGATATCGGCGAGCTTCACGGAGTATGCCCCAGCAGTGAGGTTCTCACCGATGTGGACGATTCCGTATGCGCTCTCCTTGGCCAGGCTGATTGACGAGCCTGACACTGTCTTCGCAACATAGGTGCTCGGGTCAAACGATGCCATTCCGCTCGGCTCGTTGATCTCGCTTATTATCCAGTCCTCACCGAGGAACTTTACAGCCACCCTGTGCCTGTCAGTGTCGTCGTTTGTGCTGCAGCTCGAACTGCCGTAGTTGGTGCAGGACGAAACTGGCAACCCATACTGGTCTTGCGTAAAGTCGACCTTGTATGCGACGTTGGGCTTGTCCGCAACGACTGCCTTTGAGGTTTCGTCGTAGACCGTGTTCCCATAGACCCAAATGCTCTGCTCTTCAGTGTAGGACTTTCCTGCATAGGTGTCCCTGATTGTCGCAGATGCAAGAGCCGGGAAGTCTCCGCCGCTGACTTTCCTGCCGTGGGCGTCTCCGACGCTTGGGCCCTTGTCAGATACTTCGACTGCAGTCGATGCTACGTTGCCGTTTGTGGTTGGACTGAGCGTAAAAGTCGGCTTTATCTCCGTTGTAGTGGAGTAGTTGTTAGCCGAGCCATACGGCGCAGTCTTCCTGTCCTCGGTGTATTTGTCCACGTAGTCGTTTATGTATGTCTTAAAGCTCGCAGAGCCAGACACTACGCCCGGGAGAGTCACCTCAAGGGTAACTTTCTCGTTGCTCACAGGGCATGAACCCGCGCCGCTACCAGTCGAGGTAGTGGAGCACGTTGCTGTGCCCGAGAGGGTCGCAGAGAGAGTCTGCTTGCTATAGGCCTTGTTGCCGATTACTGCGGCAATGTTGGCAGCCACCACACCGTCTGAAGCAGCTGCTTTTTGACCTACTACGACCTTCACCACTGGTTGACCATTCTGGTTGATAATCTGCGTGTTGCCGAACGTCAGGTCGGCAAGCGCCACAGAGGCACCCAGGATAGCTGCGCCAGCAGCCAAGGCCGCAATTTTCTTCACACTTAATCCTTTCACTACATCACCTCTTACTTTTTCGCATGTCGCCTAAATTGGGCCTTTCTCACATATATACCGATTACCGGCGACACTGCCCACAATTTCTATCAAACCTCTCGAAAACATGGGATGTTCTCATCGAGGTCTTAGTGGATTCCAAAGTGGAGGTATTTAAAGGTTTCGCAGGATAATAAACTGGGGTTAATAGTTTAATAAAATATATCGACTCTTGTCGAATACTACTTTGCCGTTATGACGTATCAACGAGGATAAACCGTGTTCGACGAGAAACGAAAAACTGGGTCTTGGGGGATAGGAACGTTCTAAGCCCTCTCCCCATAGTCATTGATGAACAGCTCGTATTCCTTCAGCATTGCTCCGGTTATCGAGGGTCTCCTGTTCTTGAGTATCGCCTTGAAATCGTCAAGGGAAACCCTAACCTTATCCCCATCCCCGGCTATTCGTCTCCTGACGAGAAACATCTTTGCCTCCTGGCATATCGAGGTTATGTCGGCACCAGAGAAGCCTTCTATCTGGCTAGAGAGATAATCGAGGTCCACGTCTTCTGAAAGCGGAATTTTCTGGAGGTCGTGCCTCAAAATTTCCCTCCTCGCTTTCTCAGTTGGCGGCGGGACGTAGAGTATCTTGTCGAATCTTCCTGGCCTCATGAGGGCGCTGTCGATTATGGCCGGCCTGTTGGTCGCGCCTATGACAACAACGTTCTTGAGCTCCTTCACCCCGTCCATCTCATTCAATATCTGTGAGACTATGTTCTCGATTACTTGGGGGGAGGAATCGGACCTGGCAGGGGCTATCGCTTCCATCTCATCCATGAATATTATTGCCGGCGCTTGCTCCCTTGCCCTATTGAACGTTTCCTTGATTGTCATGACGCCATCCGAATATCCTTTCTTCAGGAGTTCGGCGCCGCTTAGGAAAAGGAATGTTGCATGGAGTTCGTTCGAAGCTGCCTTGACTACGAGCGTCTTGCCGCAGCCCGGCGGGCCGAAGAGAAGGACCCCTTTGCTCGGCTTCACCCCGTACTCTTCAACAAGGTCCTGGTGAAGGAGCGGTATCTCGATTGCCTCCTTGAGCGCCTTTATGACTTTCTCGAGCCCGATGACATCCTGCCACCTGACCTTGGTGTGCTTCTCATCAAGCTCGTCCCGAATAGCCCGGCGCTCAAAGTCAAGCTTGAACGTCTCGTAATCCTCTATCTGGGTTATGCTCGTGCTCGGCTTCATGTTCTCTATTGCCGAGATGAAATGCTCGCTCCTGATGGGCACGACCACCTTGGCCATCCGCGCCTCCCTTGCGGCGTTCCTTGCCGCTTCCTTGCACACGTTCGCTATGTCGGCACCTGAATACCTCTCAGTAATCGAGGATAGTTTCTTGAAGTCGACGTCCTTTGCGAGGGGGAGGCCCTTGGACCTGGACCGGAATATCTTTTCCCTCGTTCGGATGTCTGGGAGCGGCATGTAGATTATCTTGTCGAATCTTCCTGGCCGGAGCAATGCCGGGTCGAGCGTGTTTGGGGTGTTCGTTGCGCCTACAACAATCGCCTCGCGCTTTGAAGCGAACCCGTCCATCTCCTCCAGGAGGAGGCTCATAATCCTCGGCCCGATATCATCATTACCGTAAGAGTCCCTCTTCTTCCCTATCGAGTCTATCTCATCGAAAAACAGGACGCATGGCGCGTTCTTCTTTGCGATTTTAAAGAGCTCGCTCATGTTCCTCTCGCTCTCCCCGTACCACTGGGAGAGTATCTCGCTGCACTTCACGTAGTAGAACCCCATCTCGAGCTCTTTTGCAAGCGCCCTCATGAGCATCGTCTTGCCGCAGCCCGGCGGGCCGAAGAGAAGGACCCCTTTCGGGGGCTTTATCCCATAGGCGACTGTCAACTCTTTTTGGCGCACTGGCCAGACTATCGCCTCTTTCAGCTCCTGCTTGACCTTTTCGTACCCGCCCACATCGTCAAGGGTCTCTGCACCTGCTGAGAAGCTCAAGTCCTCGAGCCCGAACCGCGAGAACTTGCTCTGCTTCTCCTTCTTTATTATCTCCAGTTCTTTGGTGAAGTAGATTCCCCTGCTGTCGGCATAGGCCAGGAAAGCCACGGATACTCCCACCCAGAAGAAGATGAGGAAATCGAACGATACCTGGGACATGGCGCTCGCCAGCCAGTAGCCGAACACAACTATCAAGAATGAAGAGCTCGCTATGCTGTCCTTCCACTTTGTCCTCATTCTTCCTGGCAGGAAGCCGACCAGGAAAATCGCAATGGTCCAGAAAAGCAGCGTGACGATTGCCGAATCGGAGAGAAGCAGCGTCAGGAAATTCCTGAAAACAACGCCCATCGCAGGCCCCACTTCCATCGCTTTCTGGAAATTGAGGAAATCGTTCCATGCCAGCTGGAAGCCTTCCCCGATTTCAAGCAGCCCGAACCCCGGCCTCGCCACCTCGAATGACGCTGGCCGTTCGTAAGTGCCCTTGAGTCCCTCCAGGTTCACGGGCATGAAAGCGGTGTTCTGTATCCCCCAAACCGAAGTCAGCAGAAGCACGATGCAGACAGCGGGCATCGACATCAAAAGGCTCTTTTTCGAGCCGAGCGCGAGCGATGCGAGGATGATTATCGGGATCACAAGGCCCCCCAGGAAAACGAATTGCTCGTTGTAGTTGAAAGGGTTCCTCGCAAACGGGGCGAGTATTATGACCATCAGCGCAGAGATGACCTGCCAGTTGGTGAAGGCGGAGAACATCGTAGTCGAGAGCACAATCGTGAAGAGCCAGGCGAGGACCGATGATTGGTAAGCGATTGCCGGGAATGCCACGATTTGGGCGAATATTACCCCTAGCGGTGCGGACTTGTATGCGATGATTGCAGAAGCGAGGACTAGGATGGGGATGAGGAACGGGGAGTAGAACGGGAAAGCGAGGAGTATTGAGAGCGCCGCTGCGCCTACGAGAAGGGCCCTCGAGAAATCCTCGTTCTGCTCCAGGTCGAGAAGAAATGCGATATACTTTTCCTTCCTGAGCGAG
>JAKAKT010000005.1 GCA_021813385.1 Microcaldota archaeon
TATCGGTTGCTTTTTTCCTTACTGCTTCTGGAAAAGGACCACGTATGCCTTCTGACTTAAAAGGTAAAGGTCCTTCAAGTATAAAAGACATTATGTTGGGGAAATCACCGTCGGCAACCATCGCTTCGATGGTCGTTATTCCTATTCGTTCTCTGGCGGCTTCAGGCAGGTTCGCATCCCTGCATAGGTCGTAGAGTTGTGTGAGTTCTAGTTTCCCAGATGGGCGTCTGTATTCTTGTACTAGTCGCTTGGCTGTGCTCTCAGCTGCGTTTATAAGGCTAGTTGATGCAGCAAATTTGACGGTTTCTGGTATTTCTTGGCTCTCCGAACTGGACAATGCAGCAAGGCCATGTAAGTCGCCTTTTTCGAAGAGAATTCTGACTAGGTTAATTCCCGCCTGTTCAATGGACTCTTTCGCCTGAAGACGGAGATTCCCTGGCAAAGCTTCCGCGTCATCTCTAGAGGCACTAATAAGAGCGCGTATGTTTCCAGTATCAGTAGCCTCTTTGATATGCTGCGGTGCCATTTCTTGCATGCCTTCTAGAGCGGCTTCCCTGACTGCAGGTGAGTCATGATGAAGCAGGCCGGAAAAAGCGCCTGATTTGGTCTTTACACATTGAAGGACAGCCTCAAGTCCAGCCCTTTCCCGTGTAGCCTCGTCCGGGTGGTGAAGAGCAACGATTAACAACTCGTTTATGTGTTCTCGGTCCATAGAAAATCCCTCGTCCGGATTATGCCGTTAAAAATTTATAAATATTCGTAATAGCAGAATTAAACGAAATTGATTAGTTGGCGGAAAACGGATGGGCTTCCGCGCCCTTAAACGACGAAAAATACTCGTTTTTTCCCGTTTCGCCTGCCCGAAATTGCAGCTTTTTCGCCTCATATGAGACCGGTTATTTCCCGGTACCGGAATCATCGAAATAAGCAAGCTCCTTGCCTGGATTGCAGAAGAAAGACAGATTGTTCGAGCGGAGGAAATCGAGCCCGAGCAGGCTCGGAATCTGCTTTGCCTTCTCTAAATCCAGGGGTTTCTTCACCAAGGGGGTCATCACGAAAAACTCATTCAGGTCGAATCGCTTGAATCCCCCTTCGGCAGTGATGAAGCCTAGCCGAACGTCCTTCAGGATTCTGACATCTATTTCAAAGCCTGCGATGGCGGACGGTTCCCTGGAATGTAAGTTGCTTATCGGAAGGTTCATCCTGACCGCATCGCCGTAGCTTATCATCGAAATGCTGGTTCCTGTGTCCACAACGAAATCAATCAGCTGGACCTTCCCGTGATAGCCCTGCGCGTTGAAAGAGGCATGAACGTGAAGCTCATCTTTCAGAAATTTGACCGGTATCTTCATCGAACCACGAGAATCAGAATATGGTCAGCCCGTTGTTGATGTACTTGACTAGCGTTGTTTGGACATCGACGCCTTTTTGGTTCAGCTTTGCGAGCAGTCCGTCCATCGTCGAATCTGCCGTAACAAACCTTCCATCGTGTATTGCTATGAATTCCTTGTTATGCTCCTTGAGCATTTCGTCGTAATGGCTTTTCAGCCAGGCGAAATTCGAGTTTGCGGCCTTGAGAACGCGAAGCTCTTCTTCCATCCCATTCACCTCGGAATTAAATTAGCCCAGCCCGGGTTTTTATAACTTGGCTTTTGGAACTTATCGTTGCTTCTTCTGGTCCTTTGCTATCGGCTCGGATATTACGTCTATCTTTGGCGTAGTGCCGTCTGTAATTGGAGGCTTCGCTTCGGAATCTCTTGCGCGCCTGAACGCGATAACGATGGACCCCCTGTCAGGAACCGGGCATCCTTTCTCGTCTGTCCTAATTGTTGGTTTTTGAGCTTGCGTCACTTGCGTTGCCATATCCTATCGCCTTTGGTCAAGTTCGCGATCCATTTGCCGTCGGGACGGACCTGCCGTTCCCATTGCCATTTCTGGGAAGTCTATCTGCCCAAACCGAAGCGTACCAGTATCTTCTCCAAATCTTGTATAAATCGATTATGTCCGCCCTGTCGCCCTCGCGCTCGAGCCTGAGCCCTACCGAGAGCTCGTGGTTGCGGGTCATCCCGTGCCGCGTGAGATTGCCCGAGCCTATTATGACTTTCACATAGTCGGGGTAGCGGAACATATACATCTTTGAATGCAGGTTCTCGCCGGACACGCTGTGTGTGAAGGCGCGGATCTGTATCCTATCCGGAACAAGGTTCTGGAATGCCATGAATTGCTCGACCGAATCCCTGAACATCTGCTCGTGGCCGTTGCCAAAGTCGGTCCCTATGACCATCCTGAACAGGTTTCCCTTCCTTGCGAAAGCGAGTATCGGCTCCTTGAGGGGCTCGAGCCCAGAAGCTGAAGCGTATCCTGCGATGAAATTAACTTGGTACGGATTTTCGTTGAAAAGAGAGCACAGCGCCTCCTGCAGATTCCTATTTGAGGTATCTGTTCCTTGACTACCCGGATTCTGCCAGAGGACGGTCGCATGCATATGCCTATATTTTAATGCGGAACAGTAATAATAAGATTTCTAACTGGTTATTCTTCTGAGTCCAGGTATTCGCTCCAGCCCTTCACTTCCAGGTCATTCTCCCCGTAGAGGCAAATCGCCTCGACAAAAAGAGCAGCACATTGGGCATTGGTTATGAGCGGGATTGAGAAATCGACCGCTGCCCGTCTTATATAATAGTCATTGGAGAGTTCGCCTTTCTCGTTGCTCTTCGGGATGTTTATGACGAGGTCGATTTCCCGTTGAGCCAGGAAGTCCTTGACATTCGGCTCCTTATTCTCGAGCGGCCAGTGGAGAACAGTCATCTCAATCCCGTGCTTGCGGTAGAAGTCGGCTGTCCCGGGGGTTGCGAAGAGCGAGTAGCCTTTCTCCCTTAGTTTCTTGACATAGTCGAGCAGCCGCGTCTTCTCCTTTATGCCTCCGGTTGAGAGGAGTATGTTCTTCTTTGGAATCCGAAAACCTGTAGAGAGGAGCGCTTTCAGGAACGCCTCTTCGACTTTCTCCCCGAGGCAAGCAACTTCGCCAGTTGAAGCCATCTCAACCCCGAGCAGCGGGTCCGCACCACGCAAGCGAGTGAATGAAAACTGGGGGGCTTTCACTCCCACATAGTCCAAATCAAAAGCCCTTGTGTCCGCCCGCTCCACTTTCTTTCCGAGAATCGCTTTCGTCGCGAGCTCGATGAAGTTTATCCCATAGACTTTCGACACGAACGGGAAGCTCCTTGAGGCGCGCAAATTGCATTCGATTATTTTTATCTTGTTTTCCTTCGCGAGGAACTGGAAATTTACAGGCCCGGTAATCTTCAGATGCCTCATCACTTTCCGGCTTATCCACTTTATCTGCCTCACGGTCTCGATGTAGAGCTTCTGCGCAGGAGTCACGAGAGTCGCATCCCCCGAATGGACCCCAGCGTTCTCGACGTGCTCGGAAATCGCGTATGCCCGAATCTCTCCATTAACCGCGACTAGGTCCATGTCTATTTCCTTCGCTTCGGTGATGAACTTTGTGAGGACTACCGGATGCTCCTTCGAAAGAGTTGTTGCTTTCTTCAGGAACTCCTCCAAATCCTCCTCGGAATAGACGACGCTCATCGCCGAGCCGCTAAGTACATATGAGGGCCGGATGATGATTGGATAGCCGACTCGAAAGCAGAACTCTTTCGCGTCCTTTAGGCTCGTGAGCTCTTTCCACTCAGGCTGGTCGAGCCCGAGCTCGTCAAGGATTTTCGAGAACTTGTGGCGGTCTTCGACAATATCGATGGATTTCGGCTTGGTCCCGAGAATCTTAACCCCGCACTTGCTCAGCGGGAGCGCAAGGTTGTTCGGGATTTGCCCGCCGAAAGAGAGAACCAGGCCTGATGGTTTCTCTTTATCATAAATATCAAGAACACGCTCAAGGGAGAGCTCATCGAAATAGAGCCTGTCCGACTCATCATAATCGGTGCTCACTGTCTCAGGGTTATAATTTATCACCACTGAGGGGATTTTTTCTTTCCTGAGAGTCTTCACGCATTCAACGCAGCACCAGTCGAACTCAACGCTCGAGCCGATGCTGTACGCCCCGCCCCCTAGGACGATTATCCCTTTCTTCTTCGGCCGTATGTCATCCTCAGTCCCGTTATAAGTCAGGTAGAGGTAATTGGTTCTGCAGGGATATTCTGCAGCGAGAGTGTCGATTTGCTTTGTGACCGGGGTTATGGAATGCTTCTTCCGAATTCCTCGGATGCGCATTTCAGACTTAAAGTCGTCCTTTCCCATAACGCACTTTGCTATCTGCCTGTCCGAGAAACCTAGCTCTTTTGCAGAACGGAGAAGCTCGGGGGAAATGGGGCCATGCAATTGCTTCTTCAGCTCAACTCTCATCTTGATTATGTTTTGTATCTTGTAGAGGAACCATTTGTCAATCATTGTGAGCTTGAAAACCTCATCAACGGAATAGCCCTGCTCGAGAGCCGAAAGGAGAGCGAAAATCCTCTTGTCTGTAGGCCGTTCGAGTTCTTTCTTGAGGTCGGTGAAAGCGAATGGATGCTCGGTTAGGCTTACCCTGGGATTAATCATCCTAACTGCTTTCTGCAGCGCCTCCTCGAACTTCCGCCCAATCGCCATAGCCTCGCCGACGCTCTTCATTGAGCTCCCAATCTCGCGCTCCACATTCCAGAACTTCTCGCTGTCCCAGCGGGGGAATTTCACGACAACATAGTCCATTGCAGGCTCATAGAACGCTTTCGTAACTCCGGTGACCGGGTTCGGGATTTCGGTCAGGCTCTTCCCGATGACGAGCTTAGCTGCGATAAATGCGAGCGGATAGCCGGTTGCTTTTGAGGCGAGGGCGCTGCTTCTCGAGAGCCGTGCATTCACTTCAATAACTCGGTAATCCTCGGAGTATGGGTCGAGGGCAAACTGTATGTTGCACTCGCCGATGACCCCGAGGTGCCGAATGACTTTTATCGAGAGCTCCCTGAGCTTGTGGTATTCGGAATCGGTGAGGGTCTGGGATGGCGCGACGACAATTGATTCGCCAGTGTGAATCCCGAGAGGGTCAAGGTTTTCCATATTGCATACGGTCATGCAGTTGTCCTTGGAGTCCCTCATCACCTCGTACTCTACCTCTTTCCATCCCTTAAGGGACTCCTCGACCAGAGCTTGTTCCGAATACGTTAGGGCAAGTTTGAGATGGGACTCGAGCTCCTTCTCGTTCTTGCAGAATCCGGAACCGAGCCCCCCGAGCGCATAGGCGACCCGGACGATTACCGGGAAGCCGATTTTTCTCGCCGCATTCAGGCCATCGCTTACGCTGCTCACTGCCGTGCTTCTCGGAGCCTTGACTCCTATCTCAGAAAGTTTCTCAACAAACAGCGCCCTGTCTTCAGTAGCGATTATCGTCTCAATCGGAGTCCCGAGGACGCGGACCCGATGCTTCGCGAGAGTGCCTGATTTGTGCAGTTCTATCCCGCAATTGAGGGCGGTCTGGCCCCCGAAGGAAAGCAGTATCCCGTCAGGCTTCTCCTTTGCGATTATTTTCTCGACGAAAGAGGCCGTGACCGGGAGGAAATAGACCTCGTCCGCAAAATTTTTCGAGGTCTGTATTGTCGCAATGTTCGGGTTGATTAGGATTACCCTAATCCCTTCCTCCTTGAGCGCTTTTATCGCCTGCGAGCCCGAGTAGTCGAACTCGCCCGCCTGGCCGATGGAGAGCCCCCCCGAACCCAGCAAAAGGACTTTTTTTAATTTGTTGGATTTTTTCATTTTCATTCCATTCAGCCCGAATCGCCATTTCTTTTTTTATTCTTGATTCTCCCGCTCATCGGCTTTCATTTCCGTCCATTCTCCATAAGCTTCACGAACTCATCAAACAGGTAATCGGTGTCCCTCGGGCCGCACGAGCCCTCAGGGTGGAACTGGGCGCTGAAGAACGGAAACTCCCCGTGGATGATTCCCTCATTTGTGCCGTCGTTCGCATTGAAGAAGAGCTCCTTCCATCCTCTCGGAAGGGTTTTTTTGTCGACGGCAAAACCGTGGTTCTGTGAGGTTATGTAGCCCTTTTCCCCAGAAATGCAAGGCTGGTTTTGGCTCCTGTGCCCATATTTCAACTTGTAAGTTTTCGCGCCTGCTGCGAGTGCGAGGAGCTGGTTCCCCAGGCAGATTCCGAAAATCGGTTTTCTTGCCTCGATTGCGGTTCGGATGTGCTCAATCGCCTGACCGCAGGTCACCGGGTCCCCTGGGCCGTTCGAGATGAAAAGGCCGTCATAGTCCTCCTTGGTGAAATCATAATCCCAGGGGACGATTTTCAAGGTCAAGTCCCTTTTGAGGAGCTGGCGCAGGATGTTGTATTTTATCCCGCAGTCGAGGACTATGGCTTTGTGCTTCCCGTTCCCTAACCGGAGCGGCTTTTTCCTCGAGACTAATTTCACTAGGTTTTCCTTGTTCGGGTCGTAGAATCCCGGGTCCCCATCAATGATTATCTTCCCGAGCATTACGCCCCGCTGCCTGATTTTTCTAGTTAGGGCCCGGGTGTCAATCCCAAAAATCCCAGGGACTTTCTGTTCGTTCAGCCATTCATCCAGTGAGAGCTTCGAGTTCCAGTGGTTGTGGTCCGGACTGAATTCGGAGACGACTAGGGCCTTTGCTTGAATGTGGTCAGACTCAAAATTTCGAAGAAGCTTGTGCTCGTCCCTTGAGGAATCGCCAATCCCATAATTCCCAATCAACGGATATGTGAAAACGAGAATCTGGCCGCGATAGGACGGGTCTGTGAGGGATTGGGGGTAGCCCACCATCCCAGTCGTGAAGACGACCTCCCCCGAAGTAGAAGCGGGAAAACCAAATGAAAAGCCGTGAAAAACCGAGCCGTCCTCGAGAACCAGTCTCGCCCTTGAATGTTGTTTTGGTGACATGAAGCTTCCGGGATGAAATAAGAGGCAGAAGAGATTAATAAGGTTTTGACCAAAACCCGGTTCAAGTGGAAGCCGGATGACCGAATATTTATTATTCGCATGCCTCAATCTATATTTATGGCTTCGAGGAAAGGGCAGGCGGCAATCGAATACCTGATGACGCACGGCTGGACGATTCTCGCGCTCACCGCAATATTGATTGCGCTTTATGCGATGGGGATATTCAGCCCTTCGAAATACATGAAGCAGGAGTGCTATTTCCAGCCCGACCTTTATTGCTCGAGCTTTCGACTTGCTAAGGGAGAGAGCCCGCCGTATGTGTTGACTTTTTCGGTGAATAACGGGCTCGGATTTGACATTTTGGTTGATGAAGTGAATATCACTACAACTGATTTGGGGAAAAATGGGGACTACACTTACTCGAATTCTTGCTCCTCTGGAATCTGCGCCCCTGCCTTTGGCCTCGTAAAGCAGGGGGAATTGCTGAATGTCACTTTCCCGATTACTTCGACCGAAACCCTGCCGGACAGGGGAGCCTTGAGGCAGATGAAAGTCAGCATCTCGTATAAGAATTGCAGGACAGACCCGGCTTATTCCGGAACTCCCGAGACCTGCTCGAACGGCTCGCCGCACATTATTTCCGGGAGAATAGTCGCAAATGTAGAGTGATAAAACGGCTCGCTATCTCGGAAGCAAAGTTTTCGTTCCCGCAGTCGGAACTCCGCCTTTGGGGGGCCTGCCCCTTCGGACTCGGGTGAATTGCGCCGCGTCGCTTGTCACTCCGTCCCCTGCTACCGGGTTCGCCAGCCTGAGTTCTTTCGCAAAAGCTTCGGCCTTGACAGCCAGCGCATCATTCGCCGCGTTTCTCACTTTTTCGGATAAATAAATATTCCGGTACAATCCGATAAGTTCACCAACACTTAGATCAGACTTGTCAAGGGCGAGTCTTGCGACCAGGTTTAAGCCTGCGGCCTCATATCCCGCTTCAGCCGCTTCCCGCGCTCCATATTTGTCCTTATTGGACCGTATGGCATTAAGGCGGCTTAAATCCCCGTTTTTTACGTGAAATTCAACTAGGCCCAGGCCAGCTTTTGTTGCGACTTCAACAGGCACTTCCTCGCCATGGTAAAGCAACTCCCAAAGATGATTGATGTGTCCGCCTTGAACGCACAGATTGACTGCCAGAAGGCCGGATTCAATCCTGACTTTTTCAGGATTCCTGGAATTCCGGGACATTCCTAAAAGAGTACTGATGTGATTAGTGGAGTCTGCCTTCATTCCAACCAGCCTCATGCCAGCCCGTTCCCTCATCTTCTCATCCCCGTGGAATTCTAGAATCACGAATAACTTGTCGGTCTCGTTCATCGAACCACTTGCGGCATTAACGCTCATCTTAAATTTAAAAAGATTCGCTTTGGGAGAAATATACGAAAATTTCAGTTTCAGCCGCCGATATCCCCTGGGTTCTTTTAGTTCTCTTTACTTTGTTTGGCTTCGATTCTCCCCCATTCAGATGCTATCCTCTGTCTTGCTTCTTCGGCCTTTCCCGGCTCGCCTGCCATGAGAAAGGAACGATTCATGCTCTCGAAAGCATGGTTTATGCCAAGGCTATCTTTCTTCTGCCCCCTCTCAATATCCCTGAAGCTTGCAAAAATGGCAGCCTCAAAAGCTCTCGCAGCATCAAGGAAAGCACTTTTCACCCGCTTGTTTTGAAGAGACTTGGGCAGCTCCCAGTGTTCCTCCGCGTATATTATTGCCCCCCTCAAATGCTCGTCGCTTGGAGGATTCAGAATGGCGACTGCCCTGAACCATTTGGCATGAGCTATTGAAAGGAGGTTGGAAGAGGTGCCGGCCTTAGGGCTTTCGGAAAGGAGGGAGACGTGCTTGTCGAAGGCAATCACCGCTTGCGCCGCGTCTTGATGCAATAAGATGCTGCAACGCTTATAGCTTGCACCCAATGCATTGCTCCAGGACCCTTCGTCTCGGTCTTTCAAATCGACTTTGTCGAAAGCTTCAATCGCCTTGGCAAAAATCCGCGCAGCCTCGAGGCTGCCGTGGTCGTTAGATTCGAGGGAATGACCTTGAAGAAATCGTGCGTGAAATAGCTCGAGGAACAGCTCGGATGTCGGGGTTTGGGGGATGAGTTCCTCAAGAATCTTTATGGCCTGCTCGCACAGCCCGGCCCGTTTTATGTTGTATTCCCCAATCGAATTGACCCCTGCGTTTCTGCATAGCTCGCCTTGCTGCCTGATAATTTCATCGGCGGATATGCCGCCGCATTGGTCCCTGCGTTCGGCAATCTCATTTTGTTTCCCAAGGTCCCAGGCCTCGCGCATTATGGCCTTGGCTGCAGCTAATTTTTCCCCCCTTGAGCGGGCTATGTTCTCAACCAAAGCAACGAGTTTTGCCAGCTCTTGTCTCCTTGCCCCCGCTTGTTTCTCCCTTGTTGGGCTCTGCATTGGTTTGTGCAAATAGACACCTAGGAGAGTATTATGCGGGAACAAGTTTAAATACGCTTTTTGTGGAGAACTAAAATTAGTCATTTTATTGAGCAGGAGCAGGCTGTTCCTTTGGCGTATTGGACTTGAAGATACGGCGTATTTGGAGCAACGGGAGACTGGCAACCACAACCAGGAGCAGTTCGGAAAGCAGAACTGGTATCACCGCTAGTGCTGCCTTATGATTAGTCTGGTCAATGAATTCCGTCTTCTCATTTGCGCCGATTGCAATCGCTGTAATGCCCCTCGCTTCAGACTGGCTAGCCTGCGAGGACCGTCCCCTGTTCTCGAATGGAATGTTGGACGCACGGAGGGCATTTTGAAACTGGACGACCGGAGTTGTGTCTGCAGGGGTAACAACCATCAGGGGGTTATTGAAGACGGTGAAACTAAACATGTTTCCTTCCCCACATAGCATGTTCGTTTCGTGAGTGCGAACAAAAGCCTCGATGCCATCCAGTTGGCTAAGTCTGACCAAAGGTGGTTTCAGTTTAGGCACTACGAGTATGGAAAGCGTTACACAAACTGCCACGGCTGCAGCCGGAAATATCGCCTGCCTGTCGTTAATCCTGCGAAAAAATTCGCTAAAGCGCCCGGCTGGGTGCATCGGTTTTGTCGCCCTTGGTTGGAATTGTGCGCTTGAGTGCATGTCGCTCAAAGGACTTTTGCAACATAACCTATATATACTCGTTTTCATCAATAATCGGAATCACTGAATCGACGTTAAGGCGACCGGAATGGTTCACATAGATAGGATACAGCTAAGGTACTTCAAGTCATTCCGAAACGTGGATATCATGCTCGCTAGGGGATTTGTTGCCCTGGTCGGGCCCAATGGCAGCGGGAAGAGCAACATCTGCGACGGAATCAGGTTCGCCCTCGGGGAGAACTCGCTCAAAGCTCTGAGAGCGAAGAAGATTGCCGACCTCATTACTTCTGGTTCTGAAAAAGCCGAGATAAGGCTCAATCTCAAGGAGAACGGCAAGAATATCGAGCTTAGGCGAGCGATTAGGAGGGATGGGAAGACCAAATACCGCTATAACGGGAAGAGGATGACGAGGACTGCCGTGATGGAGGCCCTCAGGCCGATGGGGGCGGAGATTGGCGACCACAACGTCATTGCGCAGGGCGAAGTGCAGGAAATCGTCGAGATGAGCGCGAAGGAGAGAAGGGGCATCATTGATTCTGTTTCCGGGATTTCTGAGTTCGAGGACAAGCGGGGCGAGGCGCTAAGGGAGCTTGAGAAAGTAGACTCGAAGATAAGCGACGCGAGCATCGTTCTCAAGGAGAGGGAGGGATTCCTTCTCGAACTCGAGAAAGAAAAGAATGACGCATTGAGATACCAGGAACTCTCAGCAGAGTTGCATAGGCTCCGGGGCTCGCTCATCTATGCGAGCATGAACAGGGCGAACGAGGAGCACTCCAAATTCCTGGACAGGTATTTGAAGCTCGAGAAGAGAATTGCCGAGTCGAAGAAGGAGATGGAGTACAAGCGTGGCCAGGTTGCACAACTCGAGAGGGAGAAGAGTGCTCTTGTCGATGAGATAAACAGGAGGAGCAAGAAGGACGAGGCTTACAGGGAGATTGAGGAACTGCGGGCATCGCTGAAAATGGATGCGAGCTCGCTCGAGGCGAAAAAGGAAGAGGGCACAGGGGCTGAAGGCCAGCTCGAAGGGCTCAAGGCCGAGGAAAAAAACATTTCCAAAAGAATTGCAGGACTGCAAGAAGAAATAAAGAAGACTGAACGAGGAATTGGCGAGGCAGCAAAGAGGGTTGGGGAGCTGGAGAAAAAAAGACAGGAACTCCTCAGGACTGCCGGCGATGCAGAAGCTACTTATGCTGAATTGAGGTCAAAACTCGAGAGAATCGGCGGGGAGATTGAAACCGCAAGGGTCAAGGAAAGCCAGATTGCCGGGGAGATTTCGAAAGAGAATGGGATACGGGAACTGAAGGATGAGGAGCTCGTTAGGCTTAGGGAGGAATCAGTTTCTGAAAGCGCTGAGGTCGGGAAGCTCAAGGACGAGATTGAGAAGCTGAAAGAAGCGGTCAAGAGGTTTTCGGGTGATTCCGACAGGCTTTTCGAGAAAGAGAGGGCACTCAACAAGGACCTGCCCGAACTTGAGAAGAGCTGGCTGAAAGCGAGGGAAAGGGTTTCCGAACTTTCGGCGAGAATCGGCTCTAGCGGGAGCCCTCCCGGTGTGAAGGCTGTCCTAAAAATGCGGGACGACGGGGACATCAGGGGAATTTACGGGACTGTTTCTGAATTGTGCAAATTCAAGCCTGAGTATGCTGTGGCTATTGAGGCATCGGCTGGCAATAGGATGGAATATGTTGTGGTCGAGAGCGTGGATGCTGCCGCTAAGGCGATTGAGAGGCTGAAAAAAACAAAGGGCGGCAGGTGCACATTCATACCGCTCGACAGGAAGAAGAGCGAGGAAGTGCCCAGGGAGCTTGAGGGAAAAGGCCTCGGGCCCCTGATAAACTTCGTCTCCTTCGACGCAAAATACAGGGGCGCGATGGGCTATGTTTTCGGCGGGACGTTGCTCGTAGATGATGTGGGGGAGGCGAAGAATGTCGGTCCGGGAAAAGTGAGGATGGTCACGCTTGAGGGCGATTTGTTCGAGCTCTCCGGCATCATCACCGGAGGGATGTTCACCCCGAAGTTCCACCTGAAGGAGAAGCAGGAGCTTGAGGAAGTCGAGAAGAAGGCCAATGCCCTGAAATCCGAGCGCGAGTTTGCCATTAACGAGCTAAGGAGGATACGGGAGGAGATGTCGGGCATCAGGCACGAGAAGGCTGAGAAGGAGGTCAGGATGAAGTCCCTCGAGATTGAACTCAACAACAGACTCGAGAAAGAGGAGGAGAAGAGCGACGCGAAGAAGCAGGCAGAGGCGCTTGAGAAGGAGATTGCGGGAATTGCACTGAGGATTGCCAAGCTTGGGGGAGAGGCGGGCGAAGTCAAGAAAAAAGTTGCCGAGCTCGAGGGGCAGAGGACGTCGGTCAAAAAAATGCTCGAGGAAGGGGAGAAAAGGGAGCATGAAAAGGAGCTCGAACGGATTGAAGGGGAAATATCGGAACTAAAGACAAAGAAATCTTCGCTCGAGGCAACAATCGAGGGAAGGAAGAACGAGCTGACACTCGTGGAACAGAACGGGAAAACGAACAGTGAAAACGCCAAGGCTTTCAGGGAGAGAATCTCGAAACTAAAGAGAGAGGTTGAAGAAATTTTGAAGCGAAGCGAGGAGAACCGAAAACTCCTCAAAGAACGTGAGGATGCGATGAAGGAGATTAGCACAGCCGTGCAGGCGCTTTTCGACAAGAGCAATGAGCTCGAGAAGTCGATTGGGGAGGTGTCTGTTCAGGTTGGAAGGCTCGAGAACTCGCAGGAAAGGGCAAACAGGGAGATGCAGGAGATTGCGGTGAACAAGGCGACTTTCGAAACTAGGCTGACTGACTTGAAAGCGGAATATGAGAAGTACAAGGACGTGCAACCGATTGAGGCGCCCAAGGAAGACATTGAGGCAAAAGTCAAGGAGGGTGAGGGGAAACAGCTTGAGCTTGGAAACGTCAACCTCAGGGCGCCAGAGCTTTACGAAGAGAGGAAGCGCGACATGGATGATATTAAGGCCAAGATAGGGAAGCTTTCCGATGAGAAGAATGCCGTGATGAGAGTTATAAACGAGATTGAAGGGAAGAAGCGCGCGGTGTTCATGGAGACATTTACCCAGGTGAATGACAATTTCAAGAAACTGTTCAAGACCGTTTTCACTAGGGACGACGGGTTCCTGGCTCTCGACCAGCCGACCTTGCCATTCGAGAGCGGATTGCAGATTAAGGTGAAGGCGGAGAAGAACGAGAAGAATGTTGAATCGATGTCAGGGGGCGAGAAGTCGCTCATTACATTGCTGTTTGTGCTCTCGATTCACATGTGCAGGCCAGCGCCATTCTACCTGCTCGACGAAGTGGAGGCTGCGCTTGACAAGGAGAACAGCAAGAAATTGGCCTTGTTAGTAAAGGAGTTGTCTAAAAATACCCAGTTCATCATGGTCACGCACAACGACCAGGTGCTCTCGACCGCGGATGTCGCGCTTGGGGTCACGAGGACTGCGGAAGGGTCGAAGGTTGTCGGGATACAACTGAAGTGAGCGGAGTCTCGCCTAGTAAAAAATCTTATTTAGAGACCGGCGGAGGAATAAACGCGCTCTCGAGAAAATTATTATACCGGTTATGGGGGGAGGCGGCCTCCTGGGCCGCGTGCAACGCTTTCTTGTATTTCACTATTTCGTTGTTCATCCATACTGCGTTTTCAACTGAGATGTGCCTTACATGCATGGTATAATCCACAGTGCCTGCGGTGTTCACCAGCAATGTTGCGCTCTCGAGCCCTTGGTCCAAGATGTCCCGTTTTATTGCTAAATCGGTTATCATTTCCAACGGAATTGAGAGGGACCTCTTGTTCACTATACCGTGCCGCTTCAAAACTACATTTTCGTTTATCTCGTAAGAGGTAAAAACCCGCTCAAGAGAAGAATGCAGCGCCGCGCCAAGAAGAACAACGAAGAAGAAGAGGTTCAAAAGAAGAAGCAGAAACATCTCGATTTGCACGAGATTAAAAAACGACAAGAGGAGAAGGAGGAGCGAAACCGGGAACAAAACCAAAATGAACAGATATCGTTTAATGAAAATAGGTCGGAATTCGGGCTTAACCCGGACCTTTTCTGCTATTTTCCTGTTTCCCCCCTCATCCATATCCAACCCCGCCGTATAGTCATTGAATGTACTACAATAAATCTTTTTCGCTTGGGCTTCGCTTTTGTATTATCCCGAAATAATGTAATCTCGAAGGATAGAGTAAGTTCGGACTCGATACCCGAACCTATGAAGACCCTAAACCAGAAGAAAATTCGCTGGATAATCAAGGAGCTTGAGAAGGGAGAACTG
>JAKAKT010000050.1 GCA_021813385.1 Microcaldota archaeon
ACTGGGCTGGCGCACTCCAGCCGAGATTTATTTCGACAAAAAGTATTTTAACAGGAGAAAACCAAAGCTCAAAAAGCGGACAAATGTTCGTTCAACAAAAGCGGACAGATGTTAGTTCACGCTACAAGTAATAGTCCGAAATCCCGACCGCGAGCCCAGAGTCAGCGTCGTCATCCCGTAACCGCTTCCTTTTTGAAATTTTCGCAACAATTGTTTAAGGGGAAGTGATTCCGTGTATATCCCGATAATCCTTGGCACTGCCCGGGAAGGCCGGCAATCTGAGAAAGTGGCAAAATTCATGCTCCGCGAGGTCGAGAAGGCGGGCTACACAACTGAAATAATCGATGTGAGAGATTACCGAATTCCCGCAACAGACAATACCGAGGAATCCCCAACAGCAAAGAAGCTGGAATCGAAGGTTGTGCCGGCTGATGCGCTCATAATTGTTTCCCCGGAATACAACCACGGCTATCCCGGAGAGCTCAAGATGGCCCTTGACCTGCTCTGGAAACAATATACGAAGAAGCCGGTCGGATTCTGCGGGGTTTCGAACGGAAAGATGGGCGGAGGGCGGGCAGTCGAACAGCTGCGCCTGGTTTCAATCCAGCTCAGGATGATTCCAATTTTCCAGGCCCTCTATTTTCCGGTGGTCCAGGACCTTTTCGATGAAAAGGGAGAGATAAAAGACGAGTCTTATCACAAGCGGGTCGAAAGTTTTCTGGAGAATCTCGTTAGTTATGTTAAGAAATAAGAGGGGGTGTCCTTATGGAAAAATACGAACTGCCGAAACTGCCTTATGGTTATGGGGAGCTGGCGCCGCACATTTCAGAAGAGCAGCTCCGCCTGCACCACGAGAAGCACCACCAGGCCTACGTGAACGGGGCTAATGCGGTCCTGGAGAAATTGGACAAGGCCCGCAAGGAAAATGCCGACTTGGACATGAAAGCCACCTTAAAAGAGCTCTCCTTCCAGGCGAGCGGGCACGTCTTGCACTCGCTTTTCTGGGAAAACATGGCTCCTGCTGGAAAAGGAGGCGGGGGAATCCCTTCGGGCGCCCTTGAGAAGGCAATCGACGCAGAATTCGGGAATTTCGACCGTTTCAAGAAAGAATTCACGCAAGCTGCCTTGAGCGCAGAAGGCTCCGGCTGGGCCGCGCTTGTTTATTGCGCGAAGACGAAGCACCTCTTATTGATGCAGATTGAGAAGCACAGCGTGAATGCCTATCCCGGGTCCAAGGTCCTGCTCGTTCTCGATGTCTGGGAGCACGCTTACTACTTGGATTACAAAAACCTGAGGGCTAAATTCATAGAGGCATTCTGGAACATCGCTAATTGGAAAGAGGCTGAGAAAAGATTCGACGAGATTAAGAGATAATGCAAAGCATCATCTAAGAAATAATCTCGACTATTTACCCTTTCCTGCCGGCTTTCGGCACCGAGAAGATGCTCAGTTCCGTCCCCTTCTTCTCGTCGAGCTCCTTGTTTATGTAATCGAGCAGGAGCTTCTTCACCCTCTCGAATTCCTCCCTGCTGACAGACGTGTTGCCGACAGCATTCCGCAGCCCCTTCACGTTGAAGCAAAGGATGCAGCTGTCAGCATTCTCGACGTTGTGGCACAGGTAGGAGTTCCTGGTGCTGTAGGAGCTGTCAATCTCGAACGAGTTGCTGACCTTGGTGATGTTGAAGCAGTTAATGCAGAAAGTCGAATCAAGGAGCCTCAGGAAGCCCCCGAAAAGGTAGCTCGACCTCACGATTGCGGTAGTGTAAGCGGAGTTCTTCCCGTCAGTCGTGTCCCAGGACTTGTAGATGTTCGAGCCCCCGAAAAGCGCCGGCGTGTCGACGCAGTTCTCGTTCTGCCCGTCCTCGAACTCCACCGTGAAATACGCGATTTTCGAAGCGCGAGAGAGAAGCTCAGCAAGCCCCGGCTTCTCGCCCTTTTTCATTTCTATCCCGGTTTTCCCGCTGTCTATCGCCTCATCGAGCGGCAGCAGCCTGTCTGCCGGAAGCTCCCGCACGACAGGTATCTCCGAGAGCTTGAAGGTCGGAGTCCCACGGGCGCCCCTCACCTTCCAAATCTTCATCGCCCTCTTCAGGAGCCACTGGGAATACTTCCTTATGTCCTTCCTCTCCTTCCCCAGCACGAGCTTGCTGGCCGAGCCGAAGGCGGACTCGATTTTCGGGGGCACAGGGCTGTCGTAAAGAATCTCCTCGGATATCTTCCCCCTGTCCCTCCCGAAGAAGGCGATGTCCGCGAGCGAGAAGAGACGTTTCTTTTTCCTTAGCTCGTCAGAAATCTCTGACAGGAGCTTCTTCTTCAGCTCGGAATACTCATCTTTCGGAAGCTCGAGGTTCCCAATCACATTCCTTTTCGAGCGAAGGTTGAAGGCGAAGATTCCGTCCGTGCAGCCTATGCAGTTGATTGAGTAATAGAGGTCGCTTATGTCCGAGGAGTAGTAGGACTCGAAGCACCTCGTCGAGCCCGTGCCCTCGGCGACCCTAATCGACATCCTCGAGCCCGGGAAGCCCCAGACCCCGAAAACATACTCGGACTCGCGGAGATACGAGAGATAAGCCCCGTACTTGACCTCCCTCACGTTGTGCGCGTGCGAGACATGGGTGCAATCGATGCAGTTGTCCACGTCGGAAACCTCAATATTCCTCCCGAAGAGCTTGTTGCCGCAATAGGCTACTCTCTCCTGCACAGCGGAGAACAGCGAGTCGATGTCCTTTATCTCATTCACATTGAGCGGCGGGAACTTCAGTTCGCCCATCTCGTCCTGGGATATGTACCTTGCGCTCTCCGGGTAGTATGGGAGCGATATCAGGACGTCCTTTCCAGAAACGAAGGATTTTTTCCTCGAATAGCCGGTCATCATCTCGCCAAGGTATCCCTCGAAATCGGAGAGCTTCCCGATTTCTTCCCCGAAAAGCACCTTGCAGGTCGAGGCGAACGACTGCTCCAGGTCCATGCAGTTCTTTCCCCGGGAAAATATTTTAACCTTTCAACCTAAACGTGGAGCATGAAGATGAGCGAGACGCTCGAGGTCCTCGACAGGAGATGGCGGAACGCATGCCGGGTGGTGTTCAAGCAGGACGTCGGCCCTCTTTTCGACTATATCCCCTGGCTTTCGGAGTTCGCCAACACCCCAATCCTGAAAAAATCCGACCTCTCGGGAAAGGAAGTCACATTCGCATTCGACGATTACGCGGAAGGGGCGGGGCGGGTCAGCTTCGACGAGATTGATTTCAAGAGGAAGTTCGAGCCGCTCGGCATAAATGAAGTGAAAGACATCGATTCGATAGTCGAGGCTCTCGAGGAGCGGTTTGCTTATGCCGGGAACGTCATTCTCGGGAACTGCGGGAACCTCGAGAGGTGCTCTAATGTTTATGACAGCTTCTACATGCACGGTGTCCTCAACCTCGGGGACTCCAGGTACATGCTCGGCTGCTCGTTCGGCAGGCTGAACGAGGACTGCTTCGGAACCTACGGGCCTGGCGAATCCTCCTTCTGCATAAGGTGCACCCAGACCTACCGGGAGAAGAGGTGCTTCGAGGTCTGGAATAGCCAGAACACCTCGGACTCCTACTACAGCTACGGGCTCGACAACTGCTCAGACTGCATCTTCTGCTTCAGCCTCGAGAACAGGGGCCATTCGGTGGGCAACCTGAAGCTCGAGAAGTCAAAGTACGAGGCCATAAAAAGCAAGCTCCTGGAAGAAATCTCGGAGAAACTGGGGAAAGAGAAGCGCCTGCCCTCGCTAATAGATATTGCCGAAAAGGCCGAGAGACCGAAGCTGCGCCTCCCTGGGGCCGAGGATTTCGAGAAATACTGGACTGGTGACAAGAGCCCGGTCGAGAGGGAGTTCTCGAAAACAACCAAGCTAGTGCTGGGAAAAGAGCTCAAGCCAATTGACGATTACAGGGAATGGCTAAAGCGGCACACCCACAGGATTGAGGAAAGGACTTCGGTCGCGAGCGGGAAAAGACTTCTGATGCTGCCCTCGATGATTGCGATTCCGGAAATCCCGCACGACAGAATAGTTTCTTTGGGAGAGGCGAAGATTCTCGGGGAAAGGGCGAGCCTGAACGAGGAGGAGGCCGAAGGCCTGACTCTTGCGAACGCCCACGAGAGAATAGGGAGGCTGGCTTTCTTCAAGGTTGATATCCGCGAGGGGGCGAACTCGAACGTCCCTGAATGCAGTGCATGCGTCTCCTCATCGAACTGCTACCACTCCTCAGGCATTGTCTATGCGAAACACTGCGGCTACACATTCTGGCCAAGGAGCACCCAGAACGCCTTCGGCTGCGACTCGATGACTGACTCGAGCTTCTGCATCAACTGCTACCGCTCTGTCAAGCTCACCCGCTGCTTCGAAATGGACACCTGCAGGACCTGCTCCGACTCGCTATTCTGCCACAACTGCGAAAAAGTCGATAATTCGATGTTCAGCTTCAATGCGAAAAGCCTCAGGAACGCAATCGGGAACGCGCCGCTCCCGAGGGACAAATACGAAGTCGTGAGGTCCTCTCTCCTCGGCCAGATTGGCGAAGAGCTCGAGAAGAACAAGGACCTGAAGTGGGACATTTTCAACATCGGAAGAAGGCGCTGATTGAAAAAAGCTCGGAGCAATGGTCCGACGCTGCGAGGGTTATAACCCAAGCCAATTCTCGTATTCTTTGTGGTCGCCCACAAAGTAAAAAACCCGCACCTTCCTTTTCTCGTCGCTGGTGTAGCAAATCCGATATTGTCCCACCTCTTCCACAAAAAAATTCGAGCCTAGTCTGAGGTGGCGACCGGGCAGACCCTCCAGAATCTTCTTAATCTTTTTAACTACCCGTTCCTTTACGGGTGGAGCCAAGCGGTTGAATTGGCGATTCCAATTCTCATCGAAGACTGGCGAATACATGTCACTACTCCAAGTATTTGGCATAACTCCCAAGGGCTTGCTCAGCGGTTAACAACTTTCGTTTTCCCTTTCTGACTTCCTCCTCCAACATCTCCATCTTTTTCACTGCCAGCTCGTCCAGATATTCCTCCCTGGTTTTCACCGAGTGGTATCTCTCGCCAAGCCCGAGTATGCCCGCCCTGACGACCTCCGCCTTGGTCTTGAAAAAGCCGGTCTTAACAAGAAGGTCCATGGTTTCCTCAACTGCCCCGTCCAGATGAACCAGCAAATCGCCCATTAAATCACCTACCGGTTATATATCAAAGTAATATATAAACATATCCTTTTGATATATCAGCATTCCCGAATTTTTTCCTAATCGATTCTTCGCAGGAAGGAACGACATCGAGCGCGTACATCCCATTACCCATATGCTTCGTCGTGGTGGGAAAAATCCAGAAGCCGGACAGCTTTTCGTTCCTCGAATATCTTATAAACCAACACGAATGGGCCTACGTGTACTCTTCTCTTGCCTTCGAGTGGGGCGCGCAGTGGTTTAAACATATACGGGTTCGTGCGCATCTGTGTTATCTTCGAGGCCAAAGCATCCTGCAAAGGCTTGTTCTTCCGGCACTTTTTCCTAATCGCCTCGTCACAGGAAGCTTCTGCTTCGACAGAGTGCATCATATCACTCGAAAAGTTCTCTAATGTCCTTGATTTTCCTGACTTTTTTGCTTCTCTCGGCTTTCTTTATTTTCTCTACGTACTCCGGTTTGAATGCCGGCTCAAGAATTTCCTCCTCATACTCGAGGGCCATTCTTTCAATCGCTTCAGACTTGTCACTAAGCCCGTACTTCGCCTTCACGATGTTCAGCACGCGGTTCGCGTGCTCGGATATGTTTATCATAGCACTGACCATATATACACCGAATATATTCGGTATATACCAAGTATATATCCCTTTCGAATCGGCATCCTATTCCTCGTGCTGCGCCCAGAGCGCCCTCTTCTGGTTGAGCATCTCTTTCGCCACCTGGAGCAATTGCGTGCTTATCCTCAAAGCCTCGTCGGGATTCAGCTTTATTGCCTGCTGGCTCACCGTGTTCACGAGCCGGACGGTTATCACTCCATCCCTGGGAAAGCCGTTCGCCAGCTGGGGCCCCTCGCTCTCGATTCGCAGGCAGTTGCGGTGGTTCTCGCCTTTCTCGTCCTTCCACCAATGGATAATCTCATCTTCTACGGACATATCTCTCGCCTCGCCAAAACTGTTTTTTCAGGGGTTTAAATACCTCGAGAGGGCGGGTTTCCAGTGCTTCTTTTTATATTATTACTTCGAACAACCTATCAAATGGTGCCAGAATGGACATAAACGAGGCTTTCATTCACACTTTTAGGGCTCTTTTCGGAAAGACTGACTCAGAGCCCAATCTTGAAGATTTTAGGGAGTATTTTCTCGAGTATATGCGCCCATACTCGACTGGAAAATCCATACTTTCAGGAAAAAGAGTGACTCTTGTCTCGGACGATTATTGCAAGGGCGCTAGGTTCATCTCCCAGGATGAGATTGTCGAAAAGCGCTTCGAGCCGCTCAGCATAAACAAGATAAAAGATATTGACAGCATACTCGAGGCAATAAACGACCGAGTTTACTACTCCGGAAACAAGATACTCGGGAAATCAGATTTCGTCAGCAACGTGGACGCCTGCATGGACAGTTTTTATGTCCAGGACTCCTGCAACATCGAGCAGTCGAAATACGTTGCCTATTCCTGGATGATTCGGGACAACAGTGAATTTGTTTTTGGTTCGGGGGGCATGGGGGAGTCAAGGCAGATAATCCGATGCGTAGGCGCATTCAACATAACGAGATGTTTCGAGTCCTATTACATCGTGGACACGAGCGATTCCTATTTCTCTTACAACTGCACGGGCTGCTCGAACCTGATGTTTTCGTTCAACCAGCGCGGCAACCGCTACTTAATCGGGAACCTGCACCTCGACAAGGACAAATACAACAAAATAAAAGAAAAACTTCTCGCAGAAATCCGGGAAGTGCTTTTGGAAGACAACGCGTGTCGCTCTCTCTTCACAATACCCGTCAGGCCGCAATCCGAAGTTCCCGTGATATCGGTAAAAGAAAGAAAAGACGAGCAGAACATGGAAAAAATTGAGAAGGCTTTCGGGGCAACCACGAAGATAATGTTCGGCAAGGAACTTGGCCCGATCACAAAATTCGAGGCTTGGCTTTCCAGGCATTCCTTTGAGTCGAAGGAGCGAAAGACCCCCTTCGGGAGGATTACCCACGCGATATCCCTGTTCCCTTTCATGAGAGACGTTCCTGAAAGCAGGTTCGTGAAGGACGAGGAAGCCATTGAGCTCAGCAAGCTTTACTTCAATATAGACAAACCGGAAGATGCGTCAATAGAAAAACTTTTCTCCAAAGCATCAGAAATCGCCTACTACTCTCCGGAGATATACACCGGCAAAAGCCAGAACATCATCGAAACACCTATAGGGGTGAATTCGTCGGATATCTACAAGATAGGGGACTCGACGAACTCAAGGCACTCTGCGGTTTCCGGGACAGTCCTGAATTCAGAATACATCTTCGGCTCGAACAGGGCGATACACTCCCGCTTCTGCATAAACTGCTACCATTCCCTCGACCTGGCCAACTGCTTCGAGATGGACAGCTGCTCCCACTGCCGCGACTCGTTGTTCTGTCACAATTGCGAGAACCTGGACAACTGCATGTTCTGCTTCAACGTGAAGAGCAAGAGGTATGCGATTGGCAATGTGGAAGTGGGAAAGGAAGCTTATCTCGCGATAAAGGCGAAAATCCTAAAGCAGGTTCTCGAGGAGCTTGAGAGGACCGCGAGCCTCAAGTATGACATATACAATATCGGGTGCCCGTCTAAGTAGGCATTTTACCTTCTTTATATGCTTTCAGCCACCCGATTGTCCTGGTTGCCCGTTCGGCCCAGAGAGATGCGTGCGGGTCCTCGAGCGTTGACAGACTGAATAATGCTTCAGTAGCGAGTACGTTGCCTTCTTTTCCTAAGGCGAAAAGGGATGCTATCGCGCCCTTTACCAGTTCGCGGTCATCGCTGCGGGAAGCTGCAATCAATGGGTCGATTGCAGGCTCCCCGATAGCCGCCAGGGCATAAGCCACATACAGTGAGACCGAATTGCGGGGGACAAAACCGCCGATATCAGGACCGCGTTCCTGTCCCAATTCTTTTCGCTCCGCCGTGTCTTTGAGTTGTTCAATCATGGCTGGGATAGCCTCTTTCGAGCGAGAGAGTCCAAGCCATAAAAGACAATAAGCTAGTTGTTTTGGCTCTTTGCATGTTGGCAGTTTTTCAAGAAGAAATGCCTCCGCAATCTGTTTTGATACTTCGAAAGGAACCATCTCCTCAAAAGCCTGATGTTCCATTTCACTTATTTGTCGCAAACGGATGCCGGTATCAGCCAACCAGCTCATCATTTCAGCCTTACTGGCTGGGCTTTCGTGGAAATGGGCGTATAGGAACACCATTGTTACCTCAATTGCCTCTATGGCCCCGTTTGTTTGTTCCAGAGTTTTTTCAGATACCAAACCCGGAGCCATTGCGCATTCCTTTCTGAAAATGCTGACTGCTTCTTCGTAACCGCTTCCCCGTAATATGCTGCCGATTTTATCGCCCAAAACCATTATGTCCTCATCTCCACGAATTTCTGTCTGCAAAACGGGCCCCATCCTACTGGCTATGTCTATTATTACCTCGCTTGCCTGGCTTATCCCGGTCTTGAGTTCATGCATTTCTCTTGCTACAATGCCTTTTGCCATGTTATCGGTTATCGGAAGTCCAAAAGCTTCAGTTGGAGCGCTTTCAGAAGTTAATCTCTTCACGTATAAATCGAGCATCATCCGCAATATAACGAGTTTAGGAACACCGGACATCTGTGCGCTTTCCATTGTTGTTATCGTTTCCAGGTTATCACTGGCTGCCTTGCAAAAAGGCAATACAAGTTCCACATCCAAGCGCCTGGCGTAGTCAAGCAGAATCTGCGAAGCATCGAACGGCTTTCCAAATCTAAGCAATGCGTTCCAAAGCCTGACCTCGTTCAGCCTGGCGCTTGCTGTTTTCAATTCGGAATATGGTTGCGGCTTCCCATCCCGGGATGCGAAAGCGAGAGAAACTAAGGCCGATATGTTTTCAATTATCTTCCTGTGGCCATATCCTCCATTAAAACCAGGAAATCGTTTCGACAGCTCGTCGGCACGCGAAGTCTGCATGCGATTATCTTTGGCTTTGAAGTTATTTAAGGCTTCGTGTTTTGTGGGTACATACGGTCGCCGGGGCGAAACCCAGGTCGTTCGGAAGCTTTCCTCCAAACGCGTTTAAGGGCCAAGTGTGCTCCTTTCTGTTAATTTTATAAGCTATGGAGTAGTAAATAAGCATGCGATAATGCAGCCAGGGGCATATAAGATGAACGAAGACAAAATCCGTGGTTATTTCTCCCAGAAGTCCTTGCACGAAGAGGATGGGACTAGTGGGCAAAACCCGGAGGGCACTACCCTTGAGAATGAAGAGGCCGAACAAAAAAAGTTCGGCCATACCCACGCGAGCCATCACAAGAAAGAGGCTGAGCCTGAACTGCCCCGTGACAGGATTTTTTACGATGAGCCGACCCCAGAGGAGAAGGCTGAACAGCATTATCGCCAAAAAGCGCAGCCGCCGCCCAAGAGGAGGATGGGCAAGACATACCTCCCGCTGATGATTTATTCCGATAAGATAACCACTGAAGAGAACAAGAAGATGTTCTACCACCTGATAAAAAGGAAGCTCCCGATGTTCGAGTTCATCGACCTTGCCTGGCCCCTCTCGTTCGGCAGGGCGAAGATAATCGTGAAGAAGGACGCAAACACAATACACATGTTCGTCGAGAACAAGAACAACGCCTTAAGCTTCTCGCCCCTCGTGTTCCCTTTCAAGATGGGGGACCCAGAGGAGATTGAGCTAAAGAAAGGGATGCCGATGCCTTTCCCGTTTTTCGTCTCTTCCGGCAACTTCCTCGACTTCATGGCAAGGGAAGGCATCGAGGAAATGAGGCTTTCCATAAACCGGTTCATGGGATTTTACTACGCGACGGGAACCGTAATTGGCGGCGGCTTGAGGCGGCCGGTCATTCTAAGGCACCCGAGCAGGTTCCTTGAAATTGAGCTCGAGAAAAGGCCGTCCTTCTACATAGAGCTGCTCAAGCCGATACTGAAAACCGTGCACCTTCATTCGAACGAGCCGCTCTTCGAGAGCAAGGATACGAGCATCGGCCTGGACAATTTCGACGTATTCCAGCACGGGGTCATCGTGGGCACTTCCGGAACCGGGAAGAGCAAGTTCATCTCAATGCTCGTGGCTGCCATGAAGCAGAAATACGGGCAGAAGGCTAGAATCATCGTTCTCGACCCGCAGGGCGAGTTCACGAAAACGATGAAAGGGGGCAAAGTTGTCGACTTCATAAGCAATTACATCGAGCCCCTGAACACCGGGAAGGAGAAGACCCCGCTAACCACCCAGCTAATAGTTGACATACTGGCTTCGGCAATTGGAGCTGAAAACAAATACTCAGAAAGGGTGGCGTTCTATTCCGTCCACCTGCTCGTAGAAGTCGACCAGCTGACTCTTGAGAACATCAACCTGCTCCTTACGGACACCGCGAAGAGAATGGAGTTCGTCTCCTCGTGCAAGAACGACGAGATACGGCGCTTCTTTGATGAGGAATTCAGCGACATCTACATGCACCACTTCAACGATGCCATACTGCCCATTTTGAACTTCATAGGCGAGTATATGCTTTACCTGGGCAGCAAAAAAAACGAGGAACTTCTTTATGACCTCATAGAAAAAAATGAGCTGACGGTGATTTCATTTAATCCGCACGTCTTCGGAAGAAGGATGGTGAAATTCTTTGCGAATGCAGTTGTAAGCCAGATGTATACCCTTGCAATCACGGGCCTTTTCAAGAGGCCGACTGTTCTCATTGTCGACGAATTCCCGATAGTCGAGTCAAAGCTCGCGAGGGAAATTCTCTCCGAGACGAGGAAGTTCAACCTGCACCTCTACGTCGCGACCCAGTTCCTGAACCAGATACGTAAGGAGGTGCTCGACAGCATAATCACCAACACCAAGAACGTTGTCTCGTTCAGGAGCAACAAGCACGACGCCGACGCGCTGGCCGCGATGATGGACATCAAGGTCGAGGAGGCGTTCAAGAAAAAGCTGTCCCCGAGCGAGCTCGAGGTCGAGATAAAGGAGATGTTCGTGATTCTCCAGGACAGGGAGTGCATCGTCAGGCTCTTCGATGGAAAGCGTCTTATTTTGCCAATGAAGACGAGGACCGTTGATATAGACAGATGGGTGAAGTAAGTCTCCCTCGACAGGTTTCATTTGACCGAAACAGCCATCTCGTAAATTCCTTCATTTCCTACGATTGTCCTGGAAACCGAGGTTATCCTGCCCTCGCTTTCCTTTTCACCGCAATTCGCCTCAATCCTCCTGTCCGTTCCCTTTACTTCGAGGACAACGCACCAATCCATCTCATCCGCGATTGCCCCGACTCTCTCTTTCACAACAAACCCGCTCGCCTCGTCCCCTTCGGCCCATTTTCCAACTCTATCGTAATCCCCGGCTGCCCAGAGAACCTCGGCGATGTCGTTTGCGTGCTGGTAGCCGAGAAGAGATGAGCGGGAGAACTTTTGCGCGCCGTAAGTTAGCGGGATGAAGGAGAGGAGGAGCAATGCTACGAGAAGCGAGAAGAAAGCTTCCATCGTCAGTACAAAGCCCTTAGCCGATGCACGTTTCAAGGTAACCGACCTGTTCGTATTCAGGGACCCAAACAACTCTCCGAACGCAATTTCTTCCCTCCCCCTTCGAAACGATTGCTTGCCCGCCCAAAGCCAGGCTCACGCCCACTTCCCCCACTCCCAATTCTCGCGCCAATTCCCCGGTGTCGAGTTCCTCAAGCTTTTTCAAATCAATTCTGTGCTGGAACATCCTTGCCCCGTCATTCTCAGTCAACTCGTTTTTCACAAGATGGTCAGAGAGGAGAAGGAGTTTCGACTCCCTTTCTTCACTGTCCAGCATCGAGTTCGTCCTCTCCGCAAAAGTCGCGAAGACGACAAACCCGATGTAGACTATCAGCACGACCGCCACTGTTGCAAGAATCCCGTCAAGCGAGAAAATCGCTCCCTTAGATTGGCTCGCGTTCATCCTCAATCACCAAAGTTCTCGAACTCGCATTATGCCCTCCCCGCCCACAATGCACCTCTCCGCCAATCCCAACAGTTTCCTTCAGCTCGAGGGGGAAATAAGAGCCCAGTCCGTCGAGGAAATAATAGCCCGCGAGCTCAGCAGTTTCGAAGGCGCAGGAGCGCGCAGCGAGTTTCTCCCCGAATTCATTGGCTCTTGAATTCAAGCCGACGAACGAATAGAGCAGGACTAGGATAAACGCTAGGAACGCCGAGAAAGTAACGAGCGCCTCAAGGCTCAATTGCCCCCTCATTCGTAATCCACCCAGGTTCCCTCAGGTATTATTGCCACAGAGCCAATCCCGGTAACTTCGTCGTAATAAGAAACTCCAAAAACAAATTTTCCTGAATACTGCTCGACTGCTAGTTCCGGGTCCTGCGTGATGCTCAATCCCCCTTTCGAAACTCCGACTTTTCCTGCGACCGTATCAATGTCGATAAATGACAGGCACTTGAAAGAGCTCCAGGCTTTTTTTTCAGGAAATGTTTTCACGAAAACGGTCTTCTTATCCGCATCCCAGCAGGTTTTGCAAATCAAAGGTTTTTTTGCTTCGCTTATTTTTCTAGGCAGCTGCTCGAGCTCTGGGCTGGAAACCACTCCGCACCAAAGCTCGGCGTTTTTAGTTTGTTTGAGGTACTGGGCGAGATCGGCGAGCTTCTTCGAAGCGCCCATTGCTTTTTCCTCGCGGGTTTCCCCCCCTTCAGCACCCGCCGCAAGCGCCAGCATCACCGAATGCTTGAAATCCAACTTCGTGTAATACGCTCTTTCAAGCTCTAGTGCATACAACGAAGTTTCGAGAGAGCGCTCTTTCTGGGCATTAAAAACTCCAGCTATCGAGATGACGGCTACAGCAGCGGCGAGAACGATGAGGATGCTTGCGAGGCCGCGCATAATCATTTTTGGGTGAAAGCAATTTAAACTGCTGTTTCGAGAGATTACTATGGGGTCGCTACGAGGGAACGCGGCAATAGGGTATTTCTGGATAATCTTAGTGCTTGTATTCGTCGCTCTTATCTGGTGGAATGTGAACTCCATCCTTTACCGGGATGATGTCTGCGTCCTCCAGCAGGGGTTCAAATGCGACAAGAAAAGGCTTTATCTTGCAGGGGATTCTTTGAGATTGGACATGACGGTAAACAACAAGCTAGGCAGATGGATAGAGATTACTGGGATTATGTGCAGTTCCGAAGTGCCGGACCCGGCGATAGGCCGCCCTCGAGGAAGTTTTGAGGAGATACGCGTGAACGCATTGCCGGATTCCGATTTTTCAGTATCCGGGCCATGCCAGCGGGGGGTTGCGGACAAGGACCCTCACGTTTTCAAAGGCATCGTTTATCTCCGCTATGAATTCAAGGATGAGCCGTACGTGCCGGGTTCGCAAGTGGTCATAGGCAACGTGAGGGGCAACGTTGTGGGAAGCTAGCGAATTCCTAAAAATCAAGCTAGGTGCCGAGTTCCGTCGTTATTTGGCCTGCTTGGCAACGCCCGGAAAAGCGTTTATTGAGTAAAAAACGAAAATTTATATTTCTTATCAACACCAATACATCCCGGTATACCTATGGCATTATTTGTCGATCCCCCCAAACATCCTGCTTATACGTATCGCCCTAGAGTCCATCTTGGTAAAATGATATTTGGTCACGGGAATGAATCCTATATCGTGACGGTCATGTGCGGTCGGCCCTCGGATGTCGTTGGGAGAGTTACCCCGTGGCGGGGAGGTGCAGGTCCAGACAAATCCACGTTCGTTAATAATATTCTATATCAATTCGTTGAAGTTGGCCGGGCCGAGGAAATTCAAATACTGGGTGCATTAAGCCAAAGGGACTTTGGCAGCAGATTATTGTGCAGGTTACCGGATTAAACTGTTTGGAGGGATAAGTCTCAAAGCGCTTAAAAAGCCTAAAGCGTTAATAGAGCAAAAGGCGAA
>JAKAKT010000099.1 GCA_021813385.1 Microcaldota archaeon
AATCGAGTTTTTCGAGCGCTACAGCCCGAGACTTATAGGCCACTTATATTCGATGGCGTTATATCCGAATTACCAGAAGGGAAAACCGACTGCGCTGATGATACTCAACAAGATGACCATAATCACGCATTCTCGCAGGACAAGGAGGCGAACGAGAGCCTGCTTCGGGGCTACAGAATTGTTTGCGTCGAATGCGACAACGATTCGGAAGCGCTGGCGAGACTGAAAAACACTACCAGCACCTACGGCAAGCCAGGCCTCCTTCTCATAGGGGGGCACGGAACCAGGAAGGATTTGCGGCTCGGCCCTGAGGACAAGGAGAAACGGTTGCTCGACGTTGGGGACTTCAAGCAATATGGCGGGGAAGGCGGGCTCGCCAGGTATCTCGCGGAGGATGCTGCGGTAGTGCTAATCTCCTGCTCCACTGCCGAAGGCACCCAGGTTTATGGCCCCCCAAAGCCGAATGAATTCGAGAACCTCATGGATGCCGTCGGTGCCTTGGCAGAAAGGAAGGTGTTCGCGCCTGAGAAGCCCACGGCCCTGAAGGGTTTTGTTTTTGATAAGGACGGAAGGGTCATTGACGTCGAATGGAGCGAGCCTGTCGGGAAAAAATTCGACTTCAAGAGCAGGATAAGGCTGAACCTTGAGGGGCCGATATAGGTTGGCCGTTTCCCTATCGTCTCTTAATTCTTTTTCCCTTCTTCTGCCTCGGCCTGTCCCAGTAGGGGCTCTTGCACTTCGGGTTCGGGCAGACCTTCGGCCTGTTCGGGGTCTTCGGGTACCACTTGTGGCTGCAGCGATGGCATTGAAGGACCACTATAAACTCGCATCCGCAATCCGGGCATTTGACCATATGAATCAGATTGCTTCCACGCCCGGAATTTAAATACCTTTTGGTATATACCGATAGGTATATATACCGGAAAGTACATATTAGTGCCCAGATGGGTTGCTCTCATTCTCCCATGGGGCGAGAGTTTCATCAAAAAAGCCGATGGTTTCACGAAACCCCTCAATAGTTTCAGCAACCCAGATATATGGTTTCAGCGCAAGAAACTGTAGGAATTTGCGCCTGCGGGCGAGCTATGGGCATGGTGCCCAAATCTGGCTCTGGCTGCAGGGGCATTTCACGCTCTTAGGGAAACTTGAGCGTTCTCCCAGCCGCTTGACGGCGTCCTTTTCCAAAAGGAAAAGGCGCGCTCGGTTTCCCTGAGATTCATATTAATGGAGTTGGTGTGATGGAAAAAATCGGGATTGCAGTCGTTATGGCTCTTGCGCTCGTGCTCCTGTTCGGGTGCATTGGGAACAATGGGAACACTAATACAGGTATCCCGGATGCGTCTGGCGGGAAAGGGAATGCCGGAGGGGAAGGGAGCGGCCAGGGTTCGGGTTCGAACCTCGGGGCGGGTTCTGGCGGCGCTGGAAACGGCCCGGGAACGGACGGGGTTGTTGGTTCTGGGGCCAGTGGCTCTGGAAACTCCGGTTCAAACCTTGGGGCAGGAGGGGCCGGAACGGGTTCAGGGTCTGGCGGGTCAGGAGCGGGGAGCGCTGGTTCCGGGAACGGGGCCGGTGCAGGGGGTGTGACTGCCACAAGCGGGGGCTCTGGAACTTCAGGAAAGGACCCGATAAACCTTATCCCAAGTGGGGATTCAATCACAATACCGATAAACTCGCTGAACGGAAATGCGAAGTTCTACCTTGTCGACTTTGGGTTGAACAGGGCGAGGTTCTTCGCTGTGAAGGGAAGCGACGGGAAGGTCCACGTGGCCCTTGATGCCTGCGATGTTTGCGGGGGAAGGAAGGGCTACAGGCAGGTCGGGGATGCGATGGTGTGCAACAATTGCGGGAAGAACTTCAGGATAAACGACATCGGGAGCAAGAACAGCGCAGGAGGCGGTTGCTGGCCCTCATACCTTAGCTATAAGATAGACGGCGAAAACATCGTGCTCGAGAAGGCCGAGTTGGGAAAGAACACGTACAGGTTCAATTGAATGGGGTGGGAGTATGAAGAAAGCGAAATTGCTGATAAAGAGCATCCATTGCAACAGCTGCAAGATGATGATTGAGGAGGAAGTGGCGGACAAGGGAGCGAAGGCGAGCGTGGATGTTGGGAAACGGACTGCGGACATTGAATTCGATGAGAAGAAAATGAAGCTGGATGATTTGCGCGGAGCGCTGAAGGAGCTCGGGTACGAATCCGAGGTGATTGGATGAAGAAGGTTGCGATGAGTTCGGTATTTGGCTCGGTTTGGATATTGAGGCGCGGAGAGAATGGCTTGAAGCGGGGGCTGCTTGGAAGGAAGAGCAGGCTCAAGCAGGCTAGATAATACTAACGGGGTGGAATGAATGGAAAAGAAAACTTATGTGGTCGATGGGATGACCTGCGGCTCCTGCGAGGCGCTGATAGGGAAAAAGCTATCAAAGCTTCAGGGAGTCAAGGGCGCCAAAGCGACGCTAGTGAACAACTCAGTAGATGTCGAGTTCGACCCTAAGCAGGTCAGCGAAGGGAAAATAAAGGATGTGCTAAAGGAAGCGGGCTATCCTGTCAAGGAAGGCGGGGGAAGCAGGAATAACTGGTATGTTGTGCTCGGGGCAGCCATCCTCTTTGTTGGTTTCTATTTCGCTCTTGAGTATATGTCGCAGGGAAGCGGGTTCAATTTCGCTCAAATCGATTCGAACACCAGTCTTGCAATACTGTTCGCAATCGGCTTGGTGACTGGATTGCACTGCATCGCGATGTGCGGCGGGTTCGTTCTCTCCTACTCAGTAAAGCAGAAGAGCGGGGATATGATGCCCCACCTCCAATATGGGGCCGGGAAGCTCGTTTCCTACACCGGGATAGGCGCGTTCTTCGGGTTTGTGGGCTCGTTCATAGCATTCACAGTTGAGATGAGGATAGCTGTGGCGATGCTCGCCGGGCTGTTCCTGGTGATATACGGGCTCGGGATGCTCAATGTGCTCCCGAAATTCCTGACTTCCAGGCTCTCAATGCCAGGTCCCTTATCGAAGTTCAGGGAGGACCTTGCTGCAAAGGGCCCGTTCGCTACTGGCATTGCAACAGGCTTCTTCGTGGCCTGCGGCCCTCTCCAGGCGATGTATGTCTTGGCTGCTGGAAGCGGAAGCGCTGTTTTCGGGGGGCTTGCGCTGTTCTTCTTCGGCCTCGGGACATTGCCGGTTATGCTCGGGTTCAGTTATGTCTCCTCAATGATTTCGCAGGTGATGGCGAGGAGGATAACCAGGTACTCGGGCGTGCTTGTAGTTCTCCTCGGTTTGGTGATGCTGAACAACGCGATGGTGCTTTCAGGGGTCCAGCTTGTTCCTAGCGGCGCCCTAATTGCTGGGGCCCAAAAACAGGGAAGCCAACTCTCTAGCGGCTCGACGCCTTTCGGGGGTGCGAGCCTTGAGGGAAACAACTCGTACCAGGTGATAAGGATGAACGTGACCAGGTTCGGGTTCGAGCCTGACACATTCGTGCTTAAGAAGGGGGTCCCTGTGAAATGGGTGGTAAATGGGCTCGAGATAACTGGTTGCAACAACGAGATAATAGTGAGGGAGTATGGACTGGACATAAAGGTGAAGAAGGGCGAGCAAACAATTGAGTTCACCCCGACCCAGGCAAAAACCGTCTCGTGGAGCTGCTGGATGGGGATGATTCCGGGAAAGTTCATAGTAGCCGAGGACGACACTGCGAAGGCGCAAGCCATAAATGGCCTGAGCGCCGGAACAATCTCGTCTGCAAAAAAAACCAGCGGGGGCGGTTCCTGCGGTGTTAGTGGAGGGGGAGGCTGCGGGGGAAGCGGAGGCGGCTGTGGTTGTGGCTGCGGTGCAAGGTAGGTGTTGTTGATGAAAAAAGCAGTCCTTAGCATCAGCGGAATGCATTGCGCGTCCTGCGCCACACTGATAAACAAGAGGCTTTCGAAAGCCCCGGGAGTCCTGAAGGCGAATGTCAATTTTGCCTCCCAGAAGGCCCACGTTGACTATAACGAGGCGGAGACCTCGGAAGAAGGGCTCATAGAAGCAGTGAAGAAGGCGGGGTATGGGGCATCGACCAAAGTCGACATTGAAGCAGAGAAGAAGAACAGGGAGAATGAGATAGCTAATCTCCGGGGCCTTCTCATTGTTGCCGTGATTTTCAGCCTTCCTGCATTCGTCCTGGGAATGTTTTTGATGGAGTTCCCGAACAGGCTGCTCCTGCTCTTCCTGCTCTCTACGCCGGTCCAGTTCTATGTTGGCAGGCAGTTTTACATGGGTGCATGGAGCTCCCTTCGCAGCGGGACAGCCACGATGGACACGCTCATCGCCGTAGGGACGAGTGCTGCGTATTTTTTCAGCCTCGGGGCGCTGTTCGGCCTTACCCCGGACCAGTATTTCGAGACTTCGGCAGTGCTCATAACCCTTGTGATTCTCGGGAAATACCTGGAAGCAATTGCAAAGGGCAAGACGAGCGAGGCGATAAGGAAGCTCATGGACTTATCCCCGAAAATGGCGCTTGTCGAGCGGGATGGGAAGCAGGTGGAGATTCCTGCTGAGCAAGTCGCAGTCGGGGACATCGTTATCGTGAAGCCCGGGGAGCGCATTCCCGTAGATGGGAAAGTCGTGAGCGGAGGCTCTTCAGTTGATGAGAGCATGCTCACCGGGGAATCGATTCCGGTCGAGAAGACTGTTGGCAGCCCGGTCATTGGCGGGACGATAAACAAGCACGGGATGCTCAAGTTCAAGGCGGAGAAAGTGGGAAGCGAGACGACTCTGTCCCAGATAGTAAAGCTCGTTGAGGAGGCGCAGGGAAGCAAGGCACCGATACAGCGGTTTGCAGACTCTATAAGCGCGGTGTTCGTGCCGGTGGTGATTGCAATAGCGATATTGACGTTCGCTGCCTGGTATTTTGTCTTCCACGCAGGGCTCTCTTTTGCGCTGATAACTGCGGTTTCAGTCCTAGTGATTGCCTGCCCTTGCGCTCTCGGGCTTGCGACTCCGACATCGATAATGGTCGGGACCGGGGTCGGGGCTGAGCGGGGGATTCTCATAAAGGGGGCTGAGGCTCTCGAGAAGTCGAGGAAAGTCTCGGCAGTTGTGTTTGACAAGACGGGGACGCTTACAGTGGGAAAACCGATTGTAACTGACGTCATCCTGCTCTCGGATACCCCTGAAGCCGAAATCCTCACAATTGCCGCAAGCGTTGAAGAAAACTCGGAGCATCCTCTCGCGGATGCGATTGTCGAGAAGGCGAAAGCGGGAGGGCTGGAGCTTGCGAAGGCGACTGGCTTCAAGTCGATAACAGGGAAGGGAGTATCGGCAAAGGTCGGGAAGAAGGACGTGGCGCTTGGCAACCGCAAGCTCGCAGAAGAACTCGGAGTCGATGTCTCGGAGTTCACGGACAGGATGAGCACGCTTGAGTCCGACGGAAAGACCGTGATGGTATTGATTGTATCCGGGAAAGCCGCGGGTTTGATTGCCGTCGCGGATACTCTCAAGGAAACGAGCCCTGCGGCAGTGAGCGAGCTTACCAGGATGGGAGTCGATGTCTGGATGATAACCGGGGACAACAAGAGGACTGCGGAAGCAGTTGCAAGAAAGGCCGGCATCAGGAACGTGTTCGCGGAAGTCCTGCCAGGGGACAAGGCCGCGTATGTGAAGCAGCTGCAGGATGGAGGGAAAGTGGTCGCGATGGTCGGGGACGGGGTGAATGATGCGCCTGCCCTAGCTCAAGCCGATATTGGGATAGCTGTGGGCTCGGGAACAGATGTCGCAATCGAGACTGGGAACGTCGTCCTTATGAGAAATGATGTGATGGATGTTTCCAGGGCGCTCAAGCTCGGCCGCGCGACAATAGCGAAGATTAAACAAAACATGTTCTGGGCTCTGATTTACAACGTGCTCGGGATACCGATTGCTGCTGGAGTGCTCTATCCGTTCACAGGGTGGCTGCTCTCTCCGATAATAGCCGGCGGGGCGATGGCGCTCTCGAGCGTCTCGGTTGTCACGAACTCGCTCACGCTCAGGTGGGTAAAGCTTAAGTAAAATTAGTAGAGAGGTGGATTAGATGAAAGGATTTGTCCAGTGGAGCAAAGGAGCGGCTATTTTCACGCTGCTCGTGTTGCTGGTAGGGACGATGGGGTATTTCACGTATGGGAAAAACGGCATGATGGGAGTTGACACTTCCGCAGTCTTCGGGGCTGCGCGCTACAAGGTTGCTTTTTCCGAAGAAGGGGCGATGAAGGTATTCGCATTCGCGAATGAGAGCGCGCTCTCGAAATTGAAAGTGGTGGATGGGAACGCTGCGCCGAAGAAGAAGAGCATGGTCCTTGGTTTTACTGAGGCCCAGATGATGAAGGACGAAGACCTGTTTTACAGGACTGGGGACAGGTTAGATGGCTTCTTCGGAATCCAGATAATAGTTGGCGGGATTCTCGAGAAGACCGGGACAATTGTTGATGACTTCGTCTTCCTGAACTCTGAGAAATTCGATGGGATAAATGGAACCGATGCAGTCCTATTCGTGAAGATGAAAGGAACGACCCCTAAGTTATTCTATAACCTGCCTGTCGGGGGGGCGCTGCCGCCTAAGTTCGAGCTTGCTGAAGGCGAGATGTCGTTCTATGGGATGAAGGATGTCGGGGGAAAGAAGTATTATCCTCTAATCATTGGGGCGGAAGAAGCTGACATGATGAAAAAGGAAGGATTGTTCTCAAATCCGGGAGATTTAATCCATGGTTTCTTCGGGAAAGACGTTTTCATTGCAGGAGTTCTGAAGAAGACTGGCACAGTCATGGATATGGCCCACTTCACTCCGGCCTGGAAGAACGAGCTCGAATGATTGTTTCGCTCGAATCCGACATTATAACAGAAGCACGAGGAACGGATGTAGAATCGAGAAGGAGACTGATTTGCGCATAGGGAGATAAGACGAACCGAAACCTGTTTAAACAACGAAAACGAACGCTAGAGCATGAAGCGACTGGCAGCATTTCTATTCTTCATGTTAGTTTTGCTGACGGGGATTGCTTTTTCGCTTAACCCGTCGGCAGTTTGCGCAATGCCGGCAGGGATGACGTGCGTAAATGCTTACCTTTCCAGCGAAACGGACACTCTAAACATAACACTGGTAAACGGACTTCAGAAAACAATCGTTATAACGAATATGAGCTGCACCAAGAGTATTAGCTATTCCGAGCCCGTCCATGAGATAGAAATGGCGTTAGGCCAGTCTTCTTGGTTCGTTATGGCCTGTAGCGATGAAAACGGAAAGCTGATGAAATTCGAGCCAACCGAGGACTTCAGCGGGAGGATAAACATCGGGTATTATTCCAAAAACGAAGGCAAAAATGCTTCTAGAAAAATTTCTGGGGACGTTTATATCCGAACTGATAGAAAGTGGCCAAAAGAACCAGATCCACCGTATATCCAACTGGCGACAAATCCCGTTTATATTGTCCTTTTCATTCTTCTTGCAGGAGGCTTTTTCTTCAGAAAACACTTTGGATGGATGTATTTTCTAGGTGGATTTTCCTGGCCAGCGATATGCCTTATTTTGATTTTTCCCCTAGCCGGTATTTTTCCATTTCTGGGAGTTCTTGCCATCATTGGGCTATACTTAGCTGGGGTAATTGCCCCTTTGATTTATTATTACAAATACGAAAAAACCAATCAGAATAGATTTGCTTTCTTGGCAGGTCTTGTGCTCGGGACAGTTATTGTTTTCTTGCTTTTACTCAACACAGGAATTTACTGATTACTTCAGCACCTTCCCGGTTTTCATGTACCACAGATAGAAGTCGAGTTCGCCTTGGGAAAGGTTAGTGGCAGAGGCGAGGCGCCCGAGCGCCTTCTCGATTTCGAGATATCTTGTCCTGTTGAGGTTTTTTGGTTTTTTAATCAATCCGTATTCCGCGAGAAGGTTGAGGATGTGCCTGTCAATTATTGCAACATCCATATATCCCACGTTCCTCAAAAAGTGGCTCGCTTCCTTGTACCCCAGCCCTTTTACGTTTTTCACTAACCACTCCCGTCTTTCGTGGGAGTCTCGCATATCGGCTAAGCACATTAGCTTCCCGTTGTGCTTTTTTCCCTCGTGGATATATGCTGCCCTGGCGTTTGGGAAACGGTGCCCGCATTTCTTGAGGAATGAACGAAGCTCTTCGAGGGACATTTTCGAAAAGTCGCCGGCTTCCTTCTGGATTCGAATCCCGCCTTCCGCGGTGTAGTTCGCTGTGAGGAGGCAAAAACAGAGCTCGGAAAACCAGTTCTGATTGGATTTAAGCTCGCGGACCCGAAAATCCACTAGCGCTCCAATTTTCCGCTTTAGTTTTTTCACCTCTCCGATTAGCTCTTTTTCCCTGTTTTGCATATGTTTAGATTTCGAACCAATAGGTTTAAATAAATGACTCAATAATGAGTATATCAACAGGTTTTATTCAAAGCTAATGGGGGTAATCTTATGGCGAAAATAAATGCGCCTGCACCTGATTTCAGCGGAAAGGCGTTCCATAATGGAGAGTTAAAAACAGTAAGTCTTTCTGACTACAAAGGGAAGTGGGTCCTCCTGTTCTTCTATCCTGGAGATTTCACTTTCATCTGCCCTACGGAATTGGGCGAGCTTGCCGACAATTATGAAAAAATAAAGGGCCTTGGGGCCGAGATTATAAGCGTTAGCACTGACAGCGAATATGTGCACAAGGCTTGGCATGAGCAATCTGAAATGGTAAAGAAGGTGAAATACCCGATGCTCTCGGACAAGACAGGGAAAATCTCGAGGGATTACGGGGCTTACATAGAGGAGGAGGGGGTCGCCCTGAGAGGAAGCTTTGTCATCGACCCGGACGGAGTATTGAAGGCTTACGAGATGCATGACAACAGCATCGGGAGGAGCAGCGCTGAGCTTATACGGAAGCTGCAGGCAGCGAAGTTCGTGCGAGAGCACAAGGGGCAGGTGTGCCCGATGAGCTGGAAGCCCGGCGACAAGACGCTTAAACCTGGGCTGGACCTTGTTGGAAAAATATAGAAAGGTGGTTTCATGGAGATTGGAAAAAAGATGCAGGACGCGATTAATAAGCAGATAAACCAGGAGTTGTTCTCTGGCTACCTTTACCTGTCGATGGCTGCCTATTTCGAAGCAGGGAACCTCAAGGGATTCGCCCACTGGATGAGGAAGCAGGCCGAAGAGGAGAAGAAGCACGCGATGAAGTTTTTCGATTTTGTGACCGAGAGAGGGGGCATCGTCTCCCTTGAAGCAATCGAGAAGCCGGCCCATTCCTGGAAGGGCCCGCTCGGGGTTTTCGAGGATGCTCTCGGGCACGAGAAGAAAGTCACTGGTATGATTTACGGGCTTGCTGACCTTGCTGAGTCGGAGAAGGACAGGGCGAGCGAGAGCATGCTCAAGTGGTTCATCGACGAGCAGGTTGAGGAAGAAAAAACAGCAAACGAGATAGTCCAGAAGCTCAAGATGGTTGGGAGCTCTGGAAGCGGGCTCGTCATGCTCGACAAGGAGCTTGGGAAGAGAGAATAAGTTATTTCTTCAGCTTCTCGCTTAAGTGCTCGAACATGTCCTTGGTCATTGCTGGCAGATCATACTTCGGCTTCCAGCCCCAGTCTTTTCTCGCTTCAGAATCATCAATGATTTTTGGCCAGGAGTCGGCAATTTTCTGCCTGAAGTCCGGCCCGTAGGCAATTGTGAGGCCCGGGACGAGCTTTTTCAGCTCTAGGTAGATGTCCTTTGGGGCAAAACTCATCGAGGCGAAGTTGTAGCTCGTCCTCACCTTTACCCTCTCGTTCTTCGCATCCATCAAATCGGTTGTCCCCTTTATGGCGTCCTCCATGTACATCATCGGTAGAACAGAATCCTCCTTCAGGAAGCACGTGTACTTCCCCTCCCTTATCGCCCCATAGAAAATCGAGATTGCATATTCCGTCGTCCCGTCCCCGGGGTCCGCTTTCCAGCCTATGAGGCCGGGGTACCTGAGGCTCCTGACATCGAGCCCATACCTGAGGAAATAGTATTGGCAGAGGAGCTCCCCTGCGACCTTGTTCACCCCATACATCGTGGTCGGCTCAAGAATCGTGTGCTGGGGGGTGCTTTGCTTCGGGGTTGTGGGGCCGAACGCTGCAATCGAGCTCGGCCAGAAAACCTTTAGCTTGTGCTCAACTGAGAGGTCTAGGATGTTTTTCAGCCCGCCCAGATTGAGCTCCCAGGCGAGCTGCGGATTCTTCTCGCTGCCTGCGGAGATAAGGCCCGCAAGGTGATAGACCTGGGTTATCCCGTGTTTTTTTATGAGCTTATCCAGGCCGGACTTGTCAGTAACATCGCCTTTCTCCAAAGTCCATTCGGGGTGCTCACAACCGCGCGAATGAAAGAGCGCGATTACGTTCTCTTTCCCGTGCTTCCTCTGCAAAGCTGGAACGAGGTCAGAGCCGACAAGCCCGAATGCGCCAGTTACCAAAATCTTCTCGCCCATAAATTTACGCCTCACTTTTTGAAACAACGATTTAAGAGCATGAGTTTATATTGGTTGTCCTGATTATTGATTCTATGACCGGCAGGGGGCAGGCATCCTTTGAATACATGATGAGCTACGGCTGGGCCGTGCTCGTCATCGTCGTCCTCGCGGTCGCCCTTTGGAACCTGGGAGTTTTCAATCCGTCTGTTGTTAGCCAGGCCGCCGGTTTTTCAAATCTGAGGCCGGTCGCCTGGAATTTCGTTGGGGGGAGCACGGACCGTTCATACGCCACGCTAGTCCTTTCAAACATCGGGGGAGTTGATTTAACGGTCGGGATAAACGGGACAAGCGAGGACTATATCATGAGGTTCAAGAAGCCCTGGGCGCCAAAATGCGGGTTCCTGAACGAGTCTGTTGATGTTAAGGATGAGGTCGGCAATCCGATAACCCTTGTTCAGGACTCTGTGAACGGGGTTTGGGCCGCGACTGTTCCAGCGGGAAAGCAGATAATAATTAACGGAACAATTGTCGGGGCTCTCGATTCCTATCAATGCGGAGGCGCGAGCAGCGGGGCTTATGCTTACCAAATTTCGTTCCCGTATGCGATAGACCAGTTCAACATCCAGCACACGGACTCGGGAACGATAAACGGAAAATACCAGTAAATGAAATAAATCAATAGCCCCTCGAGGGTCGGGGTTTTTGTTTTTTGGTTTAATTCGAACTTTTTTCGAGCCAGCGATTCCGCTATGGCAATAAAATAAAAATAGAAATAGAAGCATTAGTTAATTCTGGTTTACGAAACCGCAACCTAGAACTTCTTGTGCTTTTGGTAGCAGTCCCTGCAGTAAACGGGCCTGCCTTCTGTCGGCTTGAAAGGCACCTCGCATTCCTGTCCGCAATCGGAACAAGTCGCCTTGTGCATTTCCCTTGGGCCGAACCCGCGTCCGCCGAACCGGCCTCCGCCACCGCCACCGCGTCCGCCGCGTCCGCCATGACCGCCAAATCCGCGGTCTTCTCCTTCTTCATCCATATATTCCACCTATTTTTTCCAATTCGCACTCTGTCGTGCGCTAATCCCGCATATAACGGGGCCCCTTAACGAGGCGGACTAATTAGGAACTTATGGGTTTATAAGGGCTCGTAAAGGGGCTTTTCCTGAAAAACTGTCAAGATGATATGAACATTTATATACTTTGCCCTCCATATCGAATAGACTGTTGAAATCATATTGACGATTTTAGGTGAGTAGGATGGACGAAGGCTTGACGATAAGAATCAGGAGGGTTTCCGGAAAAAGCGGCGACCCGATTGAGGCCCTGTGCGAGGCTGCCGGCATAGTTGCCGGGAGGGACACGGACCGAACGGTCGTTCAGGTTTTCAGGGCAGTCGTGAAGTATTCGCGGGATGACGGGATTGGCGGGTCCGAACTTTCTGAACTCTCCGGGGTGAACAGGATAACTTGCCTGCACCACTTAAAGAGGCTCGAGGAAGCCGGCATAATAGGAAGGGAGAACCGGCGCTATCACCTGAGGCACGAGAACCTTCAATTGACAATGCACGACCTTAGGAAGCAGGCTCTGACGATGTTCGAGGAGCTAGAGAAAATGGCTGGAGAGATTGACCAGGATATGGTTGCGCTTGAGAGAGAGTTCCAAATGAGGGAAAAAAGGCTCCTGAAAAAGCAGGAAAAAGAGGGATGAGATGGCCGATGAAAAGGAAAAATGGGCGGAGTGCGGGCAGGACGAGCTTGAGGAGATTGATGGGAAGGAGGAGTCTAAGGAAAAGGAAACCAGAGGCGAGCAGGAGGGGAAGGTTGAGACCAAGAAACCAGCTAGCGAACTTGAGAAGTTGATGCAGGAGAACACGAACCTCATAAACGACCTGAAAAGGCTTGCAGCGGAGTTCGAGAACTACCAGAAAAGGACGGAGAGGGAGAAGAACGAGAGTTCTGGGGCGGGGAAGGGGGCTGTTCTCAAGAAGCTCATAACCCTCGCTGATGAGTTCGAGGCTGCGGAAGCCCACATGCAGAGGGAGAGCGAGAGCGAACTGCGCAATGGGGTAAGGCTCTTGCACAAGAAACTGATGACATTGCTTGAGGAGGAGGGGGTCGAGCAGATGGAATACCTTGGGAAGCGATTCGACCCTGACCGGTGCGACGCAGTAGAGCTTGTGGATAACGAGGGGGAAGAAGGGATTGTCGCGAAGGAGATGAGGAAGGGGTATGTTTACAACGGGAAGGTCTTGAGGCATGCGATGGTGGGCGTGACCAAGAAACCCAATAACAAAGAGGAGAAAAAAGAATAAAGATAAAATGAGCGGGCGATGGAAACTGGAAGAGACTGAATCGGCGAGGGTGGGACCCGAGCCGAGAAGTAATATTGGAAGATGTGTTGAAAACTGGGCGAGCGAATGGCGCGAGCCTGGAATGCGAGAGGATATGGGCGGGCGAGCAACGCGAGCCTGGAAGTTGGAGGATATAGGCGAGCGGAAAACGCGAGCCCTGAAGAATACATTTAGAGGTGTTGTGTATGGGAAAAATAATAGGAATTGACCTTGGGACTTCAAATTCAGCAGCTGCGGTCCTTGAGGGGGGCAGGCCGAAAATCGTCCCGAGCGCTGAGGGGACAACTGCAGCCGGGAAGGCATTCCCTTCCTTTGTGGCCTTCACGAAGGACGGGCAGATGCTCGTGGGGGAGCCGGCCCGAAGGCAGGCTGTCACGAACCCGGAAGGGACTGTGATGGCTGCGAAGAGGAAAATGGGGACGGATTACAGGTACAAGATATACGGGAAGGAATACTCCCCGCAGCAGATTTCGGCTTTCATACTGCAGAAAATAAAGAGGGATGCCGAGGCTTTCCTTGGGGACAAGGTCGAGAAGGCAGTGATTACTGTTCCCGCCTATTTTGACGACAACCAGAGGCAGGCGACAAAGGATGCGGGCGCGATTGCCGGGCTCGAGGTTGTTCGGATAATAAACGAGCCTACAGCTGCTTCCCTTGCTTATGGGCTGGACAAGGCGGGAAAGGAGCAGAAGATACTGGTGTTCGACTTCGGGGGAGGGACCCTTGATGTCACGATAATGGAGTTCGGAGGCGGGGTCTTCGAAGTGAAGTCGACAAGCGGGGACACGCAATTGGGCGGTACTGACATGGACCGGGTGATTGTGGACTACCTGGTGAGTTATTACAAGGGAGAAACGGGGATAGACCTCTCGAAAGACTCGGTCGCGATGATGAGGCTGCGGGAAGCTGGGGAGAAGGCGAAAATTGAGCTTTCGACCACTCTTTCGACGCAGATAAACCTCCCATACTTAACTGCTGACTCGACCGGGCCGAAGCACTTCGTTTATGATTTCACGAGGGCGAAGCTCGAGGAGTTGGTTGAGCCATTAATAAGCAGGTGCAGGGGCTCTGTTGAACAGGCGCTGGCTGACGCGAAGCTCTCGCCGAGCAACATAGACCGCGTGATTCTCGTGGGCGGACCAACCAGGATGCCGGTTGTGCAGAGATTCGTTGAGAGCATGCTCGGGAAGAAAGTGGAGGGAGGGGTCGACCCGATGGAGTGCGTTGCTTTTGGTGCAGCGATTCAGGCAGGGGTTCTTTGAGG
>JAKAKT010000100.1 GCA_021813385.1 Microcaldota archaeon
GCCGAGGCTGCCGGCCTCGTCCGATATCCGGAATGGATAAAAACCGAGAAGCAGAGGCTCGAGTATCTCCTTCGAGAGGCGACTTATTTTTTGTTATCGTTCATCTCCCGAGAACTGGGACAGAACCTTAACAAAAACTAAGCGGAAAGCTTAAATAGGACAGAGAATTATAATGGAAACTCGTGTTCAGGGTTCCTAAGGTGCACCTATCCTTTCCTTTCAAAAAGGGAGCCGTGGGCATTGGAACGCTGATTATCTTCATTGCCATGGTGCTCGTGGCAGCCATCGCCGCTGCAGTGCTGATAAGTACGTCCGGGATATTACAGCAAAGGGCGATGGCCACCGGCAAAGAGTCCATAGCCCAGGTTTCTTCCAACCTGGTGGTAGTCTCGATAACGGGATACACCAACTCAAACCTGACAGACTTAGACAATATGAGTGTCGCAATAACCGCTGCATCAGGTGCAGGCAGGATTGACGTGCGCTACCTAATACTCCGAATCTCCAATTCAGAGAATGAAACATATCTCGGTTACTCCTCAGGCAACCTATCAAACGGAACTTTCACGGCAAACACATTACGGGATCCGAGCAACCTGTTCACTGCTTCCACGCCCGTCATAGACTCCTCATCATTAATCAGACTCTGGTTCCTTACATCATCGCAGACCCCCCAACTTACCCTTCCCCCTAGAATGAGGATGCATCTTGAGCTAATACCCGAGCATGGAGCAACGATAACGATAGATACTATTATGCCAGCCTCGTTTTCTTCTTCAGTAGTAAACGTATACCCATAAACGCCCAGTTTGTATCCCGAAGATTGCGACTTCTTGAGCATTCATGGGTACAGCAAATCGCAAAAACCTGAATCATCAACAAAGTGAAAACCAGCCCTCTTCGAACAGAATCTGACTGCCAGAAGAGTTCTTTTCTTAGTCGAGATGCAGGGGCCTAGCCAACCAATAACCCAATGATTTACAGAGCCGGTTTAAAGTAACATATTTTAAATACGGCTAGCCTTGTAATACCTGGTTCACATGGGAATCATGCAGGGGTTTAAAATACCGCGGGATGAGCTAGACAAAAAACTCGGAGGAGGGTTCCCCAGCGGCTCTCTCGTTTTAATAGATGGTGAGCACGGAAGCGGGAAAAGCGTATTGCTCCAGAGAATCGCTTTCGGCCTGCTTGAGAATGGCCAAAGTGTCACCTACCTCTCAACCCAACTGACAACACGGGATTTCATAAGCCAGATGTATTCGCTCAATTTCCCGGTATTGCCGTACTTGGCTTCCAACAAACTTTTGTTCATCTCCGTTTATCCGCTCATTTCCGAAACAAAGCATGGCGACTTCTTTTTCACCAAGCTTATGGAAACAAGGGAATTGTATAACAATGATATCCTGATGGTTGACACGTTGTCTTCAATAATAAAATACAACAAGGACAATCAGAAACTATCGGACCTGATAGGCTTCTTCAAGAGAATAACTGGAACAGGAAAGACAATCGCCCTCGCAGTCAATAATGCCGACTTGGACGAAGATACCCTCAGCGTGCTCAAGTCAAGCGCCCACATATATATCTCAACCAAGCAAAAGACAGTTGGGGACAAGATAAAGCAGTCAATAGTGGTCAATAAATACCTGAGCGCCCAGGACCCTTATACGACCATAACCAACTTCCGCATAGTCCCCAAGATAGGATTTATAATCGAGATTTCCTCAATCTCTTAGCGGCCTGCCAGCGCATCTCTTTATTTTAATGTCCAACATGCCTCGCAAATGATGAATATCGTGTGCAAATAAAATAATAAACAGTTAAATCCAGAAAAAAAATTGAAATATAGCAAAAAAGAAATAAAATTGGAGATATTCTTTTGAAAACACTGAAAAATACGACAGAATAGCCGTGGCAGCGCCATCTACGTCGAAAATCTTCTTCTAATAATCGTGCAAACTTCCATTTTTTTTTAAAAATTTGCCCAAAACGAACAAAATTACCAAAAATTGGTTGAAATGCCTTTTTTCGAAAAACTCCTCGACCGAAACCTTTATAAATCAACATAATCAAAGAAATTTTGCGACGGTATTCACGATGATGCCGCGTATATATGCATATATATGAGGTGATTGGGGTATGAAAATGAAAAAAGGACAAGGCGCATTCGAATACATGATGAGTTACGGATGGGCCGTATTGGTCATAGTGGTCCTTGCGGTGGTTCTCTGGAATCTAGGTGTATTCAATCCATCGCAGGCAACGCAGGCAACGGGTTTCTCAGTCATAAGGCCCGTAGCATGGAACTTCCAGGGCGCTGGGTTTGGTGGGTCTAACAACCTCTACGTTTCCAACGCCACAGTAGCTTTCTCCAATATTGCAGGAGTTGACCTAACCCTTGCAATCAACGGGACGAGAAACTCGAACACAACCATTATCAAGTTCTCGAAGCCAGGTGCCGCCCTCTGTGGCTGGTACAATAACACGGCCGTTGTGGACGAGGTAGGAAACACAGTGTCCGTAACCTGGGACAGCGCGAACAACTACGGCAAGATTGGTCTTCCAGCTGGGAAGCAGGCCGTCGTGACTGGTCTCATAACCGGTCCGGGCGGGATATCCGACACCAGCACAACCTGTGGAGGCCCAAGCGGTGGTGGATACAGGTATACGATCGCGTACCAGACAGCACTGGATCAGTATAGCATCCAGCACTCTGACTCGGGTACGGTGACAGGAAAGTTCCAGTAAACAAACGAACAGTGGGGCTGTCATGGCCCCACATTCATTTATTTTATCTTTAAGCTCTTGTTTTTGTTTTCTGCGAAAAATACTTACAAAAAAACTATTATTTTAATTAAAACCCAATAATAAAATAAAAAAGCAAACATTTTATTTTATCGTCGAAATAATTATTAAGATTTCTAGCAATTTAGCTAAATTATAGTTTAATTTCACCCAAATCAGTTTTTTTTCTTGAAAATGACATTTTTCTCACCGAAAACTTTATAAATGCGGCAAAGTAAGAGGTTTAACGTCGGTTACACTCCATCCGGAGGGGATATTATGAATGTGAAAACAAAGAAAGGCGCCGTGGGCATTGGAACACTGATTATCTTCATTGCCATGGTGCTCGTGGCAGCCATCGCCGCTGCAGTGCTGATAAACGTGTCAGGAATCCTGCAGCAGAAATCAATGGCAACAGGGAAAGAGGCCATTGAGCAAGTCTCAGGAAACCTCATAGTTGTGAGCATAAGGGGCAACACAGGCAGCCTGATAAATATCATCAGCCTGAACCTGACGATTACAGCAGCAGCAGGAGCGGGCAGGGTCGACTTGAGCCAGCTCGTCTTGAAAGTCGGAAACAACAACAACCAGAGCACATTGACTTACACTGCCCAATCTGCTAGCGCAACAAGGTTCAATGCGACTGAAATAAGAGACCCGTCAAGCCTCTTCACCGCAGACACCCCAGTGATTGACGGTTCGGCTCTCGTGCAGCTTAATATTGACCTTAATGGAACCAACGTTAACCTGCCAGTGAGGACACAATATCACATAGAGCTGATTCCGGAGAGAGGAGCCTCGACAGTGATAGACGGGGTGACCAGTGCGTCTTACTCATCGCAAATCCAGCAGCTATATCCGTGAGCTTTTTTCTTTTTTCTTTTGTTTTTTAGTATTTTAATATAATAGTTCAAAGGGGGGATATTATGAATGTGAAAACAAAGAAAGGCGCCGTGGGCATTGGAACGCTGATTATCTTCATTGCCATGGTGCTCGTGGCAGCCATCGCCGCTGCAGTGCTGATAAACGTGTCAGGAATCCTGCAGCAGAAATCAATGGCAACAGGAAAAGAGGCCATTGAGCAAGTCTCAGGTAACCTGGTCGTTGTTAGCATAAGGGGCGACACAGATACAGGAAGAATAAACATAGCAGGTATGAACCTGTCGATTACAGCAGCAGCAGGAGCGGGCAGGGTCGACTTGAGCCAGCTCGTCTTGAAAGTCGGAAACAGCAACAACCAGAGCACACTGACCTACTCAAGTGGCACACCAGTCGATGCGACCCACTTCACAGCATATGAGGTAAGGGACCCGACAAACCTCTTCACCGCAGCAACTCCGGTGATTGACGGTTCGGCTCTTGTGACGCTTAATGTCAACCTCTCAGCAACCACGGTTTACCTGCCAGTGAGGACACAGTACCACGTAGAGCTGATTCCGGAGAGGGGGGCGCCGACAGTGATAGATGGAGTAACGGCATCCTCGTACTCGACGACAATACAACAGCTATACCCGTAGCGTCCCCATTTTTTGGGTTTCTGGAATTTGCAAAATTCCAACTGGCACGGCAAAGTTCTCTTGAACTTTGCCTAATGCCAAGTCCCAGGGGGTTCGCTAATGTTTGACATCGGCAAAAGCATCGAGAGCATCACGAAACAACTACCCTTTGGGTTAGGCAAGGCATCTAAAAAGCAAGAGCCAGCAGCAGGGCAGCAAGCACCGGCGCAAGGGGAGCAATCCCCCACTCCCGATACCGGTCAAATCGAAATAGGGGTAGTTCAGGAATCTTCTTTTGACAATGCCCAAATTGAGGATATGAAGAAGCAGATGGCATTGGCTACTGAGCGAGTGGCTGAGATGGAAGCGAGGGTGCTTAAAACCGAACGGCTTGCCGAAGCAGTAAAGAAAGAGAACGAGATGCTCAAAGGCCGTATGGACCAGACGGACTCCAGAATTCTTGACATGCTCTCGGTTTACGAAGTAGTTTCGAACCAAATAAACCCGTTTGTTGGTTCTTCAAAAGTAATCAGTTCTACCATGGAGCAGATTCAGGAGGAGCTTAACTCCCTCAAAACGCAAGTTTCGACCATGAGTGCTGACCTGAAGATACTTTCGCGAGGAAAAATCGACATTAGCCGCCTTGTTCGCTCTTCAGTTAGTGATGTAGACGAGAAACGGCGGGTAGACCTGACAAAACTTATCCGGTCTGCTGTGCAAACCAAGAAGACCGTTAGGGCAAAAAAAGGTAATGAACTTGAGTTCGGACCATGAAGGAACAAGCGGGGCGCCAGCACAAGGGCCATCCCTTACTTCAGAGCAGATAAAGGCCAAGCTCTCTCTTTACGTAGGGTCACTTCCTTCAACAGTTATTGAGGACTTGTTCCAAACACTCAAGCCAATGGGTCTTCCAGAACAGAAAGTGGATGAAATAATACAGAGAACCATCAAATCCTATACGGGCCAGGAATCAACTTCCCGCATGGATGAACTTGTGGAAAAGATGAACAACCTGGAAGATACCCTCATCCGGGCACTCAAGTCAATGGAAACGAGGCAGGAACGCGCACCTGAACCCGAACCATCTCCGGAGCCAGCACCGTTGCCTCGACAAGCCCAGCAAGCAATGGATTATCCGGAGCCAGAGCAAAAACAGACCAATAATTATGATTATAACCGAGACCCAGCGGAGAGAGCGCCAAAGCAGCGCAAGAAAGAAGAGGAGGACGAGGACTTCAACTGGTTGGATGACGAGCAATCAGAGGAAATCGCTCAAGGGCACAGGATTCTCCTTCCTGACATCGCAGACAGCGCCATAGCGAACGCAGTGCTCTTAAAATGGGTCGAGTTCCTACTCGAGACAGTCGGGCACCAGAACCTTCCGGAAGTCCTTGACTATTACGTTGACATAGGCTGGATAAGCGAAAAAGTTACGATGAAGCTCCTGGCATACGCCAGCGGCATGGTCGCCCCAAGGGGCAGGGCTAAGGAGAAACTTTCAACAAAGGACCACCTCCGCTCCCTTCTCTTCATCGAGAAACTGCGAGGCCGTGCTTTTGACCAGAGCAAGCTGACCCGCCTCGAGCGGGAGATAGAATATACCATAGAAAAACGAATCCGCCACGATTGACGCTACGGGGGCTGCGCCGGACTCCCCCTTCCCAAGACCACATTGGGTGCGCCCGGCGCCCCCGGTTCATTTCTGGGCCGCGGGGGTTCTCCCCCCGGCTTCAGAATGGTTCCATCTTATTCTTGGATCCTGAGAAAGTAGCTCATTCCTCAGGCCCGTTAATAGTCCTCTTCATCTCTTCAATATCATACGCATGGCCTATCGTACCCTTGTCATCATCCACCGCCCCCCACTTTCTCGAAGTTGCAACTGTTTCTACCCTAGGGGGCTTCTTACCCTCGAGCTTGCTAGAGGCAATTCCTGCGAAAATACCGCTCAAGACCAGCATCGGGAGGGTGATGGACAATAGCTTAGATGCAATTCCGAGCCCCCCGGCTAATGCCATCTGCACGATGATGGCCGCTGAGAGGCCCTTTGGGGCAAGTCCCGCCAGCCAGAAATTGAATCCCTCGTCTTCCAGCGAGAACTTTATCGAAACTGTCCTCAATACCAGTACGATGACCCACAGTAAGGCTCCAGTCAAAACGAGACCGGAGTCAGCACCTGATACCGAAAGGCCCGTATAAAAGAAGAAGAAAGTCCCACCGGCCATAAGGACATCCTCCTGAAATTTCAGCAAGCCCTCGAATTTTGCCTTTGCCTTGAGCAATCCCGCGTTTCCCATCGCGAGGCCGAAGAAAAATGCGCTTATCATCCCGCTGTTTGGGAATATCACCTCACAAAGGGCAGCTATCCCGAGCACAATCGAAAGAGTAAGTGCGTCCCTGTGCGGGAAATCCGAGGCAAAGCGCATGAGCCTAACCCACACAATCCCGGCAAGGAGGCCGAAGACTAGCCCGAAAGCGAAAGCTTGAACTACCGAAACACCAGACGAGAGCCCATAGACGGTGAGTGCCAGAATGACAACAACCGCCTCGGTGAGAGAACTCTCGAGCATAATCCCATCAGCCACGCCATCGGCCAGATTCACTTCATCCGTTATGTGGAACACGAAAAACGAACAGATGCTCGCCCCGATGGCCCCAACCAAAAGGGCCCCGCGGAAGTCGAACCCGAGGAAGACATGCGAAAACGCCCCAATGGCGAGCAGGGTTATGGGGATTGTGATGAAAGAGAGCCGCACAGAATGGGCATACGCCGCGATTCCGCGCAAATTCAGTTTGAGCCCGCAACTGAAAAGAATCGAACCCAAAAGTATGGGCGCTGCCAGAGTCACAGTTTCGAGAAGAGCCCCGGGCATCTTGCTCCCAAGAATAGAGAGGGCTGCTCCGAGTATCACGAACAGGGTCCCTGGCGGGAACCGCGTCAACCTGAAAACCGCCCAGCTCACGAAAACCAGTGCAATCGCAGAAGCGACTATTGCGAATACCTCGAAAGCGCCCATTAATTAGGCTTTTGCAAAAAGTATTAATAAGCGTTAATCAGCCCGTCAAAATGCCCTTAAGCCAGTGCAAAATTAAACGGCGCTCGCATCGCAATTTTTTCCTGCGGGAAAAAATGCGCATTTTTTTGTTCGACAAAAAAATTGCGGCAATTGGCGGCAGCTCCCTCGAGGGAGCTGTCCGCGCACCGAGCGCGGATTCGAACCGCGCCCTGCAAGCGCTACGAGGTAAAATGCACAGGCCCCCCTTAACAATGCAAAGATTTATATATAAGTATAAACAATTGTTAACCATCTCGTTTCTACGGAGGTGTAAACATGAAAGTACCATGCCAAATAACACAATGGTATCTTCTCCCGGCTATAAGCGCGGAGATGGTTAAGGAGTTGAAGAAGAACGGCGTAAAGCAGGCTGAGATAGCGAGGCTCTTGGGGGTAACGCCAGCCGCGGTTTCACAATACGTGAAAGGGAAGCGCGGAAAAAGAGTTACGCTCCCGACGGAAATCCAGAAGAAGATTTCCGTCTCTGCAAGGAAAATCTCCACAAATGGGATTGCGGATGAGGAGCTCTCCCGTGAGATATGCGAGCTTTGCATACAGGCGAGAAAGGCCAGGGCAGTGTGCGAGTTCCACAAGAAGCTAGGCTACGCCGACAAGAACTGCACGCTTTGCACGGCGGTATAGATGAGCACGAGTCGCATCTACCTGGACAATGCCGCGACCACGAAGGTCGACCCAAACGTCCTAGCCGAGATGCTGCCATATTTCTCAGATAAATACGGCAATGCCTCAAGCCCGCACTCTGCCGGCTCTGAAGCCAGGGAAGCTTTGGAGGAGTCACGAGCAAGGGTGGCAGCCCTCATAGGCGCAAGCCCGGAAGAGGTCATTTTCACTTCAGGCGGGACCGAATCCGACAATCTCGCGATTTTTGGCGCAGCGATGAAGAAAGGCAAGGGCCACATAATAACTTCTTGCATCGAGCACCCGGCTGTCCTGAATTCCTGCGAATATTTGGAGAAGAATGGCTTTCAGGTTACTTACGCTCCGGCTGATTCAGACGGAATCGTGAAACTCGATGCCCTCGAGCGCTCAATCCGGCCAGGCACATTCCTTATCTCGGTGATGCAGGCGAACAACGAGATAGGCTCAATCCAGCCAATAAGAGAGATTTCGAACCTCGCGAAGGCGAAAGGGATTCTCGTTCATACGGATGCGGTCCAGTCTGCTGGAAAAATAGGCATTGATGTCAATTCCCTTGGCGTTGACATGCTTTCAATGTCCTCGCACAAGATACACGGCCCGAAAGGCGTTGGGGCGCTCTTCGTGAAGAAGGGAGTTCAGATTCTGCCAATTTCTCGAGGGGGCGGGCACGAGAAAGGCCTGCGCTCAGGGACTGAGAACGTTTCCGGAATAGTCGGCTTCGGGGCAGCTGCAAGGCTCGCGAAGGAAAGCATGGGCGAGATGGAGAGGGTAAAGAAGATGCGCGACAGGCTGATGGGCGGACTCCTGAAGGTTGAGGATACGTTGCTCAATGGCTCGAGAACCCAGCGCCTCCCGAACAACCTGAACATATCGTTTAAATTCATCGAGGGAGAGGGCCTTCTCCTCCTGCTTGACGCAGAAGGGATTTGCGTCTCTACTGGCTCCGCATGCTCTTCGAAATCCCTAAAGCCATCGCACGTCCTTCTCGCAATCGGGCGTTCCCCGGAGGATGCCCACGGCTCCCTCAGGTTAACGCTTTCAAAATTCAACTCCGATGGCGAGATGGGGAAAGTCCTAGATTCAGTCCCGAGAGCGGTCGAACGGCTCCGCTCAATGTCGCCCTTCAAATCCGATTCGCAAATGAAGCAGTTCTCAGATAAACACGCCACCCACGAGGATGATGAACATGCCGGCATACACTGACAAGGTAATGGACCACTTCATGCACCCGCGAAACATGGGCGAACTAACTGATGCCGATGGGGTCGGGATGGTAGGGAACCCGACCTGCGGCGATGTAATGTATATTTACATAAAGGTCAAGGGCAACCGAATCGATGACATACGGTTCAAGACGATGGGCTGTGCTGCTGCGATTGCAACAAGCTCGATGCTAACCGAGCTTGCGAAGGGAAAAACCATAGAAGAGGCGAAAAAAATCAGCAGGGGTGACGTGGCCTCTTCCCTCGGCGGGCTTCCACCGATAAAAATGCACTGCTCGAACCTCGCGGCCGATGCACTCCACAAGGCGATTGAGGATTACGAGAACAAGAAAAAGGCTTGAACTTGGGCCTAGATGCTCGAGATTACGAGAAGAAGAAAAATAAGGGAGTTTGAAAGAGGAGAGCGTATGGTCACTTCTAAGCTATGGCAGCTAATACTATGCGCAGCAGTCGGCGCAGTTTTCGGCGCACTTGTGACTTCATCGGTACTGGATTCAGGCAGCAAGAGCCAGGACCAGATGATAACTGAATTTTATGCCACCGAGCAGGCAGTGAGCATCAGCCCGGCCGGCATCGCGAAAGCGTTGGACCAAGGGACGGAGTATGGCATATTGGTCGACCTGCGCTCCAAGAGCTCATTCGAGGCAGGCCATTTCAAAGGAGCGATAAACATCCCCGCTGAAGAATTGTCCCCCGAACAATTATTGGCAGCGTTCTCGGCCCTCCCGAAAGATAAGCCGATAATTACTTACTGCTACAGCAGTTACTGCATGCTCTCAAGGGAGGTCGGGAACTACCTGGCTGGAAAGGGAATTTATACAAAGCACCTTACCGCCGGGTGGTACGAGATTCAGCGGGACTACTCTGCCTACACAGAGGGAAGCTCGAACACCGGCAATTCGAGCGCCCCGAACAGCATCTGCCGGATTGACAACAAGGGATTCGGCTGCTGACCCTCAGATATGCTTAATCTTATGGACCTTCAGGTAGATGAAATAGTTATAATCTGAAATGTTCTTCGAGAACTTCCCGAGAAACTCATCGAGGAAAGCCCTGAACTCCAGATGCGACTTGCAGGCAACGCTCACCTCGAGGTCCGCAAATCCGATGCTTTCATCCACGAATATCACGTTCGGGCGCTCGAGCGCATAGGCGAGCATCCGTCCCCTCGCCAAGAGGTCGGATACCTGGAAATTCATCTTGTAAACTGCGTAGCCGAGAATAGAAAGGTCGAGCCTCACCCGGAACCCCTTTATGACCTCCTTCCCCCGAAGCCTCCTAAGGCACTCTTTTACCGTGAGTGGCGAGAGATTCAGTTTCGAAGCCAGTGAAACAGTCGTGGCCCGGGCATTCCCGGAAACCGCCTTCAGCACAGCAAGCTCGTTCTTCGTCACTTCGAGTTTCGAGTATCCCCCAACGTGGTGAATTTTTCTCTCGAGCGAGGGCTCGAGGAACCCGAACGTCCCGTCGTAAAGCCCAATGTAAGCGGAGACGCAGGCCCGGCCCAGGTATTTGTGGAACTTTCCCTCAAATTCCTTCCAGAAACTCTCGAACTCGAATGCTTCCCGAATCCACACCACAATCCCGACATCGAACTCACCCTCGACATTCCCGACCCACCACGTCATTTCATTCCCGACCAGGTAGTCCAGCAGTTCACCCCTTTTCCTTGGTGGGCACTGCCTCAGCTTAACATAAACTCTCACGCCCCGATACCCGAGCTTCCCAACGTCAATGACAGCGTAAAAGTCCTTAATCACGTCCGCTATCTTTAGCCTATCAATCATCGCCGATACGGTGTTCTTGCTGATTCGGAGCTTCCTGGCGAGCCCGAGGTTGCTCTGCCTCGAGTTCTGGTCCAGTTCGAATAAAAGGCGGGCCTCTTTTCGAGTGAGTTCCATAAGCTTATTGGGAAGAAATGATAATTTAAAGCTTTCTTAAACTAGTTTTTTCCCAAATTTTTTCAATTAAATATTAATCTCCAATAATTGAAAGTAATAGGTCCATGGCAAATGGACAAAAAACGAAAGGCAAGACGCACGAGCAATACAACCTCTTGGCCGGGAGATTCGACCGGCTTATCGACTGGAACGAGCGGCTGAGAATAAGCAACTTCTTCATCCGACTCCTCCGCGAGCACAACGCGAAAAAAATCCTGGACATGTCAACTGGCACCGGGCCTGACAGCATAGCACTGTGCAAGAAAGGCTTCGAGGTGGTTTCTCTCGACGGGAGCCTCGACATGATTGAACGGGCCAAAATCAACGCAGAAAGATACGGGGTAAAACTCAGGACAGTTGTCGCAGACTGGAGAACCATCGGGAATGTCTTTTGCACGCAATTCGAGGGCGCAATATGCCTCGGGAACTCATTCACCCACCTGGAGCATCGCGAGAGGGAGGAGGTCGTAAAGCAAGTGAGGGGCCTTCTCGTGCAAAACGGGGTTTTCATAGCGGATTACCGGAACTATTCGCGCCTATCGCGCGGCCTTCCGATAAGGCTCGAGGACGGCGGGTACTACACCGGAAAAGGGGCGGAGATGAAAGCCGAATTGAGGGACGGCCTCGTGGTCCAGTCATACATTTTCGATGACGGCGCAAAATTCACGCTTTCATTCAAGCCGGTATTCATAGACGAGGCGATTGCAGAGTTCGAATCGAGCGGATTCGTGGTCAGGATTTTCAGCGACCGCAGGAAAGGATACAAAAAGAACGCATCTTTCTACCAGCTGGAGGGGAAAGCGAACTAGCGAATCTGTTTTTAACGATTCCCACCAAACTTAACCCATGAAGAAGATTCGGGCAGCCCTCATCGAAGCCGACTACGTCACGAAGAATGATAAAGCGATAGTCCGCCTCACGCTGAAACGGAAGAAGTTCTTCAGGCTCTACGACGACAGTTTTGAGCCCTACTTCTACCTGCAGGCTGACGACCTTGGGCGGGCGACGGAATTGCTCGGGCAGCTCTCAGCCGAGGACAGGGGCAAGACAGTCAAGCTCAAGCGAATCGAGAGAGTCAAAAAACTTTTGCATAGCAAGGAAGCCGAGCTCCTGAAAGTCTTCTGCTTCCACCCCTCGCACGTTCCACTGTTCCGGGACAAGGCCAGGGAAATCGGGACCCCCTACGAGCACGACATCCGTTTCGCCCGCCGCTACATAATAGACAAGGGCCTCACCCCATTCAACATACTCGAGATTGAGAAAGAGGGCAAGATGATTAAGTCTATCCAGGACACGGGCGAACCCGATACCCGGCTCAAGACCCTCGCCTTCGACATAGAAACCTACAACCCGCAGGGCCTTCCCAGGGAGAGGAGCGATCCGGCCGTTATGATAAGCTACGCTTCCAAGGATGAGGATGATAGGAAGGCCGGGGTCCTTACTTTCCGCGAGACGGGGAAGCCTTTCGCGAAAAAATTCGGAACCGAAAAGGAGATGATTGAGGGATTCCTGAAACTGGTCAAGGATTTCGACGCAGAACTCCTTCTGGGCTACAATTCCACTTCGTTCGATTTGCCATATTTGAAAGCCCGGGCTGAGGCCAATTCGATATCGTTTGGAATAGGGCGGGACAACACCTCATTCCGGGCGAGGAGAAGGGGGATGTTCAACGAGGCAAAGATAACCGGCAGGCTGCACATCGACCTCTACCCCGTTGTCCGGTTCCTAGGGATTATCGGCGCCCTTCGGATTTACAAGTTCACGCTCGAGAACGCATATGCTGAAATAACCGGCAAGAAAAAACTGATGGTGGAGAAACTAGGAATATGGCAGATGTGGGACAGCGATTCCGGAAGGGGGAAGCTTGCCGACTATTCGCTCGGGGACGCCCAATCCACAATTGAAATCGGGGAGCGCGTCCTCCCGATGGAAATTGAGATTTCGAGGCTTGTCCGGGTTCCCCTGTTCGAGGTTGCCGGCATCTCAACCGGCCACCTGGTCGAACTCTTCCTCATCCAGAGTTCCTACCAGAAAAACATCGTGGTCCCAAGCAGGCCGAGGGAGGAGGAAGTCCAATCGAGAGAGGGCTATATGCTCCAGGGAGCTTATGTCCGCATCCCGAACCCAGGAGTCTATGAAAATATGGCAGTGTTCGACTTCAGGGGCCTGTATCCCTCGATAATCACCTCCTACAACATCGACCCGGACATGATAAACTGCGACTGCTGCACAGAGCAGGAGTCCAAGGTCTCTCCCTCGGGCTCCCGTTTCTGCACCAAGAGGACCGGCCACATACCGGAAGTCCTCGGGAACATCGTCGAGCACAGGACTCAGATAAAGAGGAAAATAAAGTCCATCCCGAAGGATTCTGAGGAGTACGCCATCTTGAATGCCCGCCAGCAGGCGCTCAAGGTTCTTGCTAACAGTTTTTACGGGATGCTCGCCTATGCCCGCTCCCGCTGGTATTCAAAAGAATGCGGGGAGGCGGTAACATCTTTCGGCCGCCACTACATCCAGGAGACCGCGAAAAAAGCCGAAGAAACAGGATTCGAAGTGCTTTACGGGGATAGCATCACTTCCGACAGATTCGTAACGATTCTCGACCAGCACGGGATCATCCAGATACAAAACATCGAGGAGTTTTTCGAGAAATACAAAAATAACGCAACGAAACGAGGGGAAAAGGAAGCAATCCCGCTTACGGGCTTCAAAGCACTTACGCTTAATCCGAAAACCAAGGGGTCCGAGTGGAAAGAAATAACCGAAATAATCCGGCACAGGGCGAACAAAAAGATATTCCGGATTTCGCAGAAATTCGGCGAAACGATCGTGACCGAAGACCATTCGATAATGGTTGAGAAAGGAGGAAAACTAGTCGAAGCAACCCCGGAAGAAATGGGGGGGAATCCGTTTGTGAAGATAAACTCGGTCCCCGAAGTGAAACGGATGCAGCAAATAGATGTCTACGGGTACTTGAAGGGAAATTCATACAAGATAACCTATAAGGGCAAAGAGAAAACAATCTCCGCAAAAGCCGACAGTAGCCACGTATGGTTCAACTGGACCGTTCGCAAGAACCCCGTAAAAGTGAAGCGCTTCATACCGCTCGATAGCCCGGATTTCGAAAGCCTTTGCAGGCTCCTTGGCGCCTACATCCCGGAGGGCAGTTCATCTACCCCAGAAACCACTTCGAGCAGATGGGGCGCTTCAATATCATCGGCAGACACCCGGTGGCTGGAGCAGTTGAAGCAGGACTACGAAAAGCTATTTGCCAACGCCCGCTCGTGCATAATCAAGTCCACCAAAAAAACCCGTGATCTGGAATATCTTACCCAAACATCAGTAAAACGCATCCGATACGAGGACCACACACATAAGCTGCAGATGATGAATCAGCTTTCAGCCATCCTGTTCAAGGCTTTTTGTGGGCAAAAGTCCATTGGCAAAAAGATCCCAGATTTCATTTTTCACGTTCCCGAAAAGCACAAGCTCCTACTGCTTGAGCAGATGTTAAAGGGTGACGGAACCCACACGGTGAACAACAAGCTCGGATATTCGAGAGAGTATATAGAAAGAAACTTCAGATACGCGACCCGTTCCCTCGGTCTTGTGGGCGGGCTTTCCCTCCTCCTAACGCAACTTGGGAGGAACCACTACATAACTTACCGGCCCGGCAAGAAACTTTACACTCTAGGCACTTCTGACCGAACGAACCAGAGCTTCGAGACGAAGTTAATCGAGGAGAAGTACAGTGGCTACGTGTATGACCTGTCCGTCAAAGACAACCACATGTTCGTTGATTCGTGCGGGCAAGTGTTGCTCCACAACACGGACTCGATTTTCCTCCTTTACAAGGGCAAAACAAAGCAGCAGGTCCTCGATTTCCTAACAAAGACCAACTCTGAACTTCCCGGGAACATGGAGCTCGAGCTCGAGGGCTTTTACTCAAGAGGCCTATTCGTCACGAAGAAGACCGCCGGGAAGGGCAAGGAAGGGGAAACAGGGGCAAAGAAGAAGTATGCGCTCATGGGCGAGGACGGGAGCATAAAGATACGGGGGTTCGAGCTTGTCCGGCGGGACTGGTCCCCGATTGCTAAGAAGACGCAGCAGAAAGTCCTCGAGGCGATTCTCAAGGATGGCAGCAAGGAGAAGGCAGTTTCGATTGTGAAGGAGACTATCGAGGCGCTCAGGGCAGGCTCGGTCCCGCTTGCCGACCTTGCAATCACGAACCAGATAAAGAAGAAGTTCGAGCAGTACGAGATTATCAGCCCGGAAGTCATCGTTGCCGAGAAACTCAAGGAAAAGGGAACCCAAGTCCCAATAGGCTCGATAGTCGAATACGTTGTCACTAGGAGCGGCTCGGTTTCCGAGGAATTGAGGCGAAAAATCGATGCGAAGAGAAGGGAGATTAGGCTGAAGAAAAACGTTAAAGCGAAAGATGACTCACGAGCCACCGAGCCAATCTCTTTCAAGGCCGAATCCCTCGAAGCCGCAAAGGACTACGATGCCGATTACTACATAAATAACCAGGTGATGCCGGCAGTTCTCAAGATTCTCAAGGAGCTCGGGTATGAAGAGGATGACCTGAAGTTCAAGGGCACGCAGAGCTCGCTCGGGGACTTCTAGGGCTATATTTAAATACCTGTATTGTATAAACTTATACAAGTGATTGAATGAGACAGCTGAACGTGCTCCACTACCCAAGGCTGGATACTGTGCTGATGGTAGAGGATGCGATAAGAAAGGCAAGCGAATACCCTACCCGCACGCAACTCTGGCGCTCCCTTCCAAAAGGAGTGCAATACCAGACCCTCCAGCTCATCCTGGCATACTTGCAGGAATCGAACAAGATTTTCGTTACTAAAGAAGGCAGGATAATGTGGGTGCTTGCGGAAAAACCGGCGGCGAAAAAGCTGCTGAAGGAAGGCGTGAAGTATGCACGAGGTTAGCCTCAGCCAAGAATTCAACAGGGAATTCATCGAACTCCGGGCGAAGGCGGAAAAGGGAGACGGCGAAGCCCGCTACCTGCTCGGAATCGTCGAAAAGGGGCTCGCCAAGCTAATGGCATCCCCGGAAGCGGGCAAGCACGTCCAAAAGCGCCTCATCCCAAAAGCATATATCTCGAAGTACGGGGTCACGAACCTCTGGAAGCTCAACCTCGACTCATACTGGCGCCTGATTTACACCTTGGAAGGGGACCGAGTCAAGCTTTACGCCATCGTTCTCGAAATGCTCGACCACAAAAAATACGACCGCAAGTTCGGGTATCGCTCCTGAAGCAAGGCCAGGCTCCAGCACGCTAAGGTATTTATACATCCCAACAGAATGTTCTCTCTATGAAGCCAGCTTATCTCCTGCTCGCGCTCTGTTTGCTTCTTGCTTTTGCTTATGCCTGCCAGCCGCCAGACGTTTGTACAATGCCGACTGGAATGAGCTGCGTAAGTGATTCCCTATCTCAAGAAACAAACAAGCTAAACATTACCCTAGTTCATGGCCTTGAGAAGACAATCATCGTAACAGGAATCACCTGCACAAAAGACCCGAATCAATTCGAGCCTTGCGATGCCGAACGGTGCCCAGGATTTGTCGAAGGCAAACTAACGGTTGAGAAAGGAAAGGTTGCCAAGTTTTTTGTAAATTGCAATGACGAAAATGGAAATCCCTTAAGATTTAATTACCGGGATGCCTTCATTGGAAAAATCAACGTTGAGTATTATTTCCTTGGCGAAGACCCGAGCATAAAAAGAACACTTAGCGGAAACATTTATGAATGTGCAGCTAAAGAGGGCTGCTTGGATACGTGCAGTATTGGTGCCTTCTTAACGTTCAATATAGTTCTATTATTGATATCATTCGTCATCTCAATAATTATTTTTAAAGTCCCAGAGCATTTCTTGGAAAAAAACGCCAGGGTGCAACTTATCACTAGCATCCTGATTCCACCTGTATTTGTATTTTTAATTACCTTTATGGGCGTTGCCATGTTTGTCGATTCGAAAGTTATAGTCATCTTTTCATATTTTGCCACTATCGTTATAGCGGGCTATTTCCTAAATAAAAAAATTCCGACAGTTCACAATTACAAAATAAATCCATATGTACTCGGTATTCTTCTCTCTTCGGCAGTTTTATTATTCATGTTGCATCTCACAGGTTCGATCTAATCCGGAGTTAATTATAAAACACCTCGCGACAAACTATTTTCATGAAGCCAAAGGCAATCTTCTTCGACATCGACAACACCCTTTACGATACTGCGAAGTTTGCCGAAAGAGCCAGAAGGAACGCGATAAACGCGATGCGGGAAGCCGGCCTAAAAGCGAGCGAGGAAGAGGCTTACAAGGCGCTCCTGAAAGTGATAGCCAAACGAACTTCGAATTACGACAAGCATTTCGACGAGATGGTCCGGAACCTCGGCCAAAAACCCGACCCGCACATAATTGCTGCGGGAATCGGCGCCTATCACAATACAAAATCGAGCATCTTGCCATTTCCAGAAGTAAAAAGCGCGATACTCGAGCTTAGGGATTCTGGCTACAAGCTATACGTCGCTTCTGAAGGCGATTCCCTGAAGCAGTGGGACAAGCTGATTAGGCTCGGCCTCGACCATCTTTTCCATGATGTCTTCGTGACTGAAGACGTTGGAAGGAAAAAATCGAAGGATTTTTACGCGGCGATAACGAGGAAGCTCAAGCTGGACCCAAAGAAATGCATCATGGTCGGGGACTCCGAGGAGAAGGACTCAACTCCAGCAGGCGAGGCGGGGATGAGAACAGTTCTCGTCACTCACGACGGGAAGGGCAGGGGAAACGCCGATTTTGTAATCCGAGACCTGTCAGAACTGAAAAAAACACTAGTTAAGCTCGAGTAATTGTGATTCTTATGGCAATTGAAAATTACGAGAAATCAGCGAGCGAGAGGAAAACCGAGAGGGATTGGCATGGGTCTTGAAGACTACGAGAAAGCAGGAAAAATTGCAAGGGAAGCTCTTGAAAACTGGTCGAAGAAGATAAAGCCAGGGGTGAAACTGCTCGAAATAGCGGAAGGGGCCGAGGGCGAGATTCGGGAGAAGGGCGCTGGGCTTGCTTTTCCAGTGAATATCTCGCTTAACGGGCAGGCGGCCCACTACACCCCGGAGCACAAGTGCGAGAAAGTCTTTGGGGACAAAGACATCGTCAAATTAGATGTCGGAGTCCACGTCAACGGATTCATCGGCGACACCGCGCTCACAATCGACCTCTCGGGCGAGCAGGGGAAGCTACTTGAGGCGAGCGAGGCAGGCCTGGAAGCGGCGATTGCGGGGATGAAGCCGGGAGTTGAGGTTGGAGAAATCGGAGCCCTAGTCGAGGCGGAGATAAAGAAACGCGGGTTCAAGCCAATAGAGAACCTCACGGGCCATCGGCTCGAGCAATTCAAGCTCCACGCAGGGACTGAAATCCCAAACATAAAGACTGCTTCCCCCCACCGCATCCAGGAGGGAGACGTTTTCGCAGTCGAGCCCTTCGCGACAAACGGGGCAGGCCACGTCTCAGACGGCTCACAGGTCGAGATTTTCATGTTTCTCGAAAAAAGACCCGTCAGATTGCGCGAGTCGAGAAGGCTGATGACTTATTCTGAGGAAAAATTCAGTGGACTTCCCTTCGCTGAGAGGTGGCTCTACAAGGATTTCAATTCGAAGCTTTTGCTCGCATCTGCGCTTCGGGAATTGGTAGGATTCGGGGTTCTCAGGGCGTACCCGATTCTGAGCGATTCCGGGAAAGGGCTAGTTTCCCAAGCCGAGAAAACCGTAATAATAGAAAAAGATGGCGCGCGAGTGCTGACCAACTAACGGCGACTGCGATGGCTAAGCTCTTGAAGCTCGGGGATTTGCTCAAGAACCTACGCCCAGAATTGGACGAAGGCAAGTATTACTTTGCATCAGTTCCAGAATCCCAGCTCTTCGGCCTAGTCAACTACCTTTCATATGTCACGAGCATCCACCGCGAAGAGGAAGGCCTTTCAATCGTGTTTTCCGAAGAGATATTGGAAGAGATGAAAAGCTATGGTGAGGGGGAGCCAGCCGGGCCGTTTGCCCTCATAACCCTCAAAGTCGAATCGGACTTGATGGCAGTGGGACTCCTCGCGAAAATAACCGGGGAGCTTGCGAGGGAAGGCATAAGCGCGAATACAGTCTCGGCCTATCACCACGATTATCTCCTGGTTCCTTTCGGGAAAAAAGAAGCAGCGATGAAAGTTCTCAAGAAACTGCAGAACCCCTGACTTACTAGGCAGACAGCTCCTCGGGCTTGAACAGCCTCTCGCAGTAGGAGCACCGGATCCCCCTCTCCTCAACCTTGAACTCGCTCTCCATCCTCTCGTGGTTGGTTATGCAGTTCGGGTTCGGGCAGGCAGCCACTGCAACGAGCTTGCTCCTGAGTTTAACCTGTCTTTTCTCAATAACTTCAAAGTTCTTTATGATGTTGAGGCTCGCTTCAGGGGCAATGAGCGCAATCTTGTCAGCAGTCTTATCGTCGATGTGCTTATCAGCTATCTTTACAATGTCTTTCTTCCCCATTTTTTTGCTTGTCGTGTTCATGAGGAGTGCGACCCTCCCAAGGTAACCGGCTTGTATGTTGAGAATCTGCAGCACCCTAAGTCCTTTCCCTGCCGGTATGTGGTCAATCACGGTCCCGTCAGCAATTTTCTCAACTTTCAGCATGCTCATGCCCTCCCGAGAAGCTTCATTATAATCGCCATCCTCATCGGAACTCCCAGCTTCGCCTGTTCGAAATAAGTCGCATGCTTGCTGTTGTCTATTGCTGGGTCTATCTCATCAATCTTAGGCAACGGGTGCAGGATGACGAGGTCTTCCTTAACCCCCTTCAACTGCTCCTCGGTTATCTTGAACTCCTTCTGGAGCTTCTCCGCCTCATAGGGGTCGGCGAACCTCTCCTTCTGAATCCTGCAGACATAGGCAACATCCGCTCCTTTCAGGTCAAGTTCGTTCGTTTGCTTTATCTTCATCGAAAAAAGCGTTTTTGCCTCATCCACGACCCCCTTGTCCATTTCGAGCCCTTTCGGGGAAACCAAAGTCACATCCGCCCCGAACATCCCAAGCCCATAGAGAAGAGAGCGCATCGTTCTCGCGTATTTCAGGTCGCCAACAAGGTGAACGCATAAGCCATCGAGCTTTTTCTTGACCTTCCTTATCGTGTAAAGGTCTATGAGTGTCTGCGTCGGATGCTGGTTCCCCCCGTCCCCTCCATTTGCAACTGGATGTTTAGCGACATTCGCAGCCAGCCTCGCAGAGCCCTCGAGCGAATGCCTTATCACGAGCAGGTCGGCATATCCGTCTACAATCTTAATCGTATCCACGAACGTCTCGCCCTTTGCCATCGAAGTGAGCGCTACGGACTCAAAGTTTATCACGCTTGCCCCAAGCCTCTGTGCAGCAGCCTGGAAAGAGAGCCTTGTCCGAGTGCTCGGCTCGAAAAAAAGGGTCGCGATAATGCGGTTCTTCAGGGGCGACTTCTCCCCCCCGATTTCGCCTTCCATCTTCTCGGCGAGTGAAAACAGCCCCTCGATGTCCTTGCGTTCCAAATCCCGAATAGAAATAAGATCCTTGCCGTTCATGGAACCCTCTCATCTTTAGAGTTAGTATTTATATAAACCTTTCCAAATTTGTGGATATGAGAGGAAAAATCATCTGCTTCGAGGGAATCGACGGTTCCGGGAAGGGGACGCAGGTCAAAAAAACAATCGACGCGATTCCCGGTGCCGTCCTGTTCACCTATCCAGACAAGAATTGGGCAGTCGGCCGGGTCATCGGCAGTTTTCTTGAGAAGAAAACGAGGCTTTCGCCACTCCACCAGTTCCTTCTCTATGCTTCAGACATCCAAAAGGACCAGGAGAAAATCAAACAGTTGCTCGAAGATGGGAGAACAGTTGTATTCGACCGCTACATTTTCTCGACCCTCGCTTACCAGGATGCTTCAGGATTTAGAATGAACAAAGGCCTTGGGATAGTTAAGGAACTTGAATTCCTCGCCCCGGACCTGACTATTCTTCTCGACATAGACCCGAAGACCTCGGTTGAGAGGAAGAAAAAGCAGAACAATTCGCTCGAGAGGTTCGAAAAAGAAAAGTTTCTCGGGAAAGTCAGGAAAAACTACCTGCTCCTGGCGAAGAAAAAATTCCTCTCGAAGAAGTGGTTTGTCCTGGATGGGGGGCGAAGCCAGGCAGAATTAGGCGAGGAGATACGTTTATTAGTGTTAAACGAGCGATAAGTCGCACGTCTGTGCTCCAGTAGTCTAGCTCGGTCAAGGATTCCGGCCTTTCGAAATCAGAAACCCCTACGGGTTTCCGATACCTTCCCCCTTCGGGAGAAGAAAGCCGGTGACCCGGGTTCAAACATCCTTCCCTTTTCTTTCAGATTCGGGCTGGCGCCCGAATACGGGGAAAGTTGTTGGCAACTTTCCCTTCGGAAAAGAAAAGGTCTGGATCAACCCCAAAAGAAAAACGGTGAAAACCTAGGGGTTTGAAAATCCCGGCTGGAGCACTCTTTATTTTTTCTCAGTTCTTCGCAGTTTTTATCAGGTAATCAATCATCTTTCCGGCGACATCGACTCCCATCGCCTGGAAGGAGTTCCGGAATTCGACTGCGTGGTTTATCTCATGAACGAGCAGCCCATGTTCGGATTCCATAAGGTCGACCCCGTAAATTCCTTCACCTACGATACCGGCAGCCTTAAGGCAGAGCTCCGAGAGCTCAGGGGTCACCTCGCACTTGCTGGCCAATCCTCCGCGGCTCGTGTTCGTTATCCAGCCGGACTTCTGCGTGGAGTTCCGGTACACTGCAGCGATTACTTCTTCGCCCACAACGAGCGCGCGGATGTCTCTCCCGGGCTTGTTCACGTGCTCCTGCAGGTAGTAAATCTTCTGCAAGTGGTTGCCCATCTCCTCCCTTGACTCGAGTTCCGCGTCTAAGGCGTCGGCATCGTTTATCCTGTGCACCAATCTAGCCCAGGAGCCAACAACAGGCTTCATCACGAGCGGGAACCCCAGTTTCGAGGCTGCAGACCGAGCTGACTCAGGCACGAACGAAACATAAGTTTTTGGAGTCGGGATTCCCGCCTTGGCTAGTTCGAGAGAGCAGAGCATCTTGTCTCCGCAGATTCTCGCAGCATTGTAACTGTTCACAACTTTCGTCCCCGCGAGTTCGTAGTAATAACTCAGATAAAGGCCTCTCGAGTATGAGACCGAGCGCTGGACGAGAGCGTCGATTTCCCCTGCTCCTGGACCGTGCCCATTTCCGCTCAGCTCAAGAACAGCCTCGCCGTCTATCACCCTCTCTAGCTCCACCCCGCGCTCTTTCGCGGAATCCAGGAGCATCTTGTTCTCGGCAGAAACAAACGTGTAGCAGATTCCGATTTTCATGGCAACCAGCCTACTCGCCCCAGTCCTCCTCGACTACAGGCGCCACTGTGAGCTTTGGCGGATTAGCCGAATTAACTTCGAGCCTGGCCCCGCAGTCCTTGCAGCTCAAAATCCAGCCGATTTCCGTGTTTTCCTCCAATCCAACTTTTCCCGCGCATTCCGGGCATTCAGCTTCCGCCATCTCCATCAGTCCCCCTAACCAGAGTTAGAAATATTGTGTGCCGGGCCCTTTATATCAATATTGGTCAAAAATGGCCAATTTAGATAAAATTCAACCAAAAACAGAAAATTGATTTTCAACCCGCGCGTCTATCCCCTCGTCATATCTTCTCCCGCTTATCAACGAGCCTTTCCGATTCCTCAAGAAGGAACAGCGCCCCGTCGGCCAAATCAAGCGCTTCCTTTGGCTTTCCGGCCCAAACTGCTTCCTTCATTTCCGCAAGGCCTTTCCTCACATTCACGAGCACTGTTTCCTGTGATTTCGCAAAAAGATGAGCCAGCTCCAGAACCTTGGTCGCTATGTTCGATTTCTGTGGAACTGGCATAAGGCCATCGCGTTGCACATGCTCGAGATAATCTGACAGGTGTCCCCTTGCCAGCCTTATTTTTACTCCTTCGTTCCCTCCCCGTTCGATTGCTTGCTCAGCTTGGAGAAGCAGGTCCCGAACCAGCAGGAGCTCTCCCACCTTGCTGCCCTTGAACCACCCAGCGAGTTCCCCCACCCCGACAGGCCTCGGATGTTCGCCCTTCCTGTCGCTCTCGAGTTCATAGGAGAAATTGCTGTCAATTATCCTGAGCGCAAGCTCCAGCTTCTTCACCATCGTCTCCTTTATGTGCGCGGATTCCCGGAGCTGGCCCATTATCCCATGTCGCACGTCCCTCCCGACAAGCGCCTCCCTCACCCTCTCATTCCTCTCGTGCCTGCGCCTGATGATTTCCGATATGAGAAGCGCGCGCTCCTCGCTTTTCGTGAGAACGTGGGTCCTCACGTGCTCGAGCTTCTCTTTGAGGACATTTCTCGCAGCAACGAGCTTCGCGCACCCAATAGTTATCTCATCCCCATAGAAGGCGACAATAGCATCGCCTACGTAAATTTTCGTCTCGTCTGCCCAAGAATCGACTTTCGAAACGATGTTCCTTCGCGCGAGCTTTTCTGAAATCTCCTCAAGTCTCCTAAGCTTTGCCCCGAGCTCTTGGTTGCCTACATGAACACTGTCCATCCTCAAGTTTATCGTGGTCAATTCATCGAGAAGAAGCTGGACCTTCACAGAAGAATTGGCCTTGTTTTTTGGAATATGCTCCCCAACAGCTCTCAAAGCGCTCGCGAGGTCATTGTAGGTAATCTCCCTGCCCACAATCGGCTCATAAAGCAAGCCAAGCATCCTCCTCCTCGTGGCGTTGGCGACTCCCCGGGCAAGCGTCCTTCTTGCATTCCTTGCCCTCACCCTGAGCCCGTCACTCTCATCGCCCATATCCCCCCAAATCTTGGAATCTAGGACGATGAACCTTATGCTCACTCCCGAGTCCTCAAGAATCCTGACCCCGAGCCGGCTCATCCTTTCAGAAAGAGTCTCGGGTTTGGCAGGGCCTTCAATAAGTGCGCTGCCTTTGAATCCTGCCCTTCTTGATTCTCGGGAAGAAGCAGTTCTCTGGACTCCTGTTCCGACCCAGTTCATAAATCAATAGTTATGCCAGGGAAGGATAATAACCGTTACTCGAAACTGGGCGATAGTGTTTTTTAACCACAGCTGCAAAGACCAGTCATATGTCCCACCCGGACCTCATCAAGTCGTATTTCGAGTCCCTCGACAACTATGACTACGTGGCAGAAAGAGTGGTCCCCTACAACAAGGAAATCCACGAAAAGATATTGAGCGAGGTTTCTATATGGGCGCCGAAGGACTTTGACCTAGTGGACCTCGGGATTGGGCCCGGCGAGGTTGATGAAAAAATACTCGAGAAATACCCGGGAGCCCACGTTACCGGTATCGACATATCCGAGAAGATGCTCGATTCGGCCAGGCTAAAGCTGCACAAGTTCAGCGAGAGGGCGAAGCTCGTCAAGGGGGACTTCGACTTCGCTGACCTCGGGCCAGAGCGCGATTTCATCATCTCCTCAATTGCAATCCACAACTCGGCTGATGACGACAAGATGAAGCTTTTCGACAGGATTTACGACTCGCTTTCGGACAAGGGGCTGTTCATAAACGCCGACTTCATAGCCGGCGAGGACCCGCAGGACGATGAGCGGGACAGGCGCTGGTATTTCCACTTCCTCGAGCAGCATTTGAAGGGCACGGAACTCGAGACCTGGATAATGCACGCGTTCTACGAGGACAACCCGGCAAAGCTCTCGGACCAGTTCAAGTGGCTCGGGGAATCCGGGTTCAGGAAGGTCGAATGCACCTGGAAAAAGATGAATCTCGCGGTGTATGTCGCTTACAAATAAGAGGTGGGAAGATGGGAAAAACGATTCTGAAGGCAGGGCAGGCGTCGCAATTGCTCTCGCTCTTGGCAAAGCAAGTCGGTTCCGAGACCACTCTTTCCAAGGCAATAGTGGCGCTGAACGGCGACCCGAAGCGGGATGTTGCAGTGATTTTCACCGACAGCTTCGGGAATGCGGACATCAAGCCGGTTTAGGCTTATAGCTTAATTTATTCAAATTACGAAGGTTTATATACTGGTTTCACCCTATCCTATACTCTAACATGTGGTGAATTAATGGCTGTCCAACAACTTCCAAGGAGCACTATTGATGCGATAAAAGGGGGTCAGCCGTTCCCTGGTTCAGCGAAATACAAAGTCATTAAGGCACACTTTGATGACATTGGCTTCTCGATTGCCTCTAAGCTGGGAATCGCACAACGATACGAGAGATTCTTTCTGCAGTTCTACTGCGCCCACGACGAACTGATAACAGGAGGGGAAGCGCCCGCCCAAATCCCACGGGACTTGCAGCTTGAGCTGACGGCTGCACGGATGGAGTTGCCGGTTATCGTAGGAGCCAAGTTCGGGTCTGACTCGACAACAATAATCGAACTGGCAACACGGCACGAGGATTCAATCGCTCAGGTAATCATGGAAAATATGAAATCGACTCTCGGGGAAACGACAGTCTCCGAGTCATCGGAATTGAGGAAATTCGTGATAACAATCGCCAACTCGTTTGCCTGCCTGTTCGACTCCGTGGAAGGGGATAGGGAAACTGTGAATTCCACGAAATTGGCCACTACCCTCACCACAAGAGATATGATTGAGCATTTTTCATTCACCACAGTTATTTCTGGGATGTATGTCAAAACCCAGTTAGACGATCTTCAGGGGGTATGGAGGAAGCTCGAGGCTAAAGGCATTCGCACTTCCGCTGAGGGCCTCCTCGCCTACAAAAGCGCGTTAAACAGCAAGATTATCGAACTATTCGCTTAAGCTTGCCAGTTCGAGCGAACTACAGGACGTCAAAATACCTGTCGAGCTCCCATTTTGTCACCTGCCTCTTGTAGTCCTTCCAGTCCTCGAGCTGCGCAGCTGTCAATTTCTCGAAAACATGCTTCCCGAGAGCCTCCTGGAGGACCTTGTCGCCCTGCAATTCAGTCACCGCATCCTTGAGCGAGTGCGGAAGCGTCGGGATTCCCCTCTTCTCCAGTTCCTCGTTGCTAAGGTGATAAACATTTTCCTCTATTGGCTCAGGGGGCTCGAGCTTGTTTTCAACCCCATCAAGCCCGGCTGAGAGCATCGCTGCGAACACCAGGTATGGGTTCGAGGAAGGGTCAGGCGCCCGGTATTCGCACCTTGTCGCGCTCTTCTTCCCCTCGGTGTATCTCGGGATTCTCAGGAGAGCCGAGCGGTTTATCCTCCCCCAGCAGATATATACCGGAGCCTCGTATCCAGGGATGAGCCGCTTGTAGGAATTTATCGTAGGGGCCGCAATCGCCGAGAGGGCCCTCGCGTGCTTCAGTTGGCCGGCGATGAAATGCCGTGCGAGAGGCGAGAGATTGTACCTGTCCTTCTCGTCGAAGAACGCGTTCTGCCCGTCCTTCCAAAGGCTCTGGTGCACGTGCATCCCCGACCCGTTCACCCCGAAAAGGGGCTTAGGCATGAACGAGGCATAGAGCCCGTATTTCCTGGCAGCAGTCTTGACAGCAGTCTTATAAGTCAGAACCCAGCCAGCGACAGTCAGCGCCCTTCCGTACTTGAAGTCTATCTCGTGCTGCCCTGGGGCGACCTCGTGATGGCTCATCTCTATCGAAAGGCCCATCGACTCCAGATGCGTCACCACGTCCCTCCTCACTTCAGCTGCCAAGTCCAGGTTCCCCAAGTCGAAATAGCTGGCCTTGTCGTGCGTCTCCATCCCGCACCCATTCTCTCTCCTGAAGAGGAAGAACTCAAGTTCAGGCCCGACCATGTACTCGAGCCCCATTTTTTTCGCCCTCTCAAGCGTCTTTCTCAATACATTCCTTGGGTCGCCCTCGAAAGGCCTCTGCTTCTCGTCATAAACATCGCATATGAACCTGGCGACTGTCCCGCCTGTCCAGGGAAGGACGGCGTAAGACCCCAGGTCAGGCTTCAGGAACATGTCGCTTTCGTAAATGCGGACAAAACCCTCAATCGAGGAGCCGTCGAACCACAGCCCCTCCCCGGCAACCTCCTTCATCTTCTCAACAGTTATCTCGCAGGCTTTCACTGTTCCCATGATATCCACGAACTCGAGGTCAACGAACTTCACCCCGTCCTTTTTCATCCTCTCGAAAATATCAGCAGAACCTTCCTTAGCCATGCCACACACCTCCCATTCTTCAGGGTTTGTCCCAGGCAAGATATATACTTATTTAAATTTTTTTGAACAAATGTTCATTTTAATTTGAAAATTAAGATAAAAAACCAGAAATCTCTCAAAAAACTCAAAATTGGTGAACAAATGTTGGATGACACCGACAGGCGAATCATTTCCGAAGTCAAGCGCTCCTCAGCAGGCTCGTACAGGAAAATTGCGAAGAGGGTCGGAATCCATCCTGCGACATTGATTGAGCGGATGAGGCGGCTCGAGAAGGACGGGGTGATTCTAGGCTACACTGCATTCCTCGACTACTCGAAAATCGGCTATGACTTCATGGCGTTCATCCAGGTCCGAATCTCGAAGGGCAAGATGCTCGAGGTCCAGCAGAGCATAAGCAAATTGAAGGGAGTCGTCTCAGTCTATGACATCACCGGGGAATACGACTCGATAATCCGGGTCGCCTGCAAGAGCAGGAATGAGCTTTCGAGCCTTGTGAAAAAAATCCACTCGATGCAAGGAGTCGAGCACACGAACACGCAGATGATACTGAACGTGGTGAAGGACGGGCACGATTTCGTTCCGGAGTAATTTTATTCTTTAGACGCGAAGGGATAATCGTGAGAGAGCACACAATCCGGCTCCTCGGGGAGGAGCTCGCAAAGGAGGGCTTCACGGCCTTCATCTGCCCGACTTCGGGCGGGTGCTTCGACATAGTGGCGAGAAGGGAAGGCCTCCTCCTCATCAAGGTGCTCCAGAACATCGACGGCTACACGCGGGAGCAGGCGGAGGACCTCAAGAACATCGCGAGCATGGCTTCAGCAAAGCCATATCTCGTGGGCGAGCAAACTAAGGAATTCCTGCTCGAGGAAAACACGCTTTACGAGAGGCACGGGATTCCGGCTGTGAGTATTTCAACTTTCAGGCAGATGGTTTTCGAGAAGTCGCTCCCCGAGAAGAGGAAGTTCAGGAAATTAGGGGTGAGCATAGACCCGGAGAAATTCGCTTCAAGAAGGAGGGAGCTCGAACTCTCGCTCGAGGAGCTTTCGGACAAGGCGGGAATAGGGAAGAAGACGCTTTACCGCTACGAGCATGGAATAACCCTGGTGGACGAGCAGAAGCTCAAGAAGCTCGAGGAGATTCTCGGGACAGGTCTGAGGAAGGGCATAAACCCATTTGACGGGCTTGCGCCGGGAAAGACATTCGAGTTCCATGGCTTTTCCGCAATAGAAGCAAGAGCAGCCCCGTTCCAGGTTCTCGGGAAGGAGGAGGAGAGGAAGCACGACAAGGTGATGATGGGCAAGGAGGCCGATAGGAGGACGATGCTCAAGAGGGCGGAAACATACAGCAGGATTTCGGGAATTTTCGAATCGTATTCGTGTTTCCTAGTCAAGAACTCAAATGCCAATTCCCTCGGTGGAATCCCGCTCATCCGGGAAGAGGAGCTTTCGGGCCTGAAGAAGGCAAAGGAGCTGTTGAAGCTTATTGAGGAAAGGGGAGAATAGCCGGACCAATCCACTTGCGTGACTCCATGGAAAATTCAGATGTTTACGAAGAGCTGAACAAAAAATGGAAATCCACCTGCCACGTCCTCCTCGGGGGCGGGGTAGGCGAGCTCTCGTCATTCGCCGAATGGCTCAAGTCGGACCGCCCGCACGCCAGAACCGCGAAGTCATCGCTCAGCGGGAATAACGTGTCCTTCTTCGACTCGAGCTATCCGAAAAATGCGAGATGGATAGGCTTTGAGGAGATTGACTATTCCGCCGCGGAGCAGCCGATAGACATCAACAGGATAAAGGACATCGACTCCATCCTCGAGGCCGTTTCCGAGAGGATCAGGTATTGCGGCAACATACTGCTAGGCGAATTCAGCGGCATCGAAAAGAGCACCACCATTCTGGATTCCCATTACGTGTATGCATCGCAATGGGTCTCGAAGTCAAAGTACATAGCCTACACGACCAGCTGCGTATTGGGGGAGTGTCTTTTTGGCGGGCATTGGGTGAGCGGGAGCTACCAGATACGCTCGAACACTTTTATGAGCCACAGGTGCTTCGAAGTCGTTAAGGTTGACTACTCCTCCGACTGCTACTACTCCCACGGGCTTTCGGCCTGCCACGACTGCCTCTTCTGCTTCAACCTCAAGTCGAAAAGGAACGCAATCGGGAACAACCCGCTTCCGAAGGACAAGTACCTGGCGCTCAAGGGCAAGCTTCTTTCCGAAATCAGGGAGGAACTCGAGAAGAACAAGCGGGTGCCCCACGTCTACGGGTTCGTGGCCGATGCGAAGCTGGACTATTCCAGAATGAAGGAGGCATTTTCCGGGATGCCCGGCCAACCCGAAACAAAGGCAGACCTCGCGCCTGTTGAGAAGGCGTTCACGAGCGCGGCGCGAGTGATATTCGAGACCGAGCTCAAGGGAATAATGAAATATTCGGAGTGGCTTTCTAGGAACATCCCGACGTTTGAGAACGGGGCTTCCTGCGCCTCCGGGAAGGGCCTGCTGGTTTCCGATTACGGGGATTTCCTGCAATTCCCGAGAAACCGTCTCATAAACGACGCGGAGGCCGACTGGATTGGTCAGCGACTGACGCTTTCGGACGATGAGTGCGGATGCCTGTCGTTCTCAAGCGCCCCGGAATCGCTCTCGCCTATCGCCTACTACGACCCCGAATGGCAGGTGGGGAAACTCAACAACAACTTCGAATGTCCCGTCTCGGTGGACGTCTCCAACTCATACAGGACAATCATCGGAGTCTCGTCAAAGAAGTGCGCCATAGGGAGGTGGCCCAGGGAATCCGACAACATTTTCGGCCTGCACCGCGTCCGCCTTTCCTCCTTCTGCATCAGGTGCTTCCATTCGGAGAAGCTGCAGAGGTGCTTCGAAGTCCTCGAGGGCAGGAACTGCAGCGACTGCCTCTATTGCCACAATATCGAGAATGTCCACGACTCGATGTTCTGCTTCAACACCAAGAACAAGAGGTATGCGATTGGGAACGTCGAGTTGCCCAAGGAAAAATACCTGGAGATAAAGAAGAGGGTTCTCGAACAACTCAACGACGAGCTCACGAGGACCAACGCGATTTCGCTTTCAATCTTCAACCTCCTGGACAGGCCAAAAAAACAATAACAAAAAAAGCGGGCCCGATCCCTAAACCGCAGGGGGAGCGCCCCCTTCAGTTTTAGGGCTAATCCTGATTCCCCCCTCGAACTCAACAACATATAATAAAAAAAAGCGGGCCCGAAGGGATGTGCACCGCAGGTGCACAGACGATTGCGCTGTGCGCAAGCGGATTCGAACCCTTATCCCGAGGTCCGAAGCCTCGTCGGCTATCCGGATTACCACACGGGCCCAGGTTATATACTCCATCTGTAAATTTTCAGTCTTTTATTGTCTTTCATCAATCTTACAACGCCCCAACGCCTCAACCGTCCAATAATCTCATTTGTTGTTCTCCAATTGGTTCTTGCTTCTATGGAGATTTGGCTGACTGAAGTGCCCTCTTTTCTGTATTTTTTAAGTGCGTTTACGACTGAAGATTCTATTTCATCATAAATCCTTCTTTTTGGCATATCTATATTATCTATACGTAGATTTTTAAACATATCCTACTAAATAGTTATAACTATATAGTGATAAAATGAAAAGGGAAGACCTCGCATATTTTGTTGGAGTTTTACATAGCGACGGATGCGTCTTCACCTACAGTTTCAGAAACAAAACAAGACACAGATATATTTTGGATGTCGGAAAAAAATCTCTGCCAATGCTAAAAAAGGTCAATCAAATCTTTCGTGAAGAATTCGGCAGAACGCTCAAAATCCGCAAAAAATTCCATAAAAATGAAAACCCGACATTTTTGATAGAAGTCGACATCGCGAATTTAAGAGGCGCATTTGCCAGATTGAGCATTGATAAAGAGAAATTAGCGCCCTGGATTAAAACTAATCAACATTTCTTTTGTGCATATCTTGCAGGCGTTATAGACGGTGATGGTGACATCTCTATCAAAAGACCGCAATACCCTCAGTGCCGGGTCAGAATTACTGCTGGCGAAAAACTACCCAGATTGATGAAACTAATACGTCGGCACCTCAAATGCCCCGGCAATATTGAACGGGCCATTGTTTCTACATATACTTTGCCAAGGCCAAAAATAAAATTTGGCATAGGATATCGGCACTGTTTTTACTTGTCTCCGAAGAACATGAAAATATTCAAAAAATTTGTCTTGCCGCATATCAATATAATGCACAAACGACGGAAGTTGCTCGAGTTTTACACGTCCAGGAAAAATGCGCTATCCGTTGCGCCACGGGCCCGCGAGTAAAGGTAGGGAATCTCGGATTTATAAATGTGGGACACTTTCAGAAGAACAGGTACAATCCGCCAGCGACAACCATGAACGCAACCCAGAGCCTCTTGTCCCAGTCCCACACCTTGCTGCCATCGAGCGGGAAAATCGGAATCATGTTGAAAAGCCCAAGGAACAGGTTAATCTTAAACCCAATGCCGAAAGCGGTCCTCGCCAGGTTTAATACCCCCCCCTCCCCAGGGATTACGAGCATCATGAGCCAGAAAACAATCGCGAGAGCCAGGTTCGTCACCGGCCCTGCGAGCGAGATTATCCCGTTCTCTTTCCGTGTGATATAATTCGAATAGATGTATACTGCCCCAGGAGCAGCGAAAAGTATTGGCGATGGGGAAAGCGCAAGGACAATCATCAAGATGAGGCCGGGGAGCCAGGCCTTGTATATGGCGTAAGCACCGTAACTCTTAGCCACCTGCCTGTGGGCAAGTTCGTGAAGGATGAACCCGAGCCCAACGGTAACAAAAGTTATGAAGAACATCAGCCAGAAGACAGGGTCATTTATGGCTGACAGCCCCCTTCCCCCGACCGAGAACGCAAAAGAGATGGCCAATACTGAGACCGCTATTTCTTGAATCTCCACTGAATCCATAGACATTACCAACAGCACCAAGAAGTGCAGCTCATATGACAGTCACGCCATCGGCAGTTTTCGGCCTGACCTCCTGCACAATCCTCACTTTCGCAGGAGTTATCAGCCCTTCATACGAAATTATTACTGCTTGGGCAAGCGTCCCGTCTGGAAGCGTTATGCCGATCGTGTCCCCCTTCTTCCCGCCCTCAAGGGCCACACAGGAAGATGCGTTGAACAGGAGAAAAGGCTCAACGTTTCCCTTTATCACAAGCAGCCCGTCGCCCTTCTTGACCTTTCTGATATAGGGGTAAGCAAGTGGGACCAGGAGGGAAACTCCCGCAGCCCCGGCCAAGAGTTTCCACAGCTCAAGTCCTGGGACCAGGGCCCAGGCTAGAAAAGCCCCAGCAATGAGCCCAAGAAATGCCTTGATGAAAAGTCCTATCAACCAATCCCCCTATTCCCCCGCTCTCCTTATTGCTGACGAACGCTCCCGAACCCCCTAATACCTGATGAAAACCTTGTCCCCGATGTTCGAGATGTTCTCGAGGCTGATGCTAATCCTCTGCCCGAAGGCAGTCTGGACCACGAGCACCCCCCGCTTCTTGTCGACTCCGACGATTTTTCCTATATAAGCGCCTATCTGGTTCAGCACTTCCTTGTTCTCAAGCTTCATCGAGCTCGCAATATTCGCCCTTACCTCTTTCATGACAGCTATCGAGACCGCGCTGAGAATCACTGAACCGATTATCGCGAGCACGAAATCAGAGAAATAAGCGTCCGCGACCACCCAATCACAAGCCACCGTGAATATGAGCCAGAGCACAAGGGTGCTGACAGCATAAAGCCCATACTTCACGAGTTCATACCGTTTTTTCTCATGCAGAAGGTCGATGACTTTTCCGATGAGTGCAAGTATAACCGCCCAGGGGAACAAGAGAAGTGCCGCCCTTATCGTGTAAGCTACTACTTTCACTGCGTCATAGGTTCCTTGGACTTCAACATATTTTTCGACACCGAGCCAGAGCGATATGAGTATAAGCGGTATCGCAGCGAGGTATAAGATGAAACCCATCCTTTCCACGGAAACCTTGAAGCCAGAGAGCGAGCCGAGAAGCCTTTCCTCGACCCCAAACCCCTTTGCGAGCAGGTAGAGCCCTATTATTATCCCAAGAGGCCTCCAGGACCAGTCACTCGCCCACAGCACAAGTATCGCAATGCCGGGAATCCCGAAGACGAGCCGCTGGTAATATGGCTCCTTCAATTTCTCGAGCAGCACGAAATATGTCTTCTCAAGCTCCTTGGCCTGCTTCATTACGACAATTTTTGTTGAGTTCACCTTAAGGCGCGACTGGATTATCGGAAGCGTCTCATCGTCCGATGCCCCATCAGACACGAATATGCAATGGTCTGCAGGGAACTCCCTGAGCACCGTGTCAAGCTGCCCGCTGACTGCCTTGTCCGCTTCATAGCCGAGCCTCTTGTGGCCTGTGAGTGTAACAACCTGCCCCGTTTCCTCTGAGCCCAATTTGTCCAATATTCTAACTGCCTCGAACATCGCATTCGCGTCAGTCTCTTCTGGGTCAGCTAGGGCCAGCTTTGCAGCTGCCTCAAGGTTTGCCTCCCGGCCAACTACGGGTCCGTTTATACCGGCCTTTTCGTGGAGGTCGTCGTCCCTGTCCACGCAGATAACCAGGACTCTCTTTTTTGCCATACTACCACAGTAAACCTAATACGCGTCCTTCGACGGATAATAAGGGCGGTATAGAATATAAGGATAACTATTTAAATATTGTCGAAGAGAACTATCTGCTCGTTCTGAGTCAGGAATGATGCTTATGAAAGCCCCAGGCGAATTTCTAGGGACTGAAGAGGAATATGTCCCAGGATACGGTTCATACCAGGATGGAAGCAGCATACATGCCTCGCTCCTAGGCGACCTTACAGTCGACAAGGAAAGGCGCATGAACATAAGCACAACCTGCAATGTGCCGATTGGCATAAAGCCAGGAATGGTCGTTTATGGCAGGGTCGAGGAGATTTTTGAGCCTGTCGCGCTAATCAGGGCCCAGCCCATAGGGACCGGGCGGGAGAGACAGGTGATAGACCAATTCTATTGCGTGCTCCACGTCTCCAGGGTGAAGATGGGCTATGCCCGCAGCATACGGGACGAAGTGAGGATTGGGGACATAATAAAGGCAGTTGTTGACGAGATAAGCAACAATGAAATTTATCTGAGCACGAAGAGGGGCGGAATGGGGGTTATAAAAGCATTCTGCGCAAGGTGCAGGGAACCACTCACACTTGCCGAAGGGCAACTCCTCACATGCGGCCGCTGTGAGAACCAGGAGAGGAGGAAGCTCGGGTCCCCGTACGGAAGGATTTGAAATAGGGCCACGACAAGAAATGCACATGGGGTGTTCTTATGAAAGTGTCTGTTGCATCAAAAAAAGATAATCACCTTGAGGTTACAATGACGGGAGAAGACCACTCATTCTCGAATCTTTTGCGGGAAACGCTTTCCGAGAATGATGATGTCGAGTTCGTTGCCTACAACATTGACCACCCGCAGCTAGGGCACCCCAAGCTTCAGCTTGTTACGAAGGGGAAGAAACCCCAGAAAGCCCTTTCAGAGGCCATAAAGAAGATTAGGAAAGAGATTTCCGAGTTCCAGAGTGCGCTTGATAAGGTGAAGGAAACAAAGAGCGAGAAGACGCACAGGGAACACAAGGAGCACAAGGAAAAGAAGAAGAAATAAAGGCTTATTCTCCGGGAAGCGAAGCTGCCAGCTCTGGTGAAGTGATGGGCTCGAAGAAGTCGATGGATGATTCCCGGGCCGGGGGTTTCCTTATTCTCTGGGTGCACTTAAACCTGCCCATCTCTGATTGAGATTGGCAAAATCCTGTTGTTTGTTCATTATAGTACTTACTATAACCGCAATGCTGTCCGTGAGAGCATAACTAAATGTTGCACTTTGGTCTGTTCCATGTTTGTGGTCAAGTTCATGCACGTAAGTAGCCAACGCTTCATTGAACGGTTTCCCAAGGGTCTGCCTTGAAAGCCAAACGAAATCGCCATCATACTGGCCCTGGATTATGTTTTTTTCATCTTTAGCATCATAAACCCAAATTTCTTTCTGCCCTTTTCCAAGCAGTGCTGCCGCTCCTTTTAAAACTTCCAGTCTCTGTGCCTCAGTTTCGGTAATTTCGACCCTATAATGCGATTGGAGTTCCTTGTATCTTTGGCTTGCAGTTTTCATGCCTAGTTCCGCAAAAAATTTCGGCACAAGCTTGTACCCGGCTTCAGAAAGGCTTTTTTGAATGGAATAATCAAGGGGCAAATCATTAGCAAGATATTCATCTGAAAAAGTGCATTTCGCACCAGATTCAATCAAGCGTTCTGCGGTCTTTCTCATCATCTTATACCCCACATCAAAAAAATCAGCTCTTTCCCATATCGGTTTAAGCGAGAATAACACCTTCTCAAGCATCTCTTGAGGGATATTCTCAACAAGATAATCCACTGCCTTGTTCAATTCAGTGCGGGTAACCCGGCCTCGGTCCCTGTCCTTGGGCAGAATATCCGACCTGGAAAACCAGATATTGAAATGCTCAACGGTTTGCCATTTTTCCTCTTCGAAATGTGTTCTTTGGCCAGCAGCATAAAGATTGCCGTTTTTACTCTCTTTATCGCTGCTGATGAGCTTGAATCCGCCGATTCCAGGCATATCCAGCGTCGGGTCTTTGAAATCCAGGTTATCCGGATGATAAAACAGTTCGCGCGCTTTCGAAAAAGCCTGTGCGGCCGCGTGGTCGGGAGTCACCAATTCAATATAGTTTCCTTTCAAACGCGATTTCGCTTCGGTTATGTGCGCAAAAAGGCCGCGTATAGGTTTCGGGTATTCGTCTTTAGGAAGCTCTGATAGCTGAAATTCAATCTGCCAGTCATTGGAGGCGTATTTCACGCTTTTGAATCCATAATCACGAAGAAGAACCAATGCGAGTATTTTGGCCCCTTCTCCAAACCCCCCAGCATCTTCCCCAGTTTTATCCGTAGCACCCAAGTGAAGGAGCATCCGGCGGTCATACTCGGCACCATTCGTTATTCTGACAACGTAATCTCCTCCGCTTTTCTTTACCTCAAAGCGCACGTTTTCAAGGCTCTTCTTGTAATCATAAAAATTTTGCAGAACATCTCTCGCCGTTTTTTCAAGGCTCCACTTCACGCCATATGTCTCGAGTATGCCCATGTAATGGAAGTTGTCTCTGCTAGTCAGTAATCTCCTAGATTCATGAAAAGCGCTAGCCGGGTCTAACGCAGGGGCTTGGCTCGTTGTTTTTCGAAACCACCTTAATCCCATGCTTAATTATACACAAAACCCATTAATAAAGGTTCGTGTTTTGTTATTTTTATGCCTAAAGGGAGACGAAGCTGACCGATTCATTTCGGATTCCAATTGGGCGCAAAGAAGAAGAAATAGGGCGTTCCTTAAGATTTCATGAAGCCGGGAATCCGGGTCCTTGGAATTGACGACTCTCCTTTTCAAAGGAATGACAAGACTGCCCTAGTTATCGGGGTGGTCTGCAGGAAAGACGGGAGCATAGAAAGCCAAAGCCTTATAGTTGAGGGCGTCCTCAGCATCCACGTCCTTATCGATGGCGATGACGGAACAGAGAAACTTTGCGAGATGGTTTTGCGCTCGAGATTCAAGACCGAGCTAAGTGCGATAATGCTCAACGGAATAATGCTGGCAGGCTTTAACGTAGTTGACATAGCTGAACTTAACAAGAAGACAGGGGTTCCGGCTATTGCCCTGACGAGAAAAAAACCTGACATGCCTGCGGTCGAGAAGGCAGTCAGGAAAACCCGAAACTGGGAGGAGAAGCTCCTGAGAATAACGTCTGCCGGCTCCTCAAAACAGCTTGAAGGATGGAACGCCCAGGTCTCAGGAACAGATTTAAACGGTGCGCGCGATATAATCCGCATTTTCGGGAACGGGCCCGTGAGGCTTGCCCACCTGATAGCGTCGGGAGTGATACGCGGGGAATCAAAGGGAAGGGCTTAGAGCGTATATGGAACTGAAACGAGCAAAAACCGGGCGAGGAAAAGGCCTAACGGGCCAGAAAAGGTGAAATGATTGGGCAAAGAGAAGAAGAAAGAAGACGGGATGATTTCCTCCCCAGAGGTCAAGCTTATGAAGCAGCTCCTTGAGAACAAGGCCATTTATGCCCTCATAATCCTCTCGTTCATCCTTTTCCTATTGACGCGCTCCTCGGTTTTCTCAATCCTCTCGGTGCTTCTGGTGGTGCTCCTCCTCATTGGCGAATCGGTTGTGGGAATCGCCGAGCACGGGGTGAAAAAGGAGATTCTTGAAATAGGGTTAGCCATACTTGCTGCCCTCCTAATCTGGTTCGGTTCAGGCTTCCTGCTCTCGACGCCCGCTCCGCTCAACGCGATAGTCTCGTGCAGCATGCTCCCGAACCTAGAGAGGGGCGATCTCGTGATATTGCAAGGAGGGGAACCTAAGGGAACAGACATATACCTAGACAGTTTCGATTACACCAACGTTTCAGTGCTCGTGGAAGGGGTGGGGGAACTCGACACCAACATCTCGCTCTCCCAGTACTGCGGCTACTTCCCGGATACGATTACCTGCAAGACGTACTTCTTGGCCCCAGAGAAGATAACTGAAAAATATGGCCCGCTCGAGTTCAAGCATGGATGGTGCACAGTTCAGGCAAGGGGCTTCTCAGGGCAGATCCCATGCGTCAAATCAGTCGTGGCAGATGGGAAGGAGTACCCATACGCCCTTTCCGGGGACACGATAGTCTACTCCACCCTTCCGACAGACCTATTCTCGAGAGCCTCCGGGCCGAAGGAGATAATCCACAGGGTAGTATACAAGGTCCATGCAGATGGGCGGACTTACTACTTGACAAAGGGGGACAACAACGACCGCTTCGACATCCAGTTCGAGAACTCGCCCGCAGTCCCGCAAAGGATCTCGGGAAAAGTGATTTTCCGCATCCCCTATCTCGGGTATTTCAAGCTCTTCCTGTTCGGCTATTTCGAGGACCCGGCTGGATGCGACAGATACTTCACCGAGAGATAGCGTTCAGACTTCTGCTCAGGGATGTGGGCGCTTTATAATGCAGGTTCCTGCTTTCGCTCGGCTCATTTAGTGGGCCCCTACGGGCGCACCCGGGGACGGCAACAGCATCATCAACGTTGCCCTCGACACGATGGCGACAAGCGAGCCAATCCACACAAGCGCGACGAAGTGAATCATCGAGTTGAGCATGTGCCCTCCGTCCATGAACCGGACTGCGATGGCAGAAAGCAGTGCGTTTATGACTAGAGTCATAATGAGGAGCACACTCACAATCTGCATGCTCGATGCACTGGGAATCGTGATGATGGAGTTCAGCACGCTCGAGGGCACGTCGAGCTTCGAGTAGATGTCGTTCATGTATATGACTACCCCCGCTGAGACATACAGGCAGAATGCCACTACGGCCTGGACGCCGTAAACTATCCCTATGAAACTGGTTGTCGAGTGATACCTCTCCCTCCTAAGCATCTGCAGGGTCATGAAGTTCTTGCTGATGATTTCGCTCGTGGTGTCCGGCCTCCCTCCCATCGATAGCGTCTCAACGAACATGTCCGTGAACTTGTTTATGAGGAAGCTTCCGCACTCAATCCTGTACAGCATCCAGGACCTCGAGTTGCTAATCAGCGTCTTGATTCTCTCGTAAAGGTGCCTTATGGGCACGGTAAGCTCACCGAAATCGTGGAACGTCAGAACTTTCAAGGAGTCCTTCACTATCCCGCCGCGGGCAGCAGCCCCAAGCCCGAGAGAGATTATGAACTCGACATAGAACTGGTCCCGCCTTTTTATCTGCTCCTCAATGCTCCTAGCGATGTAGCCCACTACCACGAGCGGCGTGAGCACTATCGCAATCAGAATCTCAAGGGGGATATAGTTAAGGAAGAAATTTGATAAGAGCGATAGCAAAATGCACCCTACTGCAGAGACGAGGAATGCCGGCATAAGCTCGCTCCTCATCTCCCGGTTCGAGAAGCTTTCGTACCACACCTTGTCGTTCGGAAGCACGCTTTTAATGTAATAAATGACCCCTACTTCGGAGGCCACGAAAAGGAACACGACCAGGAGCATCATCATCGCAGGGTCTATTGCGACAAGGTAGGGGATGATGATGGCGAACGATATGAGGAACACGAGCGTTATCACGATTGACAGGTATATCTCCTTAAGCACGTCTATGTCATAGAGGGAGCCCTTGTACTTTATCGAGTAGTCATTCATCACATAATTCTGCTCGTCGAGCAAAAACTCCTCTATATTCTCACCGGAATCGAGCCCGTTCGCGAACCTGTCCAGGAAGTCGGCGAACATAATGCTCGGGGTGGTTTTCGCCTTCAGCCTGCATGAGTCCGAGAGGGTCACATGCCACACCGCAAACCGCATGTATATCTCCCTGCAGGCGATAGCGAGAGCCCCGTACTCCTCCTTGGTTGACATAACCCTGAAGAGGTCGGCAGGCGGGGAGTTTGATGTCGACAAAATGCCTATGTTCGTGATGAAGAAGTGCATATTGTCCTCAATGTTGTGCTTTATCCCCTCGGCCTGGAGCAAGGGATATACGAAAATTATGATTATGGCCAACGCAGGAACAACCGCAAGGAGGTATATTGCGAGAGGGCCGAAAAGGTCCGGAAGAATGACGATAAGTATGATGGGGACAACGAAGCTTGTGACTATCACCGGGATGGCGAACGTGAGGACGTACTGGTATACGCTCATCCCCATTGCCTGTATGAGCCCAATATAATCGTCAGTGTCCATCGAAACCACTCATACTCTGAATGGGAGAGCATTAATGCCGCCGCGGTAGAACGCAACAATCGTATCCATCACTGCGAAGTAATCGAGGATGTTCTTCTCCACCATGATTTCAATTATCCTCGTTCGAGTATCAAGCTCGTCATATATCTTTCGCGGGTCGAGATAGCCCGCCTTGGGCGCTATCTTATCCTCAAGAATATAGCTGTTGTTGAGGCCCCCGAACTTGTGGGCATCGGTCGAGGCGTCCCAGGAAAACATCTGCCGCGTCACGACACCTCCCGCATCTTCGTTATAGCCCTCAACCTCCTCAACGGCCGTGCATCGCCTGAGGTATTTCCCTTTTACATAAACTGCCTGCAGGAACATCGCCACGTTAAGGTTGTCCATGAATGTCAGCGGGACGTTTATCGGGTCACCGGCGAGCCTCTGAATCATCCTCCTGATACTTGAGGCGTGGAAGGTTGCCATGACCGAGTGCCCTGTCTGCATTGCCTGGAAGGCAACGAGCCCCTCCTTGCCTCTAATCTCCCCGACAATTATGTAGTTTGGCCTAGACCTGAGGGCCGCCTTCAGTATGATGAACATGTCCACCCTTCCTTCCTCGGGCCCGCTCTCCCTCGTCAGCAGCTGCTGCCAAAGCTGCTGCGATGGTCTCACCTCGGGGGTGTCTTCAGCGGTGAGTATCTTGGCATCCGGGTGGACGAAGACCAGCAGTGCATTCAGAATAGTGGTCTTCCCGCTCGCAGTCTCCCCGGCCACGAAGATGTTCATCCCGTTCTCAAGGCAAAGCCAGAGGTATGCGACTATCTGCGGGTTGACTGAGCCGAATTTTATCAGCTGGATGATGCTCGTCGGGATTGTTGAGAATTTCCTTATGGTGAAGCTGGAGCCCCTCAAGCTCACGTCCTCAGCATAAATGATGTTTATCCTGGAGCCATCAGGCAGGACTGAGTCGGCTATGGGCTTGGCAATGCTCACGGGCCTGCCTATCCTTTCGCTCAGGTTCCTAAGGAAGTCCCTCAAAACCTGGTCGTTCTCAAATGTAAGGTCTGTCTCCACAGCCTCGAAGACCTTGTGGATGACCCGGATGTTCCTTGCACCCACCTCGTGAATATCCTCAATGTAGGGGTCGCTGAGAATAGGCTGGAGCATCGACTGGCCGATGACATCCCTTCGCACGTAATAGATGAACTTTTCGTATTCCTCATCGGTCACATAGACTTTCCTGACTCCGAAGTCCGTTATGGCGAGTGCGGATTTCCTCACGCTCATATTGAAAAGCTTGATGAGGGTGGCCTCGAGCTCCTTATCCCGCTCGGGCACCTTTTCGCGCGGTGCATTCTCGAGAATTATATCGAGAATCTCATGGTATTTTTTCTTTTCCGGGTCCGTGAGCTTAGGCTCGATTGCGAAATACCTGTTCTGCTTTGGGTCCTTTAAGATATGCACGAACACCTTGTCCTCAAGGGTCGGGTAGATGATGTTCACGTTCTGCTCATCGCTCATCTCCCTCGGAATCTTATCATAGAACCTTGGGGCCCTCATGCCCTTTGATTTGAGCGCTTCCAGGTATAGCCGAAGGTGCGGGTATTTCTTGATAGCCTGTTCAAAGTCAATAGCCATTCAATCACTTTATATTCAGCATGATGCGCTCAAGACCCAAATCTCAAAATCACATATACACAATCGCGTCCTCGCACTCGTAGAGGTTAACGAACGTATTCTTGAGGTCGGCCTGCATCTTCTCGGCCAGGTTGTTCATCACTGCCCTTTCGAGCTTCGAGCGCTCGACATCGAGAACCACAAACCCGGTCTCGCTCGCGTATCTGGCAATTTCCTCTGTAAGGCCCGATGAGATGAGCGCCTGGCAGCCCTTGCTGAAGAATTCCTCGACAACGTCGATGTTCGCAAGGCCCTCCCCTATGTAGCAGCCCATTGTCTCGAACTTCTTGTTAGTCTCAGGGTCCCCAACAACCCTAACGACGTCCAAGCCATACGAAGTCTTGAGATTCGCAACGATGTTCGCCAAGCTCGATTCAGGAATCCTGCCCCACCTTCCGCACTTGACTTTTCCGGAGATTTTCATCCCAAGGGCCTTTGCGAGTATGTCCGCTGTCCCGCCCTCGGTCTCGTCGAGGTTGCTGTGGGCCACGTAGATGCAAATGCCCCTCATCATCAGGTCCTTGAGGCGCTTGAAGTTCGCCGGCTTCTCGAAGAACGAGAGCCCTGGGAACTGGTCAGGAAGCTCCTCGAAAAACGGATACTCGTGGAGAACAAGCATATCAACTGTCTCCTCCTCGCTCTCCTGCTTCTTCTTGTCGAACTTGAACTGCTTCTGCTTTGCGACCCTTCTCGTCTTCGCGAACGTGCTCGCGGAGAGGATTCCGGCCTGCTCGAAAACGTATTCAGTGGCTGCCCAAGCGACCCCGACCCGTTTTATCTCCCTCTCAGGGTCCCCGAAGACAAAGCCGATGAGGTCATCAGGATATGCGAGGTTGGGAGGAGCTATCTTTTCCATGTAGTTCATTATTTCGCGGGCGAGCATTGCACCACCGAGAATGGTATGGGAAAGAGGTGTATATAAATGATGCTCTTCGAGGCAGAAATCTAGCGGGAACGCTCCTGCGCGGCGATTCGAACATCAGCTCGAGCTTGCTTAAAAGCTGCTCTGCGCCCAATTCTCTACGGGTATAAAGGGCAACATTTTCATCAACAAACGCAATACAATCGTAATCGATGAGTTCATGAAGAGTTGCCTGGTGCCCCCCAATGAAATTCTTTGAGGTAGAAACGCTTTGTATTTCGTTCGAGGAAAAAGGAAACGGGCTAGAAAAATCAAAATCGCAAATCTTATTAAACCCCTTTATGAACAATATAATATGCAAGTGAAACAGCGCCATTTTGTTATCGTCGCCGGCTCGCTCATGTCGGGCCTCGGCAAGGGGATTGTTACTTCTTCTATCGGGAGGATTCTGCAAAGCCGGGGCTTGAAAGTCGTTCCAATCAAGTTCGATGGCTACCTGAACGTGGATTGCGGGACGATGAACCCGTATCGGCACGGGGAGGTCTTCGTCCTCGACGACGGGACCGAGTGCGACATGGACTTCGGGACCTATGAACGATACCTGAATGTCAGGCTCAACTGCAACAACTCATTAACTGGCGGGAAGATTTTCAGCACAGTCATCCAGAAGGAGAGGAAGGGGGAATATCTAGGTTATGATGTCCAAATCGTTCCCCACCTCACGAATGAGATTAAGGCTTGGATTAAGAAAGTTGGCGATGATTTCGATGCCGATGTTGTGCTCGTGGAAGTCGGGGGAACTGTCGGAGACCTTGAAAACGGTTATTTCCTAGAGGCGATGAGGCAATTGCATTACGAGGAGAAGCATGCTACTTTCATCCAATTGACTTATGTCCCGACACTGGTTTCAGGGGAACAGAAGACCAAGCCCACCCAGCACGCGAACAGGCTGCTCGCAAGCCTCGGGATAAACCCGCGCATCGTCATCTGCAGGGAGAGCGAGATGCTAGGCCCCGACTCGAAGAGAAAAATCAGCATGTTCTGCAATGTCCCTGAAATGAACATTTTCGATGACCCGGATATCGAGTCCATCTATGAGCTTCCTCTTTTCCTCGAGAAGCAGAATTTCGGGGACATTTTGCTGAAAGAGCTCGACATAAAGTCGAAGGGGACTGATTTGGAGGAGTGGTCGGCAATAGTCAGGCGCATAAAGAAGCCGAAGAAAGTGCTCAAGATTGCGATTACAGGGAAATACACCCAGGTGAAAGACTCATATGTAAGCATTAAAGAGGCGCTTGTTCACGCAGGCGCGCACATCAACCACGGGGTCGAACTGAAGTGGATTGAGACGACGGACTTGGAAAAAGGGAACACGAGCGAGGAACTGCTCAAAGATTGCGATGGCATAATTGTCCCGGGTGGTTTTGGAGTTAGGGGGACAGAAGGCAAGATATCTTGTGCCGGCTGGGCGAGGGAGAACAAGCTCCCATATCTCGGCCTGTGCCTCGGGATGCAGATTGCGGTCATATCATGGGCGAGGGACAAGTGTGGTTTCAAGGGGGCGAACTCGACGGAATTTGACGAGAAGACGCCCCACCCGGTCATCGACCTCCTGCCCGAGCAGAAGAAAATAAAGGACAAGGGAGCGACGATGAGGCTCGGGGCGCAGGACATCGAGGTGAAGGAAGGAACTGAAGCGCACAGGATTTACGATAGCAAGTCGATTCGCGAGAGGTTCAGGCACCGCTATGAGGTCAACCCGGAATATATCGAAAGGCTCGAGAAGGACGGCCTCGTCTTCTGCGGCAAGGCGCCCGGGACGAACATAATGCAGCTCATGGAATTGAAGGGGCACCCGTTCTACATGGGGACGCAGTTCCACCCGGAATTCACATCCAGCCTCGAGAAGCCGAACCCGCTGTTTGTTGCGTTCCTGAAAGCCTGCGCGAAGGAGAAGTAAGGTGATAAAATACAACTCCCGAAAAAGTATGTTTTCGAAACCGGAATCATTTTGGGACTGTTGTCCCTTCTCCTCGTGTTTCTATTGTCCCTCCGGACCAAATACTGCGAGTCGATTTTTCCAAAACCTTTTGACACCTACGCGTTCTACCTTGCGCTATTGACTTTCTTCGCGACATTCATCCTTTGGGGCATCGTGGCAGTGAACAGGCAGTACAAGCAGGGGACAGTTCTCGCGGTGCTGCTAGCTATCACATTCATTATTTTTGGAATGGGGATGTATTCATATTGCCCACTTGGGCCGGACGGAGAATGCACGATGCAAGTAGGAATGTCTTGCAAGAAGTTTTCCCTCTCCAGCGAAAACGGAAAGCTTAGCCTCACACTCGTGAATGGGCTGCAAAAGAAAATCGTCGTAACCGGAGTCAGCTGCACAAGAATGGCAAGCCAATTTGAAAAATGCGATATCGGCAGGTGTTTGGGTTATTCAGAAAACTCGGGAGGCGTCATAATCCAAATGGGCGAATCAACTGAACTCAGCCCGGGCTGCAATAACGAGAACGGGACACCGATAAGTTTCCGAAAAGGGGATACTTTCGAGGGCAAGCTCAATGTCCAGTACTACTTCGCGGACGAGGGTTCTCGCTCCATCAGAAACATGACGGGCAACGTCAACATTAGGGCGAAATAGCATCCAGCTCCCACCCACGCCCTTTTTTAACCTTTAAGGAGAAGTCTTACTCTGTCGGGCTAGGTTTGTGGTCCATATGAGGCAATTCAAGATTTACGGGATATCCTCCACACTTATGGTGACAGTGCTGGCAGTCGGCTTCATAATCTACATAGTGTTCAACGACATCCTCGCTTTCCTCGTGTGGCTCCTGGTAGTTTTCTTCGTTGTCATTCTTGCTTATACCCTTTCCCCGAAGATTTTCAGGAAGATGTCCGATACAGTCGAATTGCGCGATACAGCCATAAGCTCGAGGAAGACCGAGATAGCGGGGCTGATATGCCACGAATGCAAGACCGCGAAATCGCTCATCGAGAAGGTTTCAGCGGAAATCGACACCGCGAGCGCAAAAGGCGAGCTCGACAGGCTCGGGCAGGAGCTCGCTTCAATGAAGTGCTGCAGCTCATCTTTCGAAGTAATGCCTGACGAACTGGCTAATGTCGACATGACTTTCCTCACCACCCGTTCTGCTGAAGTGAGGGACAGGCTCGGGGCGATGAAGCGGGCGCTTGCGGACAAATACAAGACCGTTTCAGACAAGCGGGTTGCCGAATACGAAGTTGCGATGAAGAGCCTGCGCGAAGCAGGATACGGGATGGGCGGGCTTTATGCGAAATTCGAGGCTGAGCTGTCGAGAAGCGCCTCAACCCTTGACGAGATGGCTGAGAAGGAGGGGGAGCTGTCAGACCTCCTGAAGGATGCCCTAACCGACTGCCTTGAGGAGGCGAAAAGGATTGCTTCTGAAGAATCGGGCAGGAAAGGCGCATCCGAAGTCAGCTATGCACTCGGGAAACTAACCATATCGGACGGAGAGCTGATAGAAGCCGCCTCTGAACTCGCAGCGATGAGGAAAAAGCTCCAATCAATAATGGGCGGGGATTTCTTCGCTGCGAAGGAATCAATCATCGACTCGATGGATGCGGTCCTCTTAGCTGCTAACGGCCCGGGATTTTCCGATTTAAGGGAAAAGCTCGCGAAACTGCGCGATTCAGTGAACCAGCTTAAGGATCCCGGGAAGCTAGGCAGGCTCAAGGAGACCGAGAAAGAATACCGGGAGCTGGCCAAGACATCCATTGAGGAACTGTCGGCAAAAGCACTTGCGATGAAGGACGAGCTCGATTCCTATAAGCCACCAAGGGAAATGCAAGCGAAGCTGCCTCAAAAAATAGTTGCACCTGGGGGCGGCACTTCAGAATTCACCAAGAAGATTTCCTCAATGCTAAAGGAGCTCTCTCCGGAAATCGAAGAGCTAATCCGCAACGTAAAAATAATGAGGAGCTACCAGAAGGCCGAAAGGCTCATCGACGCGAGGCTTGCCGAGAACAAAAAAGTCCAAGCCAGGGATTTAGACATAAAATACCCGGAGGTATTTTTCATGCTCTACAAGAAGAAGCACCCAAAAGTTAAACTAGTGGAAGGGCCTGAACCAAAACTTTTCGAGGAATGAAAATGCCAAAGAAAATTAGGGACGAAGCGGGAGCGAACGGCTCGAGAACGAGCGAGCCGGGAATGAGGGAGCGAACCGAATTAATGTTTGTTTGGTTGATTTGATGGCGAAAAAAGAGCGGGAAGGGACAGAGTGGGGGATGATTGCATCGGGCGAGGGAGCCAACAAGATAGCAATCCAGTACCTCGCGGAATTCCAGAGCAAATACATGAGCGACAGGATTCTTTTGTTGAATACTACGGCATCCGACATCCGGCCTGAGAAGGCATTTGGCGCGAGGCTGACTCCGGAGTTCCAGTCGATTCTCCAGAAGATAAAGAAGGAGAAGACCTGCATTTTCGGTTCTGCCCCATCGGGGGCAGGGAATGTCTGGAAGATAGGCGAAGAAGAGGCTGCGAAGGACTTCGAGACAATCAGGAGATATTTCGCGAACTCCCAGCTCGCCCAGGCAGACGTCATACTGGGCTTAGCAACACTTGGTGGAGGGACAGGGAACGGCAGCTTGCCTTACATCATAAGCCAGCTCAAGAACAAGATGCCGACAGCAGCCCAAAGCAACTACATCTCGCTCGGCATCTGGCCGTTGAACTCAGAGGCCTCCCAGAGGCACTTCAATGCGGTATGCGGATTCACGAGGCTCCTTAAGTATGGCGAAGGGGGAAAAAGGAACAGTGAGCTCGTGCTAATTGCTCACAACAGCCAGGTTGCGGACCTCGTGGGGTTGCAAGCACAGGGCCCTGCCCAAGACAAGTTCTACCTCATAAACCGCGAAATCATAAAGGCGATGGACATGATGGTGGCTCCGAGCGGGAAGGCTTCGGAAGCGACAATCGATGTGGCGGATTACTACCAGCTCCCGACGTCATTCGGAGTCTACCACTTCACCCCGTGCATCTCGTGGGACAACGACCCCGATGTCATCGGCCTCGAGGCAGGCGTGGAACTCGCCCTCAGGAGCCCGATGTGCCCCCTCGAGCCGAAGACTGCGACGATGGCATACTTCATAGTCCGCGCCCCGGAGAAAAAGCTCAGGGACGGGACGTTCACACAGGAGGGTCTCGAGGATGCAGCAAGGAAGCTCTCCTCCAAATTCATGGCTGGGAGCCAGGGCGGGCTTGTGCGCTACTGCAGCCTCACGTCGAAAGAAGGAGACGGGTTTGACGCCATGGTCCTCCTGGGCGGCTTCAGCCTGAAAAAATTGCTCGCAGGAAGCATAGGGAAATTCAAGTCATTCTCGGAGAACCTGAAAAGAAGCGGGGATGCACTCGAGCTCAAGGATGACGAGCACCCGAACATACGGGCGGCAATCAAGCCAGAGGAGCTTGAGATGATTGAGGGCTGGCTCCGGGACTATTCCAAGAAGACCGAGGAACTCATAAGCAAGGCAAGGAGGGGCGGCGGGCCTGACGAGGAGATGCTGGAAGGCTGGATGAGGGAAGAGGCTAAGGCAAGGCCGAAAGCCGATTCGCAAAGCCAAGCGCCCAAACCAGGCGACCAGGCGAAATCGCCAAAGGGCCCCGCACCCCAAAGAAAACCAAAAAAGAGGAACGGGTAATCCCATGCAGCTCATACTGGTTATCGTCCTCCTTTCCCTTCTCGCCCTGATAATGCTCGCAGTGCTCGCCCTCATCTTCTTCGGGATAAGGAAATCAAAGGACACGAGAGTTCAGTTCTCAGTGCTGGTTGTTTCGAGCTCAGGAGCCCCGCTCGAGGGAGTCGATGTGAAGCTCGGTGATGAGATTGCGGTGACTGATTCATACGGGAAAGCCAATTTCGCAGCCGACCCGGGGGAGAAGGAGCTCCTCATAATAACTGACGGGCATGCGGAGTTCAGGCAAAAAATCAGGGTCGGTGAGGAGAAGCTTTTCCAGGCGAGGCTCGCAAAGGACAAACCGCTCCCAGAGGCAAAGGAGCTTGAGGAAGCGATTTCGTCTGCGAGGAGGGGGAGGCAGGAGATAGGCAACGGCTACAACCCCGCAATCCCAGACTATCTGTTCAACATCTGCCTGGCGGTCCACAAGCTCGCGATTGATGAGGCGAAGAGCGAATCTGACTCAAAGGTCCGCTCGGAATCGCTGAAAAGCGCCGCATACACGGTTTCCCAAACGTCGAAAGGGATGATTGAGAGAAGGAACCTCTCGCTCTATGCGAAGGCGAAAGGGAGGAAGACGAGGGCAGTCGAGTTGCCGGCCCCGCGCTCTCCCGACATATTCTCTGCAAAGCAAAAGCTCGGCCAGGTCGACCTCCTAATCACGCACAGCACCGGGAAAAGCTCAATCTTCCCCCCGCTGATTCTCTGGAAAACTGCGCAGAAGCTCCTTGCGAATCCGACAGTTTTCAACATACGGCTCGCGACATTTTTGCTCGATTCAGCTGAGAAAATGATTGCCGAACTTGGGGATTATCTGGTTTAGTAGCCAATCCTGACTCCTCGCTCCGCACCGACATCATATATGCTCAAGCCGAGCGCCTTTTCCCTCTCGAGAGTCTCAGCTATCTGAGCAAGGAGGCGCTTCTTAAGCGCCAAGTATTCCTCCCGCGGATATTCAACATTGCCGACAGCGTAGCGCAGGCTTTTCGCATTGAAGCAGAACATGCACTCCTGGAGGTTCTCGCAATTGTGGCAGAAGTAGCAGTCGCTGCAGGTGTTCGAGCTGTCAACCTCGAAACATCGGTTTAGCTTGCTTGAGTTATGGCACTTAATGCAGAATTTTGAATGAAAAAGCAGCTGGGAACCGAAAACATATTCGGAATTTCTCGGCCAATAGCAATAAGCCACATATCTACACACATAGGCCAGCGAACTCCGAAAGGCATGGGAAGAGTTGTTGCCATAGTTGCTGCATTCCACAATGTCGAAATTGTTGGTGCCATGCACATCCTCGGTCGTCGTGTATTTCACGCCCTTCAGCTTTTCCCTTGCATTGGAAAAATCAAAATCCAGCAGGTCCGATTCCGAGATACTGCATTCCCCGAGTTCCAACGCCTCCTCCAACCCCACTGCGTTGTCTTTGATAGCAGCGAACGCAGGCACGGCAGCCAAGTATATGTCCTTGCCACTCACAGCGGATTTCGATGGTATGACACTATCCACGTGCTCGCTCAGCCACTTCTCGAATGCAACGAGCGGAGCCAGTTTTTTGCCGAACAAGATTCCGCACGTATCTTTAAATGCGGAGTTTAGCTCGTCTGAAGGCCCTTTTTTGGAAACGCCGGGTTTGTTGGAAAGTGTGGGTTCGTTTTTCTTCAGCTTCGGCGCCGTTCCCGGGGCCGCGATTAGGTCCACTATTCCCGGAATCGTTTTTTTCTCCTTAAGCATCTCCCTGATTTCTCCAACGAGCTTATCCTTCAAGTCCAGGTATTTGTCTTTTGGAAGAGAAAGGTTTCCGATGCCATAATGCCTGTTTCGCAGATTAAATGAGAACATGCAATTGGAGCACGACCTTAAGTTGGCGGTGAAATAACAGTCGGCCGAATCGAAGGTATTGAGGTTTTCCATGGAACGACTGAGCTGATAGATGTAATAACCGGCTATGACGAACCTGGACCCGACATCTTGGCTTATGCCGAAAGCGTACTCGGTATGGCGCGTTTGGTTGGAAAATGCCACGAATCTGCTTCCTTCATGGACCGTTCGTGACTTATAGACGAATGAAGAATCAATGCACTTGTCTGAAAGTTCAATCTCGCTGGAGTTTCCGAGAACCACGTCCCCGGCATAGTAAAATTTTTCCCTAAGCGCGGCCAGTATCGAATCGATGTCCTTTACCTGGTTTATGTCAAGCCTCGTGCCTTTGTCCATTTCATGGTACTCGGCATTCTCATCGTTGCTGATGTATTTTGCGTTGTCGTCCATTCCCTTGACTGGGGAGAACACCACCGGCTTTCCGGATATTGCGGATTTTTTTATGCTAAGCCCCCCAGCGTATCGGCCGAGGTATTTTTCAAAATCTTCGAGCCCCCCAATCTCATCTCCGAGCAGGGCCCTGCAGACATCCTCCCAGGCTTTTTCTAAAAGCTCGCGACTACGGTCCATGGTACATTATTCTTTTTTTAGTATTTAAGGGTTAGTTTCCCCCTAGTGGGTTACAACAAAGAAAAAACGTCGTAAAAAACGCAACTTTCTTCTCCAAATCAGGTTACAGAAGGAAAAAGTTAAATAGCGACCCAACAAAATTCTTTCCATGGACGAGCAAATCCTCAGGAAGCTGGGCATGACAACTGGAGAGATAAGAACTTATCTCGCGATGCTCGAGCTCGGCTCAAGCACAACTGGCCCGATTGCAAATGCGGCCCAGATTTCAAGGTCGAAGGTTTATGTGGTTCTCGATAGGCTCGAGAAAAAAGGGCTTGCCTCCCACGTTGAACAGAATGGGATGAAATACTTCCAGGTCGCTGACCCAATAAGGATAAAGAGCTACATACGCGAGAGAGAAGAGGAACTGAAAGAAATAGGGAAGGAGTTCGATTCCTCTGTAGAAAACCTAAGAACGCTCTATAAGGAAACTGGAAGAGTCAAGTCAGTTTCAGTTTACCAGGGGCTTAAGGGGCTCCAGACCGCGCACGAGCACACTTACCTTAAAGTGAAGAAAGGGGAGACCTACGATTACCTTGGCGGCCCGCGCTTCCAGCCAGAATCGCACCACCGATATTGGAAAAAAGACCACCTAAAGAGAGTTGCAGCCGGAATAAAATGCAGGCTCTTGTTCAACAAGGGGACCCCGCGAGAAACGCTTAGGAACAGGAATTCGTTCTGGGGCTGTGATGCGAGGTATATGCCAATAGACATATACTCTCCTGCGTATTTTTTGGTTTACAAGGATACGGTTATGATGACGGTTTCAGAAGAGAACCCAATCGTCATAGAAATAGTAAGCAAAGAAATCGCCGAGGCTTTCAGCACTTATTTCGAGGAGTTCTGGAAGAGGAGCGTTCCTTTCAAGTAGCTTTCTTTTTCTTCTTTTCCGCTTTCGGCACAAGCTCGACCGTGCAGGTCGTCGAATCGCCCTCGCACGCCAATTCGGTCTCATAAACCTTGTAGTTCGGGTGAATGACGGTGAGCTTGTGGGCCCCAAGCTCGACCTCGAGGGAGCCCATCCCGCCCTCGCTTGTCCGTTCACTCTTCCTGCCGATAACCACTTCCGCATCCTTAATGGGCTTTCCTTCAGAAACCACTGTCACTTTGACTGTTCCAGTCCCGCCTTTTTTCGCCTGAAGCCCGACCGAGATGGCGGAGTGCTTCTCCACTTGCAAGGCTCCGATGTATGGCTCATGGTTCGGCGACAAGATTTTCATCTGGTGCCTCCCCTCCTTAAGTGCATAGAGGCTTCCAGCAGGCCTCCGTATGCCCTCAATCTCGATTTCAGCCTTTCCATCGGAGTCAGGAACATCCACCCTGGTAAGGAACATCCTTGGTATTGACAAGGCATCCGCCTTCTCCTGCTTGTAGTGCGTCGCCTGCGAGCGGAGCTGCGCGATGCGCTCGACCTTCTCCTCCGGATAGGTGAAAAGGAGGACCGTAGAGACGATGTTCCGCTTTGTCACCGAGACCCCGAGATGGGTCTGCTTCATCGCGGAGCGCTCTGAAAGGAAAGCCCTGATGATGTCAATGGGAGCAAGCTCGCCCGAGCTCTCAAGATAATGGGGCGGGAGCCTCAGGAGGGCGAGATTCTTCTCGCATTCTTCAGGCTTTGCGCCCTCGACACTGAGCTTCAGGAACGATTCGTAAAGGAGCTTTATCACGTCGATTTTCTTCCATCCGCCGATAGGGACCAGGTAGTTGAACAGCCCCCTCGCCCTTTCGCTCGAGCGGGCAAGGCAGGCATAAGCAACTCGCCCCCGCAGGGTGGTCGCAGTTATTATGTCATTTATGTCGATTACAGGCGGGTTGCCTGCGAAGGCCGCCGGGTTTATCCGTTCAGTAGCGCTGCCGAGGGCGAGTTCGATTATTGCCCGGGCCACATAATCGTTGTATCTCCTGTAGGCATTGGCCATATTTCCCGTGTAAGCAATTCGCTGATTGTCCACGAGAATAATGGAATTTGCGATTTCTGAAAGCCTTTTCAAGCTAACGTATGCGTTGCTAGCAGCGAGGCTCCCCTCTTCGCCAGCAGGCAAAACGGCGATTGCGATGACGGGAATTCCGAGCGATTTGAAAGCAGCAGCCACCACCGGCCCGGCCCCGCTCCCTGTGCCGCCCCCGAGGCCGAAGAGCACGAAAGCGCAGGAAATCTTCTTCGCGTCGACTGTGTTCTCGAGGAAATGCCCGGCAATCGCTTCCTGGAGCTCCCCGTAATGGGCGAGCGCATCACGCTCGGCCTTGTCCCTGTTCTGGCCATACCCCCCTGCAATCAAGTCATCGAAGTTCTTCTCGCTCCCATTAACGAATCCGTTCTTTGAAAACCCCAGCCAATTCTCTCTCGAGATATTCTTCAGGTTAAGCAGGTCGCTCGTTGCCGAGTTTATCGCAAGGGGCTTTGAAGCGGCCCATACGTTCTTCTCCCAGAGCACAGAATCGAGGATTCCCCCCCCGCACTGCCCGACGGAGACAAACGCATACATACGTAGGGATTGGACGAATGTTTTATTAATGGTAACCCAGCTGCAGAATTCAGTTCTTGCCCTGGCCCGTTATCTTCCAAAGACCAATTTATCCGGCTCAAGGTTTTTCTCTATTATCCACTCTATGCCATTCAATCATTTTCTTAAGGCCTTCCTCAAGCGAATATTTCGGTTCCCAACCGAGAATCCGCTTTGCCTTCGAGATGTCAGCGCACCAGTGTTTCGGCTCGAAAGTCCGTTTCTGCGCAACTCCCCACGTAGGCATCAGCCTCGAGTCAAAAAGCTTTCTCACAGTTTCAGCGACTTGTTCAACCGAGTGCTCTTTTCCGCTCCCAATGTTGAATGCCTCTCCTGCGAGCCCGCTGTCGGATATCTTGACAACAGCATCGACCACGTCATCGACAAACACGAAATCCCTCACGTTCTTTTTAGATGCCAGCTGCGGGGACTGCCCTGCTGCGTAGGAGTTAATGAGCGTCGGAATCAGCCTGGTCGAGGCTTCGTAATAGCCATACACAAGAAAGAACCTCGCAATGTTTATCGGAAGGTCCAGCGCAACGGCCTCGTCAATAAGAAATGAAGAAGCCGCTGCCTTTGACAACGAGTACGGGTCTGGGGGCCGAAGCTCGTTGCTCTCAGTTATGGGCTTGTCGACAAGCCCATACTCGAAGCCAGAGCCAGAGAAAACAAAGCTCCTGAAACCTGTTTTTTTCACTGCTTTTAGGAGGTTAACGGTTCCTTGAACATTGCTCTGGAATATGGTGGAAATGTCGGTCTGAGTCGGGTAAACGCCATAGCCAGCGAGATGGAAAATCTTTTCAGGCTTTATCTTGCTGACAGCTCGCTCAACAGAGGCGTAAACCGCCAGGTCAGCGTGGTGGGGCGTGTAACGGACTCCGGTCAATCTCCAGGTGTTGGCGCTTGGCCTATGCACAAGGTGGACATCGTTATCTTTCGAAAGATGTCTTGCTAGGCATGCCCCTATGAAACCCGTTCCCCCAGTTATCAGAATGCGCATGTCTTCACGGGCACTACTATTCGGTTGAATCAATATAAAGGTTATGACTCTTTTATCTTCATGGACAAAATCTTGTCAATATGCATTCCAACCTATAACCGGAAGGAAAAGCTCTCAAGGCTCCTAAACAACATCAAGGACGAAATTCGCGGCCTTGAAGGCGAGATTGAAGTTTGCATATCAGACAATGGTTCTGATGATGGAACTGCCGATTATCTAAAGACGGAATGGGGCAATCCAAATTTCGAGCTGAAATTCAACTTTTCTGAGAAAAACGAGGGTTTTGATGTTAATGTGTTGCGGGCAACAAGGATGGCGAGAGGGAACTATCTATGGACGCTCGGAGATGACGATGGGGTTGTCAAGGGTTCGCTGAAAAAGCTCCTTGCATTCTTGAAATCAATAAGGGATGACCACGTAAAAGTTGTCTATCTGAATAGGACGGCGAACGAGGGGGTTCCTGGCAGTCAGCCCCGGAATGGGCAAGCATATTCATCAAGCCGGGAATTGTTTACTGCTCCTATGAGCTTTATGGGTTTCATCGTGTTCAGGCGGGCAGCTTTGGAGGAGCTGGACCAAAATGCTCTCGAGAGAGGAAGGGGCACGAATTATATGCACGCCTGGGCTCTCAGGTTAATCTCCCTAGCGAATCCGGGCGCCAAAGCAATCCATTTCGAATTCCCAGCTTGCCTTACAGGAACAGAGTCAGAGCAATCGTCCACATTGAGGGCCCAGCTGGTATTCTCGAGGGCTTTTTTTCACCAGTTCTGGACTCTTCTCTGGCTGAACAAGTCCTCCAGCTACTTCATCAGAAATTACCTGAGCTTCACTATGAAAAAACTATTTTTCTCGGCGTTCTCTCCCTTTTTTGAAATATTATGCGAGCGGTCCTTCAGGGGCCGAAGCAAAAACAGGCTCGGACCAACCTTTTTCATCCAAACCTTTTCAGTATTCGGCCCAATAATCTACACATACTACCTGTTTTTGAGAATTGTTCCTGACTTCGGAGCCAGCTTCCTCTTAGGGCTCATGCTCTGGCTTCTCAAAACCGCGCGCCTTACCCGGGAAACAGATTACGCGTATTGGAAGAAGTTCTGGTCAAAGAAAAACGGGTCTGACTTCTTGCGGCAAGATTCTAGCAAGGTTCAATAAGCGATATACAACCAAACGTTATTTATTCTGTCTTTCAAAATACTGCCATGACGAGAGAGATAATAACCGTCCTCGGCCCGCACAGGGTTTACGGGTCAGTGAAATCAGTCCTCAATAACATTGCAGAGAGGAGGGGGATGGCCACGAAGGACATCTCTCCGGGGTCCCCTGGTGCAATTTCGTTGTATACCGGCAGGAAGACAATATGGCACACCCCAACGAATCCCAGCCGAGAAAACTTATACGTTACCAATTCACCACTTTTTTCCCTCGAGGCATGGGAAATCCTGGCAAAGGGAGTCCCGTTGATGGTGTATGAGGAATATTTCCCAAGAGGGAGGCGTAAGGATTCCATCTCGAAAATGCTCCTCAAACCATTTAAGAACATTCCCTTCATCTGCCCAACAATGCGAACACACGAGTTCCTGCTGCAAACCGGCATAATGTCCTTCGCAATACCTCCGGCCACAAGGAGAATAAAACAATCGAGGAGACGGGAGCACATCCTTTTCATCGGCAGGGCAGAGGAGACCAAAAACCCCATGTTTTTCTTCCGCTTGGCAAGGCTATTGAAAGACGAGCACTTCGTTTTTATCGGCCGCGGAGCCCTCTCGCAGAAACTGAGGGCAGAAGCAAAGGGCATAAGGAACCTGGAATACCTTGATTTCGTAGAAAAGGATGAAGAACTAACGAAATATTATTCAAAGGCTAAGCTATTCGTCCACACTGCGACCAGCGACCCGATAGCATTCGTCATTGTTGAGGCCTTAAGCGCTTCAGTCCCGGTAATCACTTCCCCCGGAGTTGGGGCTTCCGATTTCCTTCCGGAGAATTGGGTGATTAAGGATTTCCTGGAGTCCAGCTGGGCAAGGAAAATCCGCGAAATTACCGAGAACCAGGATGCAAGCATCGAACTTGCGAGGCAGGCATACGAAAGCAACCACCTGGATATCGGGGACCCGTATTTCAAGAAGATCGAGGGCGAGCTTGAACTCGCCATAAGCGAGCAATTGGGCTGCTAGCAGCCGAGAAGATTCGAGTAGAATGTTTTCATCTTTTTCGCAATAATCGGCCAATCGTGGCCTTCAGAGCTCTTGAGGGCGTTTTTCGAAAGCAATCCAAGGAATTTCCTGTCATCCAAAAGCATTTTTGCACTCGAGCGAAGGGCTTCAGGCGTATTCTCTATCACGAGCCCATTGCCCCGGTTTTCCACAAAGTCAAGGGGTCCTCCCGCCATCTTATAAACAACCACCGGCTTTCCGAGCGCGAGCGCCTCGACCCCGACAATCCCGAACGGCTCGTATTTGGAAGGGAAAAGAAACACTTTTGAAGATTTTATCGCGCTCAGGACAACACGTCTGCTCGGGGCAACAATGCACTTTATCCCGCCCTTCCTGCATAGCTCCCGGACTTTTCTCTCAACAGCCTTCTCGCCATACCCCATAAGCATCACGTCCAGCCCTGTGCCCGAGAAGGCATTAATGAAGTCAAAAACCCCTTTCTGCTCGCTGAACCGGCCGACCATTATGGCATCGGAACGAAGGTCGTCCCGTTCAACCGCTTTCCTTATCTCCCCAAGGGGAACCCCATTCCCGATAACAGCCTTAACAGGAACGCCCCCCTGTTCAGCCTCATCCTTGATTTTTTTGCTGACAGCTACAGTGTTGCCTATTCTCCTCAATGCGGTCTTGTACGGGGCAGCCATAACCATGCTCAAGGCCTTCATCCTGGGGGTAGTCTCAAACTCGTGGTGATAGAATGCGTGGATTGTCGAAACAGCCTTGCCCTTAAACCTGCCGAGATTATAAAAAAGCGAGAATGTCGTGGCAGTTGAATGGAAATGGACGAGGTCTGCTTTGCTCTCGCGGAAGCACTTCCCAAGATTAAAAAGGCTGATTCGCCTTATCCCGCCAGCGTCTTCCCCCACTTTCCAGCTCCATCGCTCGACATCGATTCCGAGCTCCTCATAGCATCTCGAGATATGGTAGACATGCTGCTCGACTCCGCCCTCCTTCGGCTCTGGGTGGAAAGGCCCGACAATTGCCACTCGCATAACCGGCTTTTCTCACCCAAAATTAAAAAAACAGTTGTTCGCGCAATCGGGCAAACTACAGCCTCTTCTTGAAAATTCCAATGAGCTTCTGCACGCTGTCCGCAACAAAATAAGGCAATACCGCGCCCTGCTCTTTTTTTATCAGCCTGACCTCAGGCTCGAACTTCTTTCGCTGCGACATCGTCTTAGAGCCAGGGTGCAGCCTAAACGCCCCGAGAATGACGCCCGGCAAATAGGCAATCTTGCACCTCTTGGACACCCTTATCAGGAAGTCGTAGTCAATCGCATAGTGGAATCGCTCATCCAAATACCCGACTTTCCCGAAAACCTCCTTCCTGAAAAATATGGTTTGCTGCGGAATCATCTGGAAATAATTGAGGTTCCTAAAATAACTGAACTCAGCAGTATGCCAGATGGCGAGCCCCTTGTCATTCTCGTCTATGAACCGGCAATCCGAATACACCATGTCGACGTCGGGACGGCTCTCCAGATATTCGACAGCGGTTTTGAATGCCCCCGGCTCGAATGCATCGTCCGAGTTTATCCACCCGATTATGTCCCCCCGGGCATTTCTAAATCCCAAGTTAAGTGCTGCTGAAAGGGGGAATCGCTCCCTCTTGGCAACCAATCGGATTTCAGGGTATTTTTTTATTATGCTGACCGTCTCGTCATCCGAGCAGTCGACAATGATGTGCTCGTAATTTGGGTAATCCTGGTTTTTTACTGAGAGTATCGTCCTTTCGATATACGCCGCCTGGTTGTAGGATGGGGTGACTATGCTTATCATTTTCATCATCTCACCCGTGGAATGTACTAAGTTGTTGTTTTTTCATCAGTTCACCCGTTCGTTTTCAAGATATGGGCTGTAGCGGATGAGGCCCAGCTTCCTTTTGAAAAAAACTTCCAAGTACCCGGACCTGGCAAAATACATTGAGAGGTAGCCAGCTGATTTCACCCCTTCCCACCCGTCCAAAAACGCAAGATAGCGGGCAAGGCCATACAAGAAATATACGGGGTATCCAAGGAGGATGAAGAACGTCATCACAAAAAAATTCTTTGATAAGTACTGTGCCTTCTGCCGCCTCTCAATCTGGATGTATACCTCGTGCTTTCTTCGTATCCTCTCCTCGCCTGGGGTGTAGTAAAGATGGTCATATTCCACGTTCGAGTAAAAGTGCCTTCCTTCTATCCTTGGCGGCTCATGGATTATCACATTCCAATTTATTTTGCAGCGTTTCCTGTAAAAGCGCGGCTCCGGATGCGGCCTGTAAAACCCGTATCTGAACCACTTGCCAGGAGCATAAAAATGCTTTGATATGAGCCATATGACGTCGTAATCGTCCTGCTTGGCGAGCTTTGGCAGCTCCTGGCGGGCTCCTCCAGTAAGCCGTTCGTCGGCATCTATGTGCAGTATCCATTCGTAACTTGCGTTGTCGTTCAGCAACGTCCTTTCAATATCGACCCAGCTCTTGCTTCCCTTCCCCTCGCTCTTGAAATTCCTCTCAGGGTCTTTCAGGGGTATTATCTTGGCTCCAGCCTTCCTCAGAATTTCCGCAGTGTGGTCGCTGCTCTCGTGGTCAATGGCAACTATCTCATCCACGACGCCCTTCAGGCTGTCAAGCATCCCGGGCAGGTTCTTCTCTTCGTTCTTCACCATAATGCATGCGGATATCCCGGGCTTGGGCTTTCCGGCCACGATGCTGTCATTCGTGGTGCCAGCCGCATAATCGTCTCTTTTGGAATTCTCCTCCTGCTGTTCCAGCTGCCGAGCCTTAGGATTGGAAGCATTCAGTTTCATTTTTGTCTTAGCCATCGTCTCAACCGTGCTTTGACAGGAATTGCTCGAAATTTTCCGCGACATACTCGAGCATCTTGCGCGAAAGGCCCGGGTAGACTCCCACCCAGAAAGCATTGCTCATAACCATGTCAGAATTCTTGAGGTCGCCGACGATATCGAACTTCTCTCTGAGATAGGCGGGCTGCCTCGCGAGGTTTCCTCCGAAAAGCATCCTTGTTGCGATTCCCTTCGACTCGAGGTATTC
>JAKAKT010000055.1 GCA_021813385.1 Microcaldota archaeon
CTGTTCCTTAAAAGAAGACTGTGAAGGGGACGTTTCGCCGTCCCCTCAAACCCCTCGCGATTGGTTGCGCTTGCGCTGCGGCGCACCCCGGCCTAGGAAGGCCGCGGATTAGCGCGCAACATTTTTAGAATTCCGAAAAAAGAAACTTGAACAGTCTTTTTCAGGCAGTTGGTATAGTTCGCTGAGAACACTCGATCTGAAAATGATCAGTGATGGATTCAAGATAATCTGCAATGGAACTTCGAAAAACGTCTATCCTGCGGGGTTTTGCCATAATATGGGAGACTCTTCCCTATGCTATCGTTTTATCGACACTAAACCCGTGATTGTTAAGACGTTAGAGCATTCAGACTGGAATGAATATGCAACAGAAGAAGAACAAGAAGCCGTGATTGGGATAAGACCATTAAAAATGAAACGCCTTGGATAAAAAATCTCTTTTTTGGTTGAATCGAGCGCCCCCGGGGGCGCCGTTTTTTGTTTGTTTTTTGTAGAGCTTACGCTAATCTTCATCGAAAAAACACATTCTGGCAGCGCTTCCGCTAGTTATCTTAAAAGAATAAAAAACGCAGCAAAACCACGTTGTGTATGGAACAGGCCGTTTTTGACCGGATGTGAGATGCATAGACATTAGTAACGGCGGATTCACGAATCGCGTGAGCTCTTCGTTTACGTCCCCGTCCTATCAAAGGAGTCTGCTACTCCCGTCTTAGACCGTCTAGTTTTGAGAGTGACTTCGACCTTAGATGCGTTCAGGTCTTATCCACTGGCGCGTGGCTGCCCGGCAGTGCACTATACAACCGGTAGACTAGAGGCGCCGAATCCCGGTTCCTCTCGTACTCTGGGATCCTTCCTCTCAGACGATCAACACTCCTAGTAGATACTACCGTACTGTCTCGCGACGTACTGAACCCAGCTCATGTAGGTCTTTAATGGATGAACAACCCAACCATTGGCGGCTCCTGCACCGCCAGGATGACCTAAGCCGACAGCGATGTACCAAACCGCGGGGTCGATTTATACCTCAGCCCCCAGCAAAAACAACGGGGCTGAAAGGGTATTTGAGTGCTTTTCACTCATAGATCGCGAAACCGGTACTTCCAAAGTACCACTAGTGCCGTATTTGTTTTGGACTATTGGGAATTTAGAAGACCGGCTCCGCGTTGAACAAGAGAGTTTAAAGCATCTCTCGCCCGCGACGAGCCTGTTTTGAGTTTCGCTAGAAGCGCACTGGAATCATAAAGAAATAAGTTGGAGTAGAGCCATCCTTTTGATAGGATGTTCGCTTCCAACGATTCTTACAAACGAAGTTACGTTCGACTTCCCTCGCACTGCGAGTAAGCCGATATCCCTACTGTTCGAAATCCGCCCAGGCTTGATGCCGAGCGAATCGAGAAGGCGCGAGATGCAAAGCAATCGGGATATGTCCTTTTGATAAAACAATATCCGATAGCATGTTCCCGCATTCCGGCGAGGAGCCGAGCCTTCCGCATCAAAGAAGCCTCGCACAAAATTTGATTTTGCGCGTTCATCAGATTCTTCGATGATCGAGAGATCGTTCCACGCTTTCGCAAGCTCGCTATACGCTTTTTTGGAATAAATCCTCAAGCGATACAAGCCAGACTTGCGCTTTCTCACAGGGATTGTCTTTCCGAAGAGACGTTGGGCTCGAGGAGCTATAGAGTCCTTGAGCCAATCTTCGCTCTTCTGCTCGAATTCAATGCAATATTCGCCTTTCTTGGGTCTGTGGGTGAGTGTTGCATCGCCCAAAGCGCCAACAAGATAGGCAAAATCTACGTTCATGAATCGAGATTAATCCCTGCCGTTTTTAAGTAGAGAGGACGTAACTTTCCAGTGTGGTTCGCAACTAACGAAATTACCCCCGGGGTAGCTTGTCTGACAGCTTGGGCCCTCATCAAAGGGGCACCAAGGTTCGTTAAGCCCGACTTTCGTCTCTGAATCCCACGCTTTTAAGGATTCAGTCAGTCCTGCATTTGTCTTTAACCCTTGCCGATGGATTTCTGACCCATCTAAGCAGAACATTGGGCGCCCTTGTTTCCTTATCGAGGGCGTACCGCCCCAGCCAAACTATCCGCCTGCTGCTGTCCCTGAAAGGTAAAGAAATATCACATCGTACGAGCGGTGTTACAATTTCGCCTATCCGTCGCCCGGAAGCGACGACATAACGGCTCCCGCTTACGCTCCGCGTAAGACATAATATCTCAACAACAGGTTATAGTAAAGCTCCACGGGGTCTTCGTTTCCCACTAGGAGTCCTCCGCATATTCACGGAGTAGTGAGTTCACCAGGTCCAGAGTAGGGACAGTGGGAGAGTCGTTATGCCCTTCATGCAAGCCACCAATTAAGCGGCGAGGTATTACGCTACCTTAAGAGGGTCAGAGTTACCCCCGCTCTTTGCTGGCGCTTGGCTCGGTTGAAACCGAGTTTAACGTACCAGTAGTGAGCAGGCATCGCCCACTATACTAAACCTTGCGATTTTGCAGTGAGCTGTGTTTTTGGTAAACAGTCGCTCTCCCCTGGTCACTGCGACCTGCAATGCCGTTAAGCAACGCAGGCATGGCTTATCCCGAAGTTAAGCCACTAACTTGCCGAGTTCCCTTACTCAAGTTCCCCTGCCACGCCTTGGCTTTTTCTGCCAGCACACCTGTACCGGTTCTAGGTACGAACATATGGGATCGGACCAGTTTCCTTTTCATGGGCCCCTGGAATCAACCGAACTCCCTTGCGGAAGCTATTCGCGGTTTCGGCTGCTTCTCCTCATAACGAGTCTCCACAGCGTTACTCCGTTTAAACAGAATTGCTCCTGCTCGGCTTATCCAAAAGCGTCAGAAACTGGACTTGCGTTGCCGCGTCTACCCATATGGCACGGGAATATTAACCCGTTTCCCTATTTGCGCGCGAGTTATTAGCTGCGCACTTAGGATCGGCTTACTCTTGGCTGACGAGCGTTGCCAAGAAACCCGTGTGCTTGCGGCGTCCAGGATTTTCACCTGGATGTGCTGTTACTAGCACCAGGATATTCATTCCTGTTCGGTCCATTGGACGTTACCGCCCAACTTCTGCCCAAACAGGACGCCCCCCTACCAGATAAGCGGCACAGCCGCTTCTCCGAGGTCTCGGTGCCTGACTTAGCCCCCTACATCTTCGGAGCCCGCGCTCTCGACCGGTCCGCTATTACGCGTTGCTTAGAGGATGGCTGCTTCTAAGCCTACCTTCCGGCTGTTTTAGAGAGGAGACTCCTTGTGACTTCGCACTTAGTCAGGTCTTAGGGACCTTAACCACGGTCTCGGTCGTTCCCGTCCCGGAACACTAGCTTACCCAGTGTTCCCGACTCCTGCCTTCTACGATGATAGCAGATTCGGAGTTTGACAAAACAGCGGGACCTTTCGATCTCGTTCTGTTCAATCGGTGCTCTACCCCACTATCGATCTCGGGCAAGGTCATCCTGAGGATGCTTCGAGGGGGACCCGCTATTGCCATGTTCGACTGGACTTTCACCCCTACACGCAAGTCACCCAAGCAGAATATACTAGCACTGGTTGCGGTCCTCCACCAACTTGGAAGTCGGCTTCAACCTGCTCGCGTGTAGATCACAATGGCTTCGGGTCTCTAGGAAGTGATTAGTCGCACTTTCGTACGATGCGCCTCCCTTGCGGTGCGCGCTTTCGCTTTCGCTCCGGTTTTCGCCTTACCACTCCCAGGAACTCCCTGGCTCTTGTTTCGAGAAGAACGTTGCAACTTTGGTCTTCGCTCCGTCGCGTAAAGAATTTCTTCTCCTTGCTTATGGAACGCGTCAATCCTTTCAAGCAGCAACATACTGTAACCATTCAGTTTCAGGCACTTTTCACCCCCCTTTCGGGGTACTTTTCAGCTTTCGCTCGCGCTACTATACGCTATCGGTCTCAGGGTATATTTAGAGTTGGATGTTGATTCACCCGTGTTCGCACCCAATACTTGATGGGCGCTACTCGCTTGTGCCTAACTCCTGCAATCTTTTCCTAAGGGGCTATCACCCTCTATGGCACGGCTTTCCAGCCGACTTCGGATCGAAAACAGGATGACTGGCACCTCACATCTCCTCCCGAGTTACCCCGGAAGGATTCGATTCGCTCTATGCGGCGTTCAATCGCCTTTATTAACCGCATCCCAATTGGTCTCTTTTCCTGCGGGTACTAAGATGTTTCAATTCCCCGCGTGGCGTGTGCGCTTACGCGCAACTGGGGCTATCTCGGGTTCGAGGGCTGCCTGCGCCTACCCCGAGCTTATCGCAGCTTGCCACGGCCCCTGCCTGCCTGAGCCAAGCCATCCACTGAATGGCGTAACATACTCACATCCGTAAATCTACGGCCTGTTCCTTCATACACGTGGTCTGCTTCATTGGTCTTTCGACCTTACAAACAGCTTTTTCTTGAAAAGCCTAAACTTCAATCCCAAAAGAGCTCGGGATCTGCATATTTTCATAAAGTCATTTCTGACTTATGAACATTAATGGACTCGGCGAGAGTCTCAAGCCAAGGGGACTCCCTTGGCGGGGTGAAACCCCTGTGGCATTTGAACTCGCGGCCTCCTCCTCGCAAAGGAGGCGCTCTACCACTGAGCTACGAGCCCGTGAATTGCTTCGAGGACGTTTGAATTGCGAAACGATTGTGTTGCTTCCTGCACTTCCAAATTTTGTCGTCTATATTTCCTTTTTACAGGAAATATAAAGGAGGTGATCTATCCGCAGGTTCCCCTACGGATACCTTGTTACGACTTAACCCCCCTCATAAAACTCTAGTTCGAGGATGCCAAAAAGCATCGCCTCACTAGGGTCCTATTTGGGTGATTTGACGGGCGGTGTGTGCAAGGAGCGGGGACGTATTCACCGCGGGATGCTGACCCGCGATTACTAGGGATTCCATCTTCATGAGGGCGAGTTTCAGCCCTCAATCCGAACTAAGGCTGAGTTTGAGAGATTAGCTCCTCCTTTCGGAGTCGCAACCCGTTGTCTCAACCATTGTAGGCCACGTGTAGCCCAGGAGATTCAGGCCTTAAGCAAGGTCTACATACGTATTGTCTGCGTCGTTTGTCCGCAGTAGGTCCTTTATACTGACCTACCGTCGCCCCCTCCTTCCTCCTACTTAACGTAGGCGGTCCCCACAGAGTGCTCTTGCCCCGGAGGGCCAGATCGCAACTGTAGACGGGGGTCTCGCTCGTTTCCAGATTGCACGAGTGCGCCAAGCTTTCGCTTGTTCTCGGGATGAGATATGAATGGGAGAATGAAGAAAATGAATTCCTTCGGCTTTATCATATAAAGTTTCCCACTCCTGAAAACCGTCTTGAACCCGAGCCGCTCTATCAGCGCCTTTTCATTGTCCCCGGCTCTCGAAAGATAGATTCTGTCATTTCTCTCCCCTTCGATGCCTCCGTTGCCGTCGAAATATCCCGCAAGAAACGCGGAAGCAACCTCGTTCTTCCTTCGGAAGATGTCGAGCTCGCCTTCCTCTGTCTCCTGGAAATATTTCCGGTAAGCGGTGTGGAAGAAGAAAACCCGTTTTCCTTCGAACTTGAAGTTATTCGGGGAAACTCCCAATCTCTCCGCCGATTTCTCGATGAAGATTTGGTTAATCTGTTCGTCTCCACCTACTCCTAGCCCGATTGTGGTTTTCCTGGCCTTCCACAGGCCTATAAGATACGCTAATTTTGTGTCGAGTTTTATTTTCATTATCTCACCCGAGACTGCACTCGTTCAATTTGCCGGACTTAACCGGACACTTCGCAGCACGAGCTGACGATGGCCATGCAGCACCTCTCGGCTCGTTAGGCAAGATCTTCAGTCTGGCCTTCATTCTGCCGTCGCTCCTGGTAATGTTCCCGGCGTTGAATCCAATTGAACCGCAGCCTCCACCCCTTGTGGTGCTCCCCCGCCAATTCCTTTAAGTTTCAGCCTTGCGGCCGTACTCCCCAGGTGGCAGACTTAACATCTACACTACGGCACTGCAACAGCTCGAAGCTATCGCAACACCACAGTCTGCATCATTTACTGCTAGGGCTACTCGGGTATCTAATCCGATTCGTTCTCCTAGCCTTCGTCCCTCACTGTCAGACGCGTTTTGGTCTAGCGCCTTCGCCACTGGAAGTCCTCATAGGATTACAGCATTTTACCGCTACCCCATGAGTACTCTAGACCTCCCCCGCTCTCAAGTCTCGCCAGTATTTCCTGCACGCCTTAAAGTTAAGCTCTAAGATTTCACAGGAAACTTAACGGACCAGCTACGGGCTCTTTAGACCCAATATTCGTGGACACCACTCGGGCCGCTAGTGTTACCGCGGCGGCTGGCACTAGTCTTACCCAGCCCTTATTCTGCAAGCGTCTTAAGCTTGCAAAAAGCTACACGCGTGGTGTAGCACTCAGAGTTCCCCTGTCACGCTTTCGCGCATTGCAGAGGTTTCGCGCCTGCTGCATCCCGTAGGACTAGGCCCCTTGTCTCAGTGGCCTTCTCGGGGCTCCAACTCCCATTGCCCCTACCGATTATCGGCTTGGTGAGCCGTTACCTCACCAACGACCTGATCGGGCGCAGTCTCATCCTCAGGCAGAAACGGCTACGATTCACCGTCCTGTTTGAACCAAGAAGCATTCCAGCAGACTTGGTATATCGGGAATTATCCTCAATTTCTCGAGGGTATGCCCGTCCTGAGGGCAGATTGACTACGTGTTACTGAGCCGTACGCCGCCCCTGGAAGCCCAGGAGCTAGACTTGCATGGCTTAATCGAACTCTGATAGCAGTGCCCTCCAGCAGGATCAACTGGAGTTATGCACACGAACTAAATTTCGGAAAGTACTTTATCCACTCATCTTACGACGGTGGGCGCACTCACAAGCGTTCGCTAATATTCCGTCCTCGAAGCATGAGTCTAACCCGAAAAAGCTCGGGTTTCCATTTGATGGCGTGCTGTAAAGGAATGAATGTTCATTGCACGAAAAATTCGCGCTCCATTCGGCCGGTATGTTACAGCCGCACGGTGTCAGGGATTAGAGGAGTTAAGGTTTAAATACCTTTGCACGAACCCGCACATATGCGCGCGCGTTCGAGAAATTGCCGTCACACAGGGATGATTTTCCCTAATCAAGCAAAATTTCAGCACATCAATCGGATGCGCTAGAAAGGCCCTCCCAGACCTCTATATCGTATCCTCGCGCTGTCATAGGATTAGACTACCATTCTTTAGGTACTGGCAACGGTAAAATTATTGCAAAATAGAGTTCATTCTAACGCTAAGATGGGTTTTCGAGCCTTGCGAGCGCCTCTTTAATCCTCTCTTGCAATTTCGGATGAATCTGCTTCATCGTCCCTAAATGCACCAATACTTCGATTGCTCTCGTTTGTTCCAGAGCGTCGACTGCCGTTTCCCGAATTCCCGGCCGGAGGCCCTTATGAGCGACAATCTCTTTTAGTATGCGCGTCGCAAGAGGCGTATTCAAGGTGCCCAACGCATCAACAGCGTATTTCGCGACCTCTATCGGAGAATTTGATTTTACTGCCAGTCTCCTTAACAGATCAAGCTCGTTCCTGTCTCGCAAGGTATCGATGGACGCCTTGGCGATATCGAAATTGGTCTTGGGGCTTCCCGCGATGGAGAGGAGGTCGAGCGAATCTGTACGAGAATTGGCTGAACCTGAAGAATAAACTAATTTTTCATCCGCCACGAAGTTCCGGGCGCCGATGGGTGAATCTAAAACGCGAGTGAAGAAAGGATTTCGAACGTATGGCCTCGCGGTTGAAGTCGGTGCTTTTGCAATCAGCTGCATATTTGCCCTCGTGGAATCATCGTAAGAAAATGGAGAAACGGCGCAATCTAGGGAAGTTGGGCCATCTCTTCAACTGCCCCCATTCTCTGCAAAGCGCTTGTTGCTTGGACCTTCGTTGGGCCTTTCCTTGCCAATTGCCTTAGGTAGTCCCCAGTCGAATCGAACAACTCAATTCCGGTAACTGCCTGGCTCCTTATGACGCCATCCTCGGATGTCGATGCAATCAAAACCAACGTCTGTAGTGCGTTCTTGGCGACCTTGGCGCTTTTTCCAACAGGCGAAGATGGTAGTGTATTCAGGATATCTCGAAGTTTGTAAACATCTTCAGAAGTTGCTTGTCCATCTGAAACTCTTTTCCCAATCGCTTTTATCTCTTCTGATTGTTTTTGTGTTGGATCAGGTTTAGTTATTCCCGATGTCTTGGGCGCGTGAGCCCCGAGCTTGGGCCCTAATGCCATTTGACTTATTCCACGCCTACCAATTGCTGAATGCAACATCAAAATCCCTCCGTAAATAGAGATTAATTATCGCTTAATACATATTTAAATCTTCGTATTTTGTAAGTGGAGTTCGGTCCGCTTCTTCAAGATTCCAACATCTTCTTCAAGAATTAACAGTAAACTCCTCGCGGCTCTGTCTTGCCTTGCGCGCTGTTGTTCCCGCCCACCGTAACAAAAATTCCGTCAATCATCAGCGTTCTCTGGGGCCCGAGGAATGGGTCCCGGTTAGTCAACGGGGGAGACAACACCTTCTCCACCGTAACGGCCCTAGGAGGCAATTTTCGCACTACTGTTTCTACACCCATTATTTCTCACCTTTGCTGTAGGCGTTTATATGGACATTAGTGTATTTAAACGTTTGCTTTTGTTCCTTAATGTATAAAAATATACATGTATCGATGGACAAGGTCATTGGGAGGCAACACACTTCACCAAGAAGCCAAGGCTCGACCCTTTTGTTGTATCCATGAAAAAACGCATAAAAGCTTCGCTCTCTGTTATTATAAATATATATTGAACTCACACTAGAGTAAATTTATTGCAAAAATATGCGGGGCTGGTTCCCAAGCTTTTCGAGCTTATTCGAGAGAGATGCGGTCAATTCCCTTGACTGCCTGGAGTTTCGCAATGAGCTTTGATGACAGTTTGTTGGCCGCAACTATTGTGAGCTTCGGCTCCGGGTATATCTCTGGGTCGTCGGCGACAATCTGCCGTATCATCACTCCCTCGTCTGCGAGCGCTTTCGTTACTTTTGCCACAAGGCCAACTGAACTCGGGTCAGCCCGTATCTCGAGGAATCCGAGGCCGAGGGCTTTCGCGGCCCCACCAACGAATGCCGTGGGCCGGAGTGAAGAGAATATCGCGTGGAGCCCGGGGTCATCCGCAATCATCTTCGCAGTGTCAATAACAACCCGCCTATCGCAGCCAATCGCCCTCCCGACTTTCACCGGCGAGAGCTCGACATCCCCGCAGAAGAGGCCGCCTCCTTTCCCAACCCTAAAGCCATAACGGAGCATCGCCATTGCGACTGATTTCCTCGCAGGGAACGGCCGGAATTTCTTCTCAATGAGGTGGTACACAGTAAGTTCTTGGGTGCAAAATATTAAATACCAACGCGGAGAATGAGTTTTGTGATTCTATGCCAATAAAGCTAAAGGTAAACGCAGATTTGGAAACTCGAGTAAAAAAGCTTGAGCAGATGGAATTGAGGGTTCTGAAAATCGAGAGAAATCTGTATTACACTCTTGGAGCCTTATTCGGCGCCCTTGTTTTCCTTTCCGCCCTTTTCATACCTGTCCTCGGGAGATTCTCGGCTCTCGGCCTGACCTCTGCACTTCCCGACCCGCTTGCCACTGCTGCACACTTATTCATGGCGCTCTTCTTCATCTCGATGGCAGTTTGCTTTTATAGAGGACTCACGATTGAAAAAGAGATACCTTAGGGAAAAAGAAAAAGAAAAAAAGAACGCTTAGAGGTTGAATTTCTTCCTGGTCTTCTTTATCATGTCCTTAGCATCTTCTTGCCCGCCGAGCCCGAACGAGATTGCAAAGGCGAGCGCAACCCCGTAGGTGACTGCCTGGAGCAACGTAAGGAACGTTTGCTCGAGAATCGTCACCTCGAAGCCCATAGTCCCTAGAGCTACGACAATGCCTATGTATATCACAAGTATTTTCGTTGCTTTCGCAAGTGCCGTCATAAGCCAGGACTTGGCAGACATCTCGAGTATTTTCTCCTTTGCTAGCTCTCCGAAAACCGCAGAGACTAACACCACTATCGCACCTCCGAGAGCGATTGGGGCGAAGTTCACGAGCTCGAACATTAGCGTGCCTACTGTCCCGAGCTGGACAAACCTAAGTGCATCCGCAAGGAAGAGTATAATCACGTAGTACTTGACAAGCTGCACAAGGATGTTCTCTATTTTCGTGGAGCCGAGTGCGTCCTGTACCTTATGGCTCTTCAGGAACTGCTCAAAGCCAATCTTCTCGAATACCTTCTTGACAATGCCGGCGAGGATAGTGCCGACTGCCCAGCCGACCACCACGATTATAATCGCCAGAACGAGCCTAGCAAGGAAGTTCAGGAACTCCATGCTTGCGGCCTGCATTACCTCGGGAGACGTAAAAGTCTCAAGAACCATCCGACCACCTCGACAAAGGATACGTGCTGGGGGTATTAAAGTTTAACTGTGTGAAATTCCCCTCTCCCGGTTCCTGCTCCCGCTAGATGATGGAAAGAAAAAAGAAGCTATTTCTTCCTTTTGACAATCCTAACTTTCGAAGGTGTCAGCAGGAACTTGCTGTCGGTCACACGGGCCATGTCGCCCTTGCTCTCGATGCAGAACCTCTTCAGGAGCAATAGTGCCTCCTTGGACCTCTTTTCCATCTTCTCGACAGCCTTCATGTCGAGGAGCACGATATTCCCCTGTGCAAGCTCGTGCTTTATCACATTCACATCTTCGAGCGTCCTGAGGGTGACTGGGTTGACCCACCTGTCCACCTTCTCATGGAATATATCTACTCCGTGGACATCGGATTCCTCAATCTTCGGCTCGTCGCCTTCTTCCCTCTGCACGCCCAATGCTTTCGATATATGATGTAGTATTCTCGTGGGCATATAAGCACCTCTTCAACTGGTCGTGATACTGTATTATCGGCATCTGTTTTTAAATCTATCTGGACAAATTAGAAGAACGTCGAAAAAAGGTGACTCTGATGACTGTCCGAATTTCCGAAATGAGAGGGCTTGAGATAATCACCGAGCGGGGCAAGAAACTTGGCAGGGCTGAGGACTTCATCATTGACCTCGGGAGCGGAGGAGTCATGAAAATCCTGCTAGCGCCGATGGGAAGACTGTCTGGTGAGCAATTGAGGGAATTCCTCGCGACGCAGAGCATAAATTATTCCCGCGTGAGGAGTGTCACAGACGTAATAGTGATTGCAGAGGCTTTCTGAGGTGATGACATGGCAGGGATGATTTCTTTGAGCACGCATTGCAGCCCGATAAGGATTTCGCTTGCGAACAAGGAGACGATGATGGTTACGGTGAAAGTCAAGAACACTTCCGAGAAGCCCCAGATGGTTTCCGTTGATTTTGAGATTCCGAAAGAGCTGGCATTCGACAGCACCGGGGTCTCAAACAAAAGGAACACGAAAATCGGGGAAATTGCCCCGGGTGCTATTAAGGAGGCGTCTTTTGAGGTGTATGCTACCCATCGGGCATCGCAGAACGACTACACCAGCAGAGTGACGGGCTTCGTCCATTTCAGGGATTACAACAATGTCCTCGAGAAGACGATGCTGAACGCGACAATCAGGGTTCTCGAGTAATCAATTCTCAAATCAAAAAAATCCCTGAGTATTCTTTTTTCCCGCTCGTAGTGCTTTCCATTAATGCTGCTGCTTGCCCGAGTATTTCTTCGAGTTTTGGGGCTGAGGCACTCGACGGATGGTAGATTAGCATCAGGACTTCTTTTGTTTCAAGATTTATCGAAGTCCTTGCCGAATCAGCTGTCGGGCCCCCGAAAATCGATTTCGAATCTGACGTGAGGATTCTGTTCTCTCCATTAAGGACTCGGCCGCCGATTCCAGGATATGCATCCTCGCCCAAGCCCACTTTTATCATTATCTCGTCTCCTTCAATCTTTTTTGCGTCATAGACTCCGCAGGGGCAGCCTGTTTTGAGCGAAACGACGTTGTTCATGTCCACGACCGAGTTGATTCTGCAAATCCCCTTTCCCAAGACCGCTCTCCTGGTTAGGGCCTCTCCCGAGGGCCGTTCCTTTGTCGGGTCGAGGCCGGTTCTTGAGAAGGTGCTGCGGATTCCTTTTATAACCGGGTCCTCGGAAATCTTTTCTGCATCGGGAAACTTCCCGCAAACTTCTTTTATTGCCAAGTCAACTGCGCCGTCAACTTCTGGGTTCTGCTTTGAGTTCTTTATCCCGGAAAAGTAGATGAAGCCGAGAGTGAGGCCGGAAAGCTTTGGTTTTGAGGAATCCTCGGCGCGGAACTTGAACTCTCTCATAAAAAGGACTCACTTCAGGATTGAGTATTTCGTGAGGTATGTCTGCGTCTGCAGGACAATCAGGAACGGGACTATCACGAGCGAATTTATAATGAGCAAAATGAAACGGGCGAATGGAATAGCGTCCTTCAGCATTATGAAGACGGCATCGAGGGCGACGAGCGAGACGAGCGCAATCGCAATCCAGAGAAGGAAGAGCACCGGCTTTTTCCTGATGTGCCTCAGGCTTGCCTGAACTGCCCGAAATGGCCTCATATCATCAATCACTATTGCAGCCGGGACATAAAATAGGCAAATCGAGGCTACTAGAGTTATAAGCGGCCCAACTGTCTCCTGCACCCCGTAGTCATAAGCGAGCAGATACACGACGAAATAGAAGAGCTCGGCAGTAACGAGGACCCAAAACAGGGAGAACACATAGTTTTCGATTCCCTCGATTACCTCTTTTGGGATTTTTGTCAGCGTCCTGTTGTGCTTTATTATGATGTTTATCGAAACGAGCGCGAACGAGATGAAGAATATCGAGAGGACCGAGGCGATTATGACGAGCCCGAGCTCGAAATTGGTCATCCCGGGAATGCTCCCTGTTCTCAGGAATGTGCCCCCTAGGGCGACAAATGTGGGCAGTGGCGAAAGCATGGGAATGATGAAGGCAAGCAGGAATGGTATGGAGAAGAACATTATCCACTTGAGGTTCATCCCGAGTGCTTTGAATGTGTGGTCGATTACTTCCATTTCCCTCTCCGCAGGCTTATTGGGAACTCGGGCTTTTAAACATTGCTAGTTATTTAGAGAGGGTAGTTCCTGATAATTCTGACACCACGACAAATCTGAAAAACCTATTCCTAGCACCAGAATACATGATTTCTATAAGAAAAACCCAATTCCTCCTTCGGGAATCCCGGAAGGGAGAACGCTCAAAGC
>JAKAKT010000079.1 GCA_021813385.1 Microcaldota archaeon
TGTAGGAGCCTGCGCTGGCATAGGTGCAGCTTCGGGTTGCAATCCCGCCAGTGACTACATTGGTTCCTGTGCAGTCGGAAGGCTGGCAGCAGATGGTGACGCTCCTGCCTTCAATATTCTGGTAGTTGGCTGTGATTGTTGTTGGAACACCCACATTTACAGATGAAGGAGATGCTGAAACTCCGCCTGTGCAAGATGGACCTGGTGCGGTGACAGTCACACTTGCGGTTGGGGCGCAGGTTACTGCGCTGTAGTTGGAGGTCGCAGTGTAGGAGCCTGCGCTGGCATAGGTGCAGCTTCGGGTTGCAATCCCGCCAGTGACTACATTGGTTCCTGTGCAGTCGGAAGGCTGGCAGCAGATGGTGACGCTCCTGCCTTCAATATTCTGGTAGTTCGCGGTGATGGTTGTCGGAGCACCCACATTCACGGTTGAGGGAGAGGCTGAGACTCCGCCTGTGCAGGTTGGAGACGGCGCACCTGGGTTGTCAGTCACTGACGTTCCTGAACAAGTTATCGAAACTCCAAGGTCTTCGTCCGTGCAAGTTCCAGTGATAGGATAGATCATAATAGAGCCGACGGCAGGATAATAGCATCTGGCAGAACCTACACCTCCTGTGTAGTTAGAAGTACCGGTTCCACAATTAATACTACACAAAGTGTAAAGATTAAATGGAGAAACATCGGTGATTGAGGAAGTGATGGTGCTGTAAAACGGCCCTGTTTGGCTAGTCGGGCTTGCTGAGAATGAGCAGGTATCACTCCCCGGAATCGGCGCTAAGTTCGCGCTTCTTTCTTTTCTGGTTCCAGAGAGGAGCATTCCGGATATCGGGGAAACTGGTTTTGGTTCGGGCTCCTGAAGCTGGACTGAATCAGCGGGAATTGACGATGCGACTGCTGCAGAAGATGAGTCCTTTTCAGAAGCGAGTTTTTCTTCGAGAAGAATGTTCGGGTTGTGCTCAGGGGGCGCCGGGCTCCCACCAACCCTAACCTGGAAACCGAGCTCGTTGTTGGTTTCGTTGTTCTCTATAATTACATTGTCCTTGTCCAAACGGAAACTCATTTCGTGGGCTTTGTCGATTGGCCCATAGGTGAACGTCAGCACTCTCACTCTTCCTGGGAGCAGGTTGCTGATGCTTCTGTTTTCGATTAACTTGGGGGGAATTGATGTCGCATCCTCTACAAGAGTCAGATTGAATGTCGCAGACTGAAGTGCTGTGTCGCACTGGGCAAGAGAGGGCTCATAATTCGTTATGCTCACGTTTATCGTGTATATGTTGGTAGCATCGTCCCTGCTCTTGTTTATTTCGAGAATCTGCATGTCTGGTGCGTAATATTCGATTTTGAAGTTCGGATTCGTGTACCAGTTGTTCGAGAAATCGGTTTCAGCTGGGTAGTTGTATACATATGGAGCCGGTGTATTTGCGGAGACATAAAGATATTTGAATGATTTGGCACCAGGCGTGAAGTATGTGGAATAATCATCTCCGGTTGTTGTATTTCCTCTCCAGTATAACGTGAACTGCGTCCTTTGCCCCGGGCCTACGAAAAAGGGTGGGAGTTGCGTACGATTGGAAAGCATTCGTGTCGATAGAGGATACGTGACTACCTGTTGATGAACTCCTGTTCCTTCCCCAAAATAATAGAACGTGTCCCCAGTAAACGTGCTGAATGTTCCGAAATCTAGTGTGAAATTGTCAATGAAGCTGCAATCCGCGCCGTTGTTTATGACAGGGCCGGTTATTTTGTACCTGTAAGTGTCGCTGCCCACAGTTTTGGTTTTTGCGCCATAGCAAGTAAGCGCTGTTCCGTTCGGAGCTAAAGTCACTCCTTGCGCATAGTCGGTGAAGTTCCAGACGTCGGAGCCATTCCTCGGAGTGAGGTCAGTGGGCCTCGCAGTGAGTGTGTAGCTTCCGATGTTGTTGTCATATGTAATCTCCGCTATATTCCTGCGGGGATTGACTCCAGCGCAGAGCGTGTAATCGCTTACGAACTGCATGTTTGGCGTGGTATACCAGTACAGGATTTTCGCCTCTCCTGAGCTCAAGTTTTCGAATGCGTTGTTTCCCATGAACGCACAGCTCGCTCCTGTTGAAAACGGGTTGCAGGTTGCGCAGTTCCTGGACATATTGTATTCAATCCAAAAGTTTATTGGGCACGCATTCGGGTCGTTTCGCACGATTTGGGAGAAATTCACGTTGTAGTTGTGGTTCGCACCCATGCTTGCGTTCGAGAAGCAAACAGTATGCACCACTCCCGAGGTCCCATACCTGAAGTCCTTTATTGCAGGCGTTGCGGTAGGCAGGGGGTCGGTCGTGAGGTCGGCAAGCGTGTAAGTGCCAACTGTTGTGTTCGCCCAGTTGTTCGACTCGTTGGACTCATTAATCTGCGAGTATTGCCAGTTAGTGAAAAATGGCCAGGACTGGTTTGGAACAAAGCCGTAGAGCGAGGGCCAATGAGGGGGCCAGGTTCCTGGGAATGGCGTGGATCCGACGGGCCAAGTATTTGGAGGCGGGGACCAGCTGGTTCCAATTGACCAGTTGGTGTCAACTCTTGCGGTGAAGTTCAATTGGCCGGCGCTGCGGAAAAAGTTGTACCACGCATAATGGCCCGTGAACGAAGGGGCACATGAGGCAAAATATTCGGTCATATTCAACCATGAACAATCGTTCGGAATTGATTGTGAAGTAATAGATGTCTGCCGAGGGTCAAGGCGTGTATAGTTATAAGCGCCGCAATAAGTCCAACTGCAGTTGTGCGTCAGTGCAGGACCGTTGAAGTCCCGGTATGGAGAACCCCAGAAATAGAAACTTGCCCAACCGGGATCGTAATACCAATTTAGAGTGGGGCACCACTCGTCTTGTCTCCAGAGTTTTACTGAAAACGGCTGCCTCACCGGGCAGTCCGACGGGTTTTCCAAAATTATTTGGAGGTCAGTTAATCGGGTGTCCATCCAGCTGGGCAAAATATCGCTTCCGCAATCACATGGAGAGCCACAATCAAGGGGATTTGTAATCTGGTGATAGAGAGTCGTATCAGCGCATCTGCTGTTAGGGTTGGTGCTGATACTCACAAGGCGTATATCCGTGACGTTCCTCCGAATCTTCGTCGCCCAGATGTTGGTGTTGTCAGACTCGCTGCTCTCGGGGATATTGTTTTCGGGGTCCACCACGATGGACAGGTTGAAACTGGCGTTGCGGAAATACGCCGGGTCGGCGAAGTCGTTGCAGTCGCTTCCGAAAGCGCAGGGGGCCCCAAAGGGACATGTTGGGGTCGTGTAATTCTCAACATCCCAAACAAATGTTCCGTTGAAGCTGTAGTGGGCTGGGAAGGAATGGAACCCACCGAAGGGAACCGTAAATTGAATCGGGTTTCCTTTGGCAAACGAGCCTCCGCCATCGCATTCCCAATCTATCGGGCCACCGTATACCTGGCTGAATTCGGAGCACAAACCAAGGCTAGCAGTGCGTATGGTCTCCCAGTAGCTGCACTTCGGATTCCAGCGCCTGAGCGTGACGTTGAAATCGCTGGGGATATCAAGGGCCCCGAAATTGGTCACATTGAAGCGAATGAGCATCGTCTGGTCGTAAGCATTTCTGCCGCTAATGTTGTCGTTGGTGGTGCAAATCACAGGCTCGGAAAAAGCGGATAGGTAGTTCTCAGGCAAGCTATAAACACTCTGCCACCAGAACGGAGAACTGCTCCATCCGATATATCCAGCAAGATTGATGCCAGTCTTCAGCGTAATTAAGCGGAAATTGTTCTTAAGGTATGGGTTGCCTCCATCAAAAGCTTCCTTGTATTCTCCGACAACGCCGTATTGGTCTGCGAGCGGGGGACACAAGTTGGGGTAATTGCTTTCGACTGTTCCTGAGCTAAATCCAAAGGAAGTGTGGCTATAGTTCCCTCCGCAATCAGCCCATACCCATATGTCAGTATCCCCTCCAAAGGTCTGGCGCACTGTTTTTGTGAGCGTAACCTCCTGTCCAGGTTTAAGAGGCGGGTCCACGGTGATATTAAATGGCCGCATGGGGGTGGCTGGGAAGAAAACCGCCACTCTGAACGGGATGAGAACTGGCGCGAACCCGTCATTCTTCACTTTTATGGAGTAGGTGTAATCAGTTGGCACGCCAGGGTAGGTGCCATTCGGGGTTACATCGATGCTGGTTACATTTATGTCTGGCAATACAATGACTCCGCTCTTGTTTGACGAGTAATCGACAATCCCGAGCCTGCTTCCCTGGGGCCCGAGGATTCTCCCTGCAAACTCCATCTGGGCAGCCTTCACGGACTCAATCTTCTTCTCGTATTGCGCCGTGCAGTTGCTCGAGCTTGGCCGTTTCGTGCAGACTATTGTTCCGGAGTCGTTTAGGAATGTGCTCTCGTAGCCGCAAGATTCTCCCGTCTGACAACTGTCGCAGAGAGAAGTGACATTGCAGAGGCAGGGCGAGAGGTCGCAGTTCGGGGTCCCGCTTTCCCTGTTGCAGCAGGTTTCCGTCTGGTCAGCGCACCACGCCATGCTTCCTGAAACATCCGTGACCATGATGACATCTGAAGCCTGCCCTCCGAAAACAAAAGTGGCTTCAGGAGTCCCGAACCTCAGGGGAACCGTTGTATTGGAGATTTTGTCAAAATCGAGACCTGCTGTGCTGAGGTTGATGCTTATGGAATCATTGATTAGGTTTGTGGCATTGAAACCAAAACCTTGGTTCCCGCTCCTGTTGTAGATTGTCGCGCTTCCAAGTTTAATATAGGTTGAATAATTGCTTGAAATGTTGATTAAGCCGGTGATTCCCGTAATCTTTCCCGGAACGAAGAATGAATCATAAAGGTTGATTATTCCGAGTATCCCTGGGAAATAGTAGCGCATCTTGCCCGTATCTTCTGTTGAGAATCGCGCGGTCTGGTAAGTTACCTTTACGTAGCCGCCCCCCAGGTATTGCTTTGAGACGTTAGTTGAAGTAAAAGAGACGTTCACTCTCGTGTTGCTTCCCTTTTTCACGAATTTTGTGCAATTGGGAAGGTCCCAGGAAAGATAGCCGGTATCGGTATCGTTTATGGTTATGGTCCTGGCAGGCAATTCTACATCCGAGCACTGGGTGCCATTCACGTAAAGGTTGAAATTTGAGCCTGCCGTGGCTTCAATATAGACGCCCAAGATGGTGGCATCGGAGGGAATCCCGGTGATGTAGCCTGAAATGTCGCCCTGCCCGGTAAAGCCTCCGAAAAAGAGGTATGCGTTTTCAGCCTTGCCCCGTATGTTTGAGAGGAATGCCCTTGCGGTGTAGCCAACGTGAGGCCTTCCTTTCATGTAGCCTGAGATGAGCCTGTTACTTACGGTGCTCATGAAGCGCGCATTGGCCATTGCTGAAGTGTTGTAGACTGTCTCATTGTCAATAGTTGCAGACCACTTGATGTTTTTCATTGAAGGGCCGAGGGTCTGCTCGACGAGTTTACCTGCATAAGTCATGTTTTTTGTGTCGTTGGTTGCCCAGAGGGCCCCAACTACTTCCATTATGCTGTAGTCTTCGTCAATCTGAACCAGGGTTCCTGAAGCTTGCATCTCCTGGACTACCGGAAGGTATCGGACTTCCTTGAGCGTGGTCTTGGCCAAAATGATTACTGCATCCTCGGCCTGGAACCGCAGCTGCTGGTGGAGGTTCTCTGTTGAGACCGTTTCAACTGAAAGGAGCATGAACAGGGAGAAGAGAGTCATCAATATCATGATGGCGAAGACTGAGTCGAGGGTGAAGAAAACGCCGCGCTTGGAATCTCCTAGCTTCCAATTCACGAAAGAAGTATGAGATTGGAACTAATATAAATGTTGTGTCTCGTTTTCGAGAGGCTACATCGTTCGCTAATCAAAATTCAAGAACTTTTCCGGAACAAGCTTCCCAGAACGGGTCGACTCGCGGATGGGCAAGGGGGCGAGCCACTCCGTTTTCTTTGAGCAGGATATCTTTCTTTTTAGTAACCCTGCCGACAATTGAAGCGGGGATATGTTTTTTCTTAAGGGCTTGGATTATCCCTTTCGCTTTCGACTCGCGAGCGGAGATTATCAGGGTTCCCTCACTGATTGAGATGTAAGGGTCAATTTTAAACAAGTTGCAAATCGCTTCAACTTCTGGAAGAACGATAATCTTCTCCTTCTCTATTTCCATCCCCACTTTGCTCGCCTTTGCTATCTCGAACAGTGCGCCATAAACCCCGCACTCAGTCGCATCGTGCATCGCATTCACTCCGCCTGCCTTGAAGACTGTGAGTGCATCCTCGACAACGGACATTTTCCAGGCGAGATTTCGGGCCTTGCCGGCTGTTGCCCTGCCTAGCCTCCCCTTAATTTTTTCATAAAAAAAGCTGGCGAGCAAGCCGGATGCTTCGATTGCGGCTCCTTTAGTTACTATAATAGAGTCTCCGGGCTTTGCCATCGCAGGAGTGATGAAGCGGTCGGCAATTCCAATCATCGTCGCGCCCCCAACCATCGGGAAATTGCAGCCAGGGTATTTAGCGGTGTGGCCGGCAACAATGCTTATCCCGAGCTTCTTGCACTCCGAGCTTATGGTTTTCCACATCTCAGTGAACTCGGGAACTGAGATTTCAAGCGGGAGATTCAGGTCAATTGATAAATAGGCCGGCTTCGCGCCCATGACCGCAACGTCACTCGCGAGGATGTGGACTGCGAACCAGGCCGCTTTTTTCATCCCGAGCTCCTTTGCGATGTAGACCGGGTCTGATTCGACAACCAGGTATTTCCCGCCGACCTTGATGACCCCGCAATCGACCCCGTGCTGAGGTGGAACGATTACTGATTTCGACTTGGCGCCAAGGTTTGGGAGAATAACGTTCTCGAATATCTCAGGCGATATCTTTCCGAGTGAGGGCATCTCCATGATGTAGGATTGCCGGGAAAATTATAAAAAACTAATCCTGTTTTTTGTAAGCTTGTCTTTCCCCCTTTATGACTTTCCTTCTCTGGAACGAGTGGATTTCCCTGCGCTGGATTATCTCCCGCTTTCCTCCGAAAACATCAAGAAGGACGAAGCGGACCTGCGAATGCCCGAGGAGGTGGGAACGCCTGATTATCGTGCTTAGGTCCGAGACAAGCGACGGGTCCTCGGGCTTGAGCACCAGGATGGCGGTTTTCGGCTGGAATTCCGCGAGTATCCAGAGCCCGAGCATTGCCCCTAGCTTGTCCTGGGAGAATGTCATTGCAATCGAAGCTGGATTTGCAAGCGCGCAGTCAACGACCCCGATTTCAGCGCCATCGACCATCACGCCCACTTCTTTTGTTGATGTAATGCCTGTCGATTGCCCCAGCTCCATATAGTAGCGTATCACTGCGTCGCGGTCGCTCTCCTCGGGTTTCTTGCTCTTGAGGAAATCCATAAGCAGAGCTATGTCTTCCGCTTGCCGTATAGTGTCCATTGAATCACTTGTCGCCTTGAGCAAATTACGTTAACGGTATATAAAGGAGTATGGTTTCGTTGTGATTCCAAGGGAGGTGTGGTTTCGGGATGTTTTCAAATGCGGGCGAAAAGATATATATAGAGTCGATTGAAATTGGTAGCATGGCTTCGCTCAAGAGGTCGCTGTCATTCGCGCTCTTTGTGATGCTTCTTGCCTTTCTGGCACTTTATCTGATGCCTGGCCCATCAGTTCTCGAGTGGAAGCTTGTTCCTCCCCCGCCATTCATAAATTCGCCTGCGGACTGCCCGAAACTTGAAGGGAGCCAGGCTTATGATTGCATAATCAAGTTCGCGCTTGAGAGGAAGAGCGACTCGCTTTGTGCTGGGATAGAGAATGCGTTCTACAGGGACAAATGCTACTCGGAGGTCAATGCGGGAAAGAGCGATGAATCTGCTTGCGGGAAACTGAGCAATCTTGATTCAAGAGGCGAGTGCTTTGCCAAGTTGGCCATTGAGCAAGGTAATGGAGATATTTGCGGGAAGGCTGCTGCCCAAGGGACCCGGATGGACGGGGCGAGCGATGCTTGCTTCTATCTTTATGCCGTTGGGTCGGGACATAACGAGCCGTGCGGGCGCATCGGGAGCCCTGAAAAGTCTGGCGAGTGCTTATACCATTTTGCCCTTCTGAGCATGAAACCGATTGACGGATGTGCCTCTGCCTCAAAAGAGGCCACTGGGTTCTGCATCCTGCGCCTTGCGGTCGATAACCAAAATCTGGAGCTATGCGCCCGCCTGGAAGGCAGCATAAAAGACGACTGTTATTTCCAGATGGCTGCGTTGAAGAAAGACCAGGGCATCTGCGATTATTTGGAAAACAATGCTTTGAAGGAGGATTGCTTCTTACAATTCGGGGCAACTGGCTAAGCCTTTGGGATAAACTGCTTCCTTCGGACTATCCTCCGGAAAATCCTTTTGGAAAATGCGAGCGGGAGCTTGAAAGGATTGTGCGAAACGTGGCCAGAGAACTTTCCTTTGCGCAAAGCTTCGAGAACATCATCCTCGCTTTCCACGCTCTTGAATTCGGTCCACGCGAGCCCAAGTTCCGCTGGGTGGTGCGCGTCGCTCCCGCCTGTCCCGTTTTTTAATTTCAATCTCGAGAGCATGTTGTTTATCGGGTCTGTCCCGTTGAATTTCTCAATTACCGGGCCAAGGGTGAACGCAAGGTTTCCGACCCCTTTCTTGTGGAGCGAGAACGGGTGTGTGGGAATCGCAAGCCCGCCTTCGTTGTTGACATAATCGCAAAGGTCTTCGGGTTCCCGAGTCGGTATCTCATCCACTCCGAAAACCGCGATGTGGCCCTGAGTGCTCGAAACTTCGCACCCATAAAGGACAATGACGCCATCGAATTTCGGCTTCGTCTTGTGGATGTAGTTATGGTCGCAGAGAGCTATTCCTGATAGGCCTTTTCTCTTCGCCTCGGCAACGAGCTCTTCGATGCTCGCAAGCGCATCCGGGGACTTGTCCGAATGGACATGCATGTCGATTTTGAGGGATTCGGGCATGCTTGGATAAGGTAGCTCAACCTATTTAAGGGTGAGGCTTGAAATCAGATAGGTAAGATATTGGACAGGAACAGGCTTTATCTCATCGTTGCGGGGGCTCTCGTATTGATACTGATAGTCTCGCTTTCCTTGCAGATTATGAGGTGGCAGGCGCCAGTCGATGCTGAGAAGGAGAAAGTGAAGCAGAAGCTGCTCAATATTACTTGCACGGATAAGAGGATTAGGGGCTCGGGCTTTTTCGAGTGCGAAAACGGATTTTATTCGACCGAATCCTGCTCGGAATGCTGGAATTGCTATTATGATAATCACGGGAACCTGACGAAATGCTGCGGCGGTTATATGGGCGATTGCAAAGTTTACCAGAATTTCGAAGTAGGCAATTGCAGCAAGAGGGACCTCTGCCGTTAGCTAATTATTTAAGCATTCGGTTCGAATAATGATTTGGGGAGGACATGGCTAGTCTCGAAGAAGCCACATACTTGATTGCACTTGCCAGAAAATCCATTCGCAACTACTTGAGAAACGGCAAGCCTGCAAACGCATCTGATGCTCCTGCGGCCTTGAGGAAACCTCTCGGGGTTTTCGTGACGCTGCATAGTTATCCTTCCCGCGAACTGCGGGGCTGCATCGGCTACCCGCTGCCGGTGAAGCCGCTGGCTGATGCAATCGCCGATTGCGCAGTCAAGTCCGCATTCGAGGACCCGAGGTTCCCGCCCGTATCGAGCGAAAAGGAGTTGGGCGGACTTATTGTTGAAATCAGCGTGCTCACTGAACCGCAAGTCGTGAAAGTGAAAAGCCCTTCGGAATACCCGAAGAAAATCAAAGTGGGAAGGGACGGGTTGATTGCGAGGAGCGGATTCTATTCGGGATTGCTTCTTCCGCAGGTCCCCTTGGAATGGAAATGGGACGAGGAGGAGTTCCTCTGCCACACGTGCAACAAGGCAGGCCTTCACCCTGATGCGTGGAGGGACGGAAAAGTTGAGATTAGCTCGTTCACCGGCCAGGTGTTTTCTGAGAAAACGCCCTCGGGAGTTGTTGAAGAGCAAAAGTTGGTGGGAAAATGCTGATTTCTGTTGAAAAGGAACTGGCGGGAAAGCTCGGGATAGAAGAAGGGGAGTACGAGGTGCACAAGCTCGCTGAAGGAGTAATCGCGCTTTCGTTCTCAGGGGAGTTGAAAAAGACGGGTTCGCCTCTCTCGGCTGAAGAATTGTCGGTATTAAAAAAGCTTACTGCCTTCAGGTTCGAGAGCAGGATTCCGTTTAATGTTAATAAGACGATTACGGAGCAGGAAAAGAAAGTTCTCGAGGGATTGATAAAGAAGGAGTTCGTCGAGCTCTACAAGGGAGGAAAATATGCGAAAACTGGTGTGTACAACATCTCAAAAAATGTTTATCCGCTCATAAGGGAAGCGAGCGAACATATGTCGCAAGCGCAGGCAACGGCCCAGGGACAGCCGCAGCAGGCGCAAGCAAAGCCCGCTCCCGCACAGGCTCAGGGAAAAAAATTGAGCGGGATGGAGATGCTCCAGAAATTCGGGTATGCGGTGATTGAAAACGAGATGGAGGCGCGGGAGATTTCATCGATTCTTGAGAAGCATATCCGGGCCGGGGAATACCTGGGAGTTCGGGCTTTCAACAAGAAGTTCTACATCGCCGAGAAAGGGTTCTACGTTTCTTTGAGCGAGAAAATCAGGAGAATCCTTGCGAAAAAGGAAGCGAATGTCGAGCAGATTTGCACGGAATTGAAAGCGCCTGAAGATGCCTGCACTGTCGCCTTAAGGCTGATGAACAACGACTCGGAAGTAATTGAGAAGAAAAGGGGGATGTACGGGCTCGTATAGCTTTACTCACCATTTTCCTTCGTGGATTCTCTCTTTCTTGAACCGCTCAGCCCTGCCGGCTTTCTGAGCCGGATGGCCGATTGGGATGAGCCCGAGTGGAATCACATTCTCCGGAATCCCGAGGAGCTTTCTGTACCCGTCGACCCGGTCCTGCCAGGGATGGGCCGCTGTCCAGACCGCCCCGACCCGGACCGCATGGGCTGCGAGAAGGAGATTCTGAATGGCGGCGGAACAGTCCTGCACCCAGAAGCCCTTGTGCGTCTCGAGCTTCGTGTCGCCGCAAACCAGAATCGCGAGAGCGGCATTCGGCGCCATCGAGGCATAAGGGCTGAATTTTGGAATCTGCTTGAGCGTCTCCTTATCTCGGATTACGATGAAATGCCAGGGCTGCTGGTTGCCGGCAGAAGGCGCGTTCATCGCAGCCTCGAGAATCTTCTGGACCAATTCATCCGGGACTTCCCTGGGCTCGAATTTCCGAATGCTCCTTCGAGTGTGTATTGCCTCAAGCGCATCCATAAAATTCACCCAAATAAAACTCATAGCCCCGACCGGATTTGAACCGGTGTCAATGGCTCCAAAGGCCACTATCCTTGACCGCTAGACGACGGGGCTAACTGCGCGGAAACAATAAGCCCGTTTAACCTTTATTTAATTATTCCCCGAGCGGAGGATATGGGTATGTCTGAACGGCAGGAAAGGGAACTAGAGATACTGGTTACCACCGAGGTCTCGGTTGCGGACTGAGCTTCTTGAACACGACTCGCTTTTCGTTTTCCTTGAACGTTATATCGAACAAGTTGAAAAATCCGCCACGGCCGAGCAAAAACGGAAAGTTGTTTTTTTCGTCGAGCACGACGTAAATGGGCAGGTTCATACGGACGGTTTCGTGTCCGATATGGAACGCCACGTCCAACGTCGTTTTTATCGCCCCAGTCTTCCCGCCGATGCCGCCAATCGTTTCCTGCTTGTCCGTCAAATCAATGCCGAGTATATCCGCAAATCCCTTCGGCATTGCTGAAATGTCCGCCCCAGAATCGACCAAGCCCACGGTATCAAGGGAGTTGCCGCCGTGCATGAGTCTTATCGGCACCACTGGGCGAAGATATGTGTTGCCGCCGAAATCTATCTGCTTGTATTTGAAAGAAGTTGTCAGAGAATCATCGCTCCCTTTTCTGGGACTACTGTTATGAATATCTGCTTGTTCCCAGCCGCTTTCTTGGCTTCATCATAAGTCTTTTTCGCGTCTTTTCCGTGAGCAATGACTTTCTCCCCAACTATCGCTATCCACTGCCCGGTGTAAGAACTCAAATCCAATCCCATATAAGTTGCGTATCCCATCACGGGCATACGGACCACCTCGTTATTTCTCGTCACAATTTATGAACCGAGTTTTATAAATACTTATGGTTCGTACTTGTTTAGCTTCTCTACGCGTTCGTAGAAACCAAACTCCAAACTGGCCGAAAAATGGAAATTCTGGCTCTTCCTAAGCCTCTCGGCGACCAAGTATGTGCGAAAGATGTGCAATCCTCGAGG
>JAKAKT010000037.1 GCA_021813385.1 Microcaldota archaeon
CCCATTGCGGCTTTTGCAGCGAAGCTGCACACCAAGGCGAGAGTTATAAAGACGTTCAGCGAGGTTGATTAGTATGGTTGGCTATTACCGTTCGCTTCGAGGTGTCAAAATTTCCGGGAAGCACAGTTTTGTTATTCTTACTTAATACGACACGGAAAAACAACTGGTCATCCAAAGCCCCAAACCAAAAACCCGTCGTGTAACTCCCGTTAATATTTTGGAATCATTTATAAAATTTGTCACCCATTAACAATCGATGCGTGGGGGAGGCGTCTGGATAGCAGTTTTGCTTCTGGTTAGCTTTATTCTGCTTTTCGGATGCACGCAAGGGCAAACCCCGGCTCAGCCGCAACCTCAGCCAGAACAGCAAACTCCGCCAATAACCTCCAATCAGACCAACCAGACCACGACACCGGCCCCGGCTCCAGCCAAAGTGATTGGTGGCGAGCCAAGCACATCCACCGGCTCTCAGCTCGTGGACGTTTCCAGCTTTCCCGAGAAAAACGAAAACCAAAAAGTGATAAAAAAAGCGATTGGCGCCTACAAGGGAGGCGATACCAGCTCTTTTTCCGGGGTCAACGAAATCGCGAACCTTGGGCCAGGCGCGACGGATGACATAATCTGGCTTCTTCAATTCGATAACATTTACGCCCAATGGAGCGCCGTTTACGCAATCTCGGAGCTAATCCCGCAAGCAAACGGCGCCCAAAAGGAAAAGATGAGAACTGCCCTGCTTCCGCTTCTTTCGAGCAGGTGGGCGAGCATCCGGGCCGCATCAGCTTACGACTTGGTTGCTCTCGGCGAAAAGAGCGCGATTCCAGTGCTTATAGATTCGCTGGGCCAAACGGACAAGCAGTTTTTAAGCGAGACTCCAACGCCGATTTGCGAAACCGCCAACGAGGCGCTCACCGCGTACACTGAAAAGGATTTCGGATTCAGCTGCAGCCTTACGGGCTTCGATTCCAAGGGAAAGTCCGACTGGCAGGGATGGTGGGCCTCCAAGGGAAAAGCGCTCAATTACGATTCGGCAAAGAAGAAATTCATAGAGGGATGAGTTGAAAACCGCCACAATCGCATTTGCCTTGCTGCTCACCATCGGTCTTGCGCAATTGTCCTTCTCGAAAACAGCAGTCAAGACAGAAAACTGCGGCATTGTCTTTACTGTTCATCTGGCTTTTGTGGGAAACGGGACAAGCGACGCGTTCATCCAGAGGGTGAAAGATGCAGTGAACGACCACTGGAACAAGGGATTCACCTGCGGGGACTGCAAGTGCAAAGCGAGCGTGAATATCGACACTATAAACTTGCGGGGCGGCTCCTGTGAAGTGGTAAATCCTACCTACCATTGCGTTGAAGTCGTGGACACCGCGGGCCCGCATCGCTCCTCAGTGTATATGAACCCGTATGTGGATGGCGAGACTGCATCCGGGAGGGGGGATTTCAGCTCGAGGGACACTGATAAAGTGCTGGCCCACGAAGTTGGCCATTACCTCGGGGCTGATGACGAATACGAGGATTTCTATGGTTATACCGTAAAGAATGCCGCGGGCGAAGTGGTCTCGGACAACTGGGTAAGAAAGGACGACTTCACCGATGCCAAAAAGGAGGAAATACGGAACTCGGTCCCGCCCGGCGGTTCGATTGAGTACAAGAGGAACGGCGACGGCGGCTTCGAGATATCCCGCCCGAAAGACGGAGTTGACCCGGACAGCCTCATGGCTTCAATAGAACGCACGGCAAAAGTGCTTCCATACCACGTTGAGGGGCTTTGCAAGGCCTCGAAAGCGAAGTGCGGGAACGAATGCTGCTGCGGGAATGGCTTGCTTGAGCCGAACAAGGGCGAGCAGTGCGACCCGAAGGACCCGGGAACCAAGTGCATACCCAGTTATGAATGCAACAGCTTCTGCAAATGCGTCCCGATTAGGACGGTCACCCCGAGATGCGGAGACGGATACCTTTCCAATCCAAGTTCGCCCGGAGGAGGCAACGAGGAATGCGACGTTGGGTTTGGTTTCTACCAGCCAAAGGATGCGCATGGGAACCTGTTAACTTCCCCCGATACCTGTCCCGCCCCAAAAAAATGCGATGCTGAGACATGCAAGTGCAAAATGCCGACCCACGGGGTCTGCGATTGGGGGCACCAGGTATGCTTCCAGGAAGACGGCCCGGGCGTCAGCGAATGCACGGCTGATTCCCAGTGTGTCCCCCCGCAGGTATGCGGCAACAATGTCCGGGAGGGGTCCGAGCAGTGCGATGGGACCGACAAGGGAACTTGCGGCCCCCGCGAATACTGCACCAGTGGATGCACTTGTGCACCCATCCCAACTCACGCTGTTTGCGACTATGGACACGGCGTCTGCACCATTGTCGATGGAGTGGGAACGAGCGAATGCGGCTCTGACGCGGATTGCACTCCTCCAGTTGTTGACTGCAACTCGTATTGTTCTTCAATCGGATACAGCCAGAACCTCGGTTCGAGCTACCCGAGCGGGGATGCTTGCCAGCAGGCTGCGACTGAAAGCGCGCCGACCTGCAATGTGCTGTGCGTATACACCAAGTATTACACCTCCACAAACCAGGCAGGCACGACGAGCTGCTGCTGCAAGACGAAAAAGACATTCCCGTGCTATGATTGCCCTGGAGCGAATCCGACCTGCCCGGCTGCGAACACAATCTGCCCGGCGAATGCCCCGGCCGGTTAAATGAAATCTTTTTAATACACCGCGATTCTAGACTATGGGGAAAACATGCGGAGTGTTTTATCAGGGTCGAACTTTGTCTTTTTGCTCGTTTTGGCAGTTCTTTTCCTGCCCGGCTGCACCGGGCAGAGCAGTGGAGTCAAGAGCCTGAACCCGAGCGAAATCCGGAATTACCAGGGAAAGGACTTGTCTTCTGTGAACGATTTCAGGGAAAATTCAATAAAGGGGTCCCAGTATATCGACGTCAGCAATTACCATCTCGAGGTCTCAGGACTGGTGGACAAACCTCGCAACTATTCTTACTCGGAAGTCCTCGCCCACCAGAAATACTCAAAGGTGGTCACTCTCGATTGCGTCGAGGGATGGAGCGTTACGATATTGTGGGAAGGGGTCCTGATGAAAGACCTGCTCGAAGAAGCCGGGGCCAAGCCGGAAGCGAACACAGTGATATTCTACGCTTATGATGGTTATTCCACTACTCTCCCCCTTGACTACATAAGGAACAACGACATACTCCTGGCCTACAAGATGAACAACGTGACACTGCCGCCTGAGCGGGGATTCCCGTTCCAGGTTGTCGCCGAGGACAAGTGGGGTTACAAGTGGGCGAAATGGATTACGAAAATCGAGTTGGGCAACAACCCGAATTTCAAGGGATACTGGGAAAGCAGGGGATACAACCAGAACGGAGACTTAAACGGGTCGAAGTTCGGGAATTAGTGGTTGGATGGAATTAATCCTAATGCGGAAGGCTGTGCATTTCCTGGTGACCTTGCTGACCGCGCTCTATCTCATAACGGGCTTGGGGATTACTGAGTTTCGGACCGTGACCCCCCTGACTTTCGGGATTTTGAATAAAGCCCTCTCGCAGCAGCTGCATTCATACCTGCTCGTCCCGTTCATCTTGTTGCTTGCGCTGCATGTCTATTTCGCGCTGACGAAAAAAGGATTGCCGAAAATTGAAAGGAAAGGCTCCGTCGAGAATGCAAAAAAAGAGCGCTGAATGAGCAGGTCCCAATCCTCCTCTGAAGGTAGCTTCGGAGTCTTCGGTTTCATGACTAGTTTGTGACTTTTTCAGTTTAAATCGCTTTGGATGAGAATGGGCAAAAAGCAAAACTCTTAAAACTCTTATCGCTGTTAATCTTACCGAGGCAGCGGTTTCATGGCAAAGAAACTCGAAGCATATCCTGGCAACGCGAAACAAAGCTCCGTTGATTCAGCCGGATTAAGAAAAAAAATCCTCACTAGATTCCTGGCAGCGCCAATTGTTTTAGGATTGTTTCTTTTTGTTCCCGCAGGCACGCTTGATTATTGGCAGGCGTGGGTTTATTGCGCCGTCTTGTTCATCCCGATGTTCTTTCTCATTGCATATTTCCTGAAGAAAGACCCAAAAGTTCTTGAGAGAAGAATCAAGATGAAGGAAAAGGAGAACCGCCAGAAGAGCCTGGTCATGCTATCCGGTGTCGTCTTCTTCATCGGCATCTTGTTGCCGGGTCTTGACCGTCGCTTTGGATGGTCGACTGTGCCTTTTGAAATCGCCATTGCAGCAGACATTGTCATCTTTTTAGGATATCTCTTGTTTTTCCTCGTTCTTCGTGAGAACCATTACGCTTCCCGCGTTATCGAAATCCAGAAGGGGCAAAAAGTCATCTCAACCGGCCCATATTCGGTTGTCCGCCATCCGATGTACGTCGCAGTGCTGCTGATTTGGCTGTTCACGCCTATTGCCCTCGGCTCATATTTGGCGTTGATTCCGTTTCTTTCATTGCCATTAGTGCTTTTTTTCAGGATTTTGAACGAGGAGGACGTCTTGAGAAGGGAGTTGCCGGGATATGCGGAATATTGCCAAAAGACAAAATACAGGCTCGTTCCTTTTGTTTGGTGAGAATAAGACAAAGCCTTAAATCCTCTTTCACCCAAGAGAGCAGCATGAGAACATCATTCGTTCTGGCCGTGCTTGTGGCTGGATTGCTTTTGCTGGGCTGTACGAGTTCGAAGCAAAACTACGTCTGCCCGGATTCTTCGATTGTGGGCAATCCAGCAGATTGCCCGAACGCGACCCAGCCTGAAAATGGCAAAAATAGCCAAACGGTCCCGCAACCGCCACCGCAAAAACTTACTACTGAAGAACTCGTGAGAGAGTATAACCTCCGCTTTAACAAAACCAACAGCGACATCACGACTTTCGCTTCGCTCGGGGATGAAGCAACGCAGATAATAAACGAGTACAACTCGGGCCATAGTTACGATACTTACAAAAAATATCTGGAATTTGGCGCAAGATACGCCGATTTCATGCGGGGAGCCCAGGAGAGAGCCGCCGAATTCAAGTCTTTCGTCGTTTCCAATGAACCTGAGCTGAAGCCAAGCCTGGATACGGTTAAGGTCCTGGGTCAGTTGGAAGAGACGAAAACGAGCTACAAACAGCTTACAAACGCGATAAAAACGAGTTTGGGAAGCATGAGCTCGGATATCGATTCGCGGGTTGGGATTAAGGAGCCGGAAAAAACCCAAAAAGAAGAACTCGCAAGGGAATTGGCGGAACTGGCGAACAATTAGTTGTTGCTTAAAAAGCCGTATAAACGTTTGCGTTCCATACGGCATGAGTAATATTTTGGAGGTGTTAAGTATGAAGAATCTGTTTCTATCCGTCTTGATATTGGGATTAGTGGCAATATTGCTCTTTGGCTGCACAGGCGGGAACAATTACGGGGCCCAGCCCACCGGCCCGGGAACCAATCCCCCGCCAACTACAAACCCTCCATCATCGCAAAACGGCAACTCGGTCACAGTGGAAATAAAGGATTTTTCTTTCAACCCGGCTTCGCTTGCAATAAACATTGGTGACACCGTTACATGGGTGAACAAGGATTCTGCACCTCACAGGGTTGTTTTCTCAAGCTCGCCAAGCGGTTCGAGCCAAACGGAGTTTGACAGCCTAAACATCGCAACAGGGGGAACGGCAAGCCACAAGTTTGCCACTGCGGGGGATTACTCTTATTATTGCAGTATTCACCCATCAATGAAAGGAAGCATTACAGTAAAGACAGCATCTCCCTCACCAGTAACTCCGCCACCGGGTTCAGGTACAACCCCACCACCCGCAACCGTGAATTTCAGGCTGCTTGTCTCGGATGCGCCTGCGAACATCGGGGATTTCGACAGCCTAGTCGTGGCTTTCTCCAAAGCCAGGGTTTTCCAAACCGAGGCGAAATACCGGGATATCGAGCTGAACAATACTTCTGTTGATTTGACCACCGTGACAGACCAGAAGGCTGTCGAAGTTGCAAACGAGTATCTAGAGTCGGGAAACTACACGAAAATCGAGCTTTACGCGAGCAGCGTCACAGGGATTGTGGGCGGCAAGAATGTTGAAGTTAAGATTCCAAGCAACAAGCTCCAGATAGTCAAGCCTTTCGAAATAGGCGGTAGCTCCCCCGTGAAGTTCGTTTTCGACATAAATGTCGTCAAGACGGGCCAGGGATACAACTTGCTTCCAGTGATAGGAACGAGCGGGAAAGTGGGAAAGGACATATCCGAAAGTGAAGTCAAAGAGATAAGCAAGGAAGAGGCAAAGGGCAGGAAGAAAACGGAAGTCAAAACGAGCACCGGCGGCTACCTGGTCGATTCGAACGGGATGGCGCTCTATTTCTTCACCAAGGACGTCGACGGAAACAGTGCCTGCACGGGCGCCTGCCTTGAGAAGTGGCCTGTTTTCTATGCTGAGAACCTGATGGTCTCATCCGACCTGAAGCCATCCGACTTTGGCACAATAACAAGAAGCGACGGGGCGAAGCAGACAACGTTCAACGGTTGGCCGCTCTATTACTTTTACACAGACAAGGCTGCGGGAGACATGAAAGGTGAGGGAATAGGTGGCGTCTGGTACCTTGCAAAAGACTACTCTGTGATGATTGCCAATAAGGAGAACACAACCTATCTTGTTGACCCATATGGCAAAAGCCTCTATTATTACACTCCGGACAGTCCGGGAGTGAGCACCTGCAGTGGCGGATGCCTTAAGGCATGGCCTGCTTTCTCAGCCGAAGCGGGCATTTACCCATCTGCCTTGAGCAGTGGTGATTTCGATAAAGTAACTGGCAAGGACCAAACCACTTACAAGGGAATGCCCCTCTATTATTATGCCGGGGACAAGGCAAGAGGCGACATGAAAGGCCAGGGGTATGGCGGCATCTGGTATATAGTGAATCCCTGAGTCTTTCTTTTTTCTTTGCTCGGTATCAAAGAGGTTGGGCTTATGGACTTCAAGGGCATAAGCAGGGCTTGGGCCAAGGTCTGGACCATCTCGCCAGATATTTGGCGAAAGTTAAAATTGTGAGATAACGAGAAGAGAGACGTGCCGGCCCTTCTTTAGTACGCTATCGAGTCGAAACGAAGCCTTCCTCTTTTGCCTCGTTGACATAAATCAAGAGTTTTCTGTTGCTTACCTCATTTCTTGGCAATCCTTTTATAAATCCAGGGTTCGTTTCCCCATCAAGAGCCAAAATGCCAGCTTCTCTCATGGCGCCATTGAGATGGGTTCCCAAACAGAAAACTGTTCTGTTAGGTCCGCAGAAAATTATTGCGCCTGCATTGGAGTAGTACTCGAAAGGTACCTCCCTGAATAAGTCAGCCGGAGCATTAACAAAAAGAGCATAACCATTCAATTCTCCATTAATTCTTCCCAGAATCTCAACTGTCTCTTTCATATGCGGACCTGCATCTATTCTATTAAAAAGATGGAATACAGTTTCTGTCTTTATCACACCCCTGCCCAAAGCGTGAGACCCAAAGTCGGTGAACTTGTTAGGGGTAGATGTAACGGTTATCTTTTGTTCTCTTGGAACGTCAGGCTTTTCAACTGCACTCAGTTTAATATCGCCGATTTGCACTACTGCGTAATTACCTCCGTCCATTTCATATGCCAATTCCAAGTATTTTGACGTCCTTGCTTCCCTGTTGAAATTCCTAATGCTGTCCCCTAATTCATCCATAAAGATGCCACGCATCTCTTCGTGTTCGTAAAGAGAGTTTATTGCGGTTCGACCCAGCTCCTCGTTTTCGCCTTTTCCATCAACCGGAAGGGCAATAAGCTTTCCATACCTCGGATGAAAGTCACGTGTTGCCAATCGGCTAAAAAGTGTTGTTCTCGCAGATAAATTGGCGCCCCCTATGCCTGGCCCTATTGCAAGCATCGTATCATCGCCGTTGAAAAAAGTGATGGCGTTAACAGAGTACGGAGTGGTGAACACCTCCTCGTACAACTTATAGCCAATCACGGGCATTACCAAAACTCCCAAATTCTCTTCCAATGGGACTCCGACTCTCTTTTTCATCGCTATGACTCCTGGCGAGAAGTTGGATTTTTGGACCACCTTCACCTCTTCTTCAAACTTCTGGAAGCTGTCTGCCGAGCCATCCACAAAAACAAAACCCGTGTGGGTTAATCCCATTCCTCTCGGAGTCCATTCATCAGCGCGAACTGCAACCCAAAGCCCTGTGAAAGGCTGACAGGCTTCCCGCAATCCATCCGATTCGGAAAAGCTAAATTTCGCTGTGTCTATCGCCTTCATCGCTTCAGCTGGGTTCTCGTGAGACGCTCCGCTTCTCCTCATTAAATCCAGAAAGAACGCGGGAGTTATGGCGACATGAGGAACATTGATTAAACCCGTGTGTTTCTTTTCATCGTAGGCTCTATCTATTATTGGTTCGTGACGCCTAAGTTCGGCCGTCTTCATCCCAACAGGGCCGTTGCCAACCGTATTTCGTCTGATATTTATTGTTACGTCTGGGTCGCCAGACCCCAAGCAAAGCGTGTTGATTTTCATGAATACCCCTTAATAAAGAATTAGCATAACTTTATGGCTGAAACCATTAATAAAACTTCGCTTTTCGTGTTATTTTGCATTTCCTAGCGGATAGTTCTTCAGAAATGGGATGCTTTAAGAACACCCAGGCGAAAAGGAGTTCTATGGCGAAAAATGACGCGCGCATTTCACCCAACTTGTTGAAACTGTCGGCGCTCATTGCCCTAGTTTCGATTGCAGAGGTAAGCCTCATAATAATTGGAATGCTGCCGCCAATCGCCTCATACTCCCCCGGCAACTTGATTTTTATGTTCGCCCAGTTCGCATTGCTCGTTTACGCGGGAATCCTTTTCTCAAAAGAAGGCGTGAAGAAAGCAGTGCGAAACGGCGCAATCCTGGCGTTTGTATCAGCTTTGGTTGTGTGTTTGGGTTCCCTAAAAGGCAAATTCCTGCTTGGCAAGCCTGTTCTTGGAATTTCAGCGCCCAACACGGAATCACTAATCCTGGTTCTTGTCATACTCCTTATTGAGAACACAGTGCTGGGTGCGCTGATTTCAGGCCTGACTGCTTTTCTCGCGAAGAAATTACGCTAGGTGTTTAACACGCTTCTGTTCGGTTTAGCAAAAAACCGCATTGGTCACGTAACAATAATCTCCGCCCGAATTGCAATACCTATCGCACATCTTATTGCACGTTTCTAAACCCGAGCATGTGGAAACAGAGACACTTCCACCTTTATGGGTGCAGTACCAATTTTGCTCGACCGGGATTGGATTGTTGGGGTCGATAATGCTTTGGTCCCAGACCGCTTCCATGGCAACAACAGAGGTGCTCAAAAGCACGAGAATCGCAAAAAGCATCGCGATGGTCGCGTACCTTATTTTTCGGATTGAAACCCCAAAGTCCATTCTACCACCAAATTGATATGCCCAGACAAATTAATAACATTTTTCTAAAATCATTTTTTTATAAACAACAGTGCTCTTCGGGCTAGGAATTGACGTTTATTCCCGAATTTCTCGCTCCATCTCGGCCGCAAGATAAAATATCCATCGGGTTGCACGAAGTCATAAATAAGAATAGGCGTCCTGGGAAGGCGGCAGGCGCCTGTCTTGGCGTTTCAAATGCTTGTTACTTGTACGCCGCTATCCTCAGGCTTTCAAGCGGAAATCCGCCATACTGCCTTTTGCTTATCTCTTTATCTTCGGAGAGGGTTGTAACTGTAAACCCTGCGTTCTTGACCAGTTCTAGGTATCTGTCTTTCAACATCGCGCCCCCGACACAGCCGGCAATCAGCTTCTTATCTTCTTTATGCATTTTCGAAAGTTCCTTCAGAAGCACGATATCCGAAACGAGCAACTTTCCTCCCTTTCTGAGGACTCGGTAAGCTTCGTTAAACACCTTCGGCTTGTCCGGGGAAAGGTTGATGACGCAGTTGCTTATGATAACATCAATGGAACTGTCCTCAACGGGCAGCTCTTCTATCTCCCCGAGCCTGAACTCCACATTGGAAAACCCGTATTTCTTTGCATTCTCACCTGCTCTCCTTACCATCTTCTCAGTCATGTCCACGCCGATTACTTTCCCAGTCTTGCCAACTTTCTTTGCGGCAAGAAAGCAATCAAAGCCAGCCCCGGAACCCAAATCAAGAACGACCATCCCTTTCGTTATCTCGCCCAAACCGGTCGGATTGCCGCAGCCAAGACCGAGATTTGCATCCGGAACAATCTTGATTTCATGTTCGGAGTAGCCCAGGCTCTTAGCTATCTGCTCGTTATCCATATCGGCGCAACCGCAAGAGCAGCCGCAACCCGTTTCAGCTATCTTTCCGTAGCTTTCCTTCACGATTTTCCTGATTTCACTTTTTTTCATGCTTTTGCACCTTCTTCGAAGTACTTTCCCTTAAGCATAAACGAAACATTAACGAGGCCAATCATCACGGGCACTTCTATCAACGGACCGATGACCGCCGCAAATGCCACGCCCGAACTTATGCCGAAAACTGCCACCGCGACAGCTATTGCAAGCTCGAAATTGTTGCTCGCAGAGGTGAACGATAAAGTTGCAGTTTTAGAATAATCGGCACCCAGTTTCATGCTCATGAAGAAACTGACCAAAAACATTATGACGAAATAGAGCAGGAGCGGGACCGCTATCCTAAGAACATCCAGGGGCAGCTGGAGAATCAGGCTTCCCTTGAGGCTGAACATCACGATTATAGTGAAAAGAAGCGCAAGCAATGTAAGGGGGCTTATTCTCGGCATGAACTCCTTGGCGTACCACTCCTCGCCTTTGCGCTTAACTAAGAAAACCCTGGTCAATGCACCTGCAATCGCCGGTATCCCAAGATACACGAAAACGCTTTCCGCAATCTGCCAGATATTTACGTTCACGATACTGCCAGAGAGCCCAAGCATAGGCGGCACTACCGTTATGAAAACCCAGGCATAGGCGCTGTAGAAGACCACTTGAAAGATGCTGTTGAACGCCACAAGGCCTGCAGCATAGCTGGTGTTCCCTTTTGCCAGCTCGTTCCAAACCAGAACCATAGCTATGCAACGTGCAAGACCTATCAGTATGAGCCCGACCATGTATTCCGGATAATCCCTCAGGAAAACTACCGCAAGAATGAACATCAGGATAGGGCCCGCAAGCCAGTTCTGGATTAGCGACAGCGCGACTACTTTCCTGTCCTTGAATACTTCGCCGATTCCCCCGTAATCGACCTTCGCAAGGGGCGGATACATCATCACTATCAAGCCCACTGCAATCGGAATTGAGGTTGTGCCTACTTGTAACCCGGAAATGAGTTGTGAAAAAGAGGGAACGAACGCGCCAAGCAGAATGCCGAGCGCCATTGCAGCGAATATCCAGACTGTCAGGTACTTGTCCAGAAAGGAAAGCTCTTTCTTGCGTTCGGCTCGGTTCGTTGTCATTTCACCAGCTCAACAGCCCCGGGCTTTTGTCTTGGTTTTCCCGATTCCAAGAGCCTGCATTACCCCCGCCGCATCCTTGCTCTTTAGCTTGTACCAGATGTAAACGCCTTTTCTTCTTGGCTCCAATACACCTGCCTCAACGAGTATCTTGAGGTGCCGCGAAACGTTCGGTTGCGATTTCCCCGCGAGCGGGACAAAGGAACAGGCGCATTTTTCCCCGTCGAGCAGGTTCCGGACGATTTCGATTCGGACCTCGTCGCCGAGAGCCTTGAGGAGCTTGACTTTTTCCTTCATAAAACCATATCCATACATGCAAATATATAAATATCTATCGCGTTTCCTAGCAGGGCTTTGATCCAAGAGCATAACGCCCCGTTTTCTTCACTTCAAAATCAGTTCGGTGCGGGGTTCTTCTTCATTTTCTTAACTTTAGGACACAGTTCTTTCGCTCGGCAATTTCGTCCAGCAGGGAATGGAGCAGTTTGGATTTCTCCTTAATCTCTAAGTTGGGGGACTCCTTCTTCGCCTTTGCCAACGCCATTCGCAACTCATCAATTTCCAATACGGTTGCTGCAATGCAATAATGGCTCTTCGATCTGCCTTCGTTGAATCCCGCTATCATTGTTTTGAGTATTTTTTCTCTTTCTTTCTGGGTTTTTTCAAATGCCCTAACACCATGCTTATCGATGAAAGCAATGTCCCGTTCCAGCGTTTGGTAGCTGTAGAGTGCACACACATTTGTCCTAAAATAGTGCACGAACTTATGTCCGCTTTCACCCACCCGTTTGGGTGGGAAAATGGTGAAAGCGGCTATGGAAATCAGGCTCAAGTCGGTTGTTCTCTATTC
>JAKAKT010000076.1 GCA_021813385.1 Microcaldota archaeon
TGTGAGCACTTTCAGCCTTATGTTGAGCATCTTTAATCTTTCAAGCGTAAGGCGGACAGTCGGTTTAGGAGGATTGCTGAACAATACAAAGCCGATGAAAATAAGCCCGTTTTCGTCTTCCTTCGAATACTCCTTTTTTTTCTCAATGTCTTTATAAGCGACTGCAATCGTGCTGTGCCCATCCCGGTTGTAAGACGCAATCATCTCCTTCAGGCTGTTTTCCTTCTCCGAGAGCTTGAAAAGCTTCGAGCCCATCCTGACTTTCGTGCAGACAGACAGGACGGATTCAGGAGCACCTTTTACGATGAGATACATTTTTTTCCCTTCTTGGGCAACCTGCCCCATCCTCCTCCTGTTGAAGTCAAACTGTATCTCCTGGATTTTCTTGAAATGCGAGAGCTCTGTTTTCAGCACGTGCCCCCTCTTCTTGATAGCAACATCGATTGCGTTTCCCTTGATGTGGTTGCCCGTTCCGACTGCGGAATTGCATAACAAGGCGTATTGGAACACATCATGGCTGTCCTTCATGTCTAAATCCACGTATTTGTCCACCCGCAGGCTTTCCTCAGTTAATGTGCCGGTCTTGTCAGTGCAGAGAACATCCATGTTCCCGAGGTCCTCAATTGCTGCGAGCTTCTTGGTTATGACTTTCTTTTTTGCCAAGTGCATGCTTCCGCTCGATAGGGTAACGGTTATTACAGCTGGCAGAGCCTCGGGAGCAACTCCGACAGCAAGAGCGAGGGCAAAAAGGAGCGAGCTTGCAAACGAGCCCCAACCCAACCGGAGAACGTTGAACAAGAACACGAAAACAGTCATTATGACTATCACCCGTATTACCATGTCCCCGAACTTACGTATCCCTATCTGGAAATCAGTTTCAGGCACTTTCAGGCTGAAGACAGCCGCAGTTTTCCCGAAGAACGTGCCCTGCCCGGTCGCGACCACGAGGCATTTCGCATATCCATCGACCACCGTGCTTCCCATGAAAAGCCCGTTCTTTATGTCCTGCGGGTTTGTCCCAGCGCCAGAGCCTAATCCAACCTCCTTTCTCACTTCTCGCGATTCCCCGGTGAGCACGGACTCGTTCACAAGAATCCCGCTTGTCTCGACGAGGCGCAAGTCAGCTGGGACAATGTCCCCCAGACCAACGAAAACAATGTCCCCGGGCACAAGCTCCCTAGAGTCGATTTGCCCCTTTTCCCCGTCCCTCTCGACAACGGCGTGAAAAGTGAAATATTTCTTCAGTTCAGAAAGGGCCTTTTCCGACTTGTATTCTTGGAGGAAGCCGAGGGCGACGCTCGCGACCACGATTACCAGTATAATTACTGTATCCGATATCTCCTCTATCGGGCCACCCGAAAAAATCGACGTAAATCCGAGGTATCCGGATACAATCGAGGCGAATATCAGGATGAGCAGGAAGGGGCTTTTTACCTGCGAAATCAAGATTTCGAGCCATTCCTTCTTGTCCTTGTCAGGAATCTCGTTGCGCCCGAGTCTCTCAAGCCTCTCTTTCGCTTCCTTGGAGGATAGGCCGTTTTCAGAAGTCGAGAATTCAGAATATAGCTCGGAGATGTTTTTTTTCCAGGCTTCGGCGCTTTCCATCGGAACTATTTAGTCGGTTGTTTTAAATATCCTCTTTGTCAACGAGGTTCTTCAAACCCAAGACATTTCGAGCGGAGAACGGCTATTTCTGCAAAATACGAATCTTTATATACCCCAAAATGTATAACATGCATACTTTTATGAGGGTTTTAAGATGATAGTTAAAAACAAACAACCAGAAGACGCCGTAGCTCTTAAAAAAACACCGGCGCAGCGACCAATCCGCCAAAATTCCATGCGTCTCCGAATTTTTGGCACAGCCCTTTTGGCCGGAACCCTGCTGTTCGGTTGTACGAAAGATTATACAGAAGACGGGAAGAAAAGCGGCAAGCTGTTGCTGAACGACGGTTCCGCCTCGGTGTTGCTCCTTAGTAGTGAAGATGTCATCAACCCACTAGATTTCACCTACATCAAGTTAAGAATACGGATTACCGGACCGCAGTCCAGAGATACAACGATTCACAATGGAGAATACACTTATGCCGCTCTGGCTAATGTAGCCCAATCTTTCATTTTCAAACCAACGGATTCTTCATCTTACTTAGTTCACTTGGGCTTGTTTAAGTCCTACTCGCCGTTTGCCATTGGGGAAACCCATTTCTCTTTTGAGAAACTACGCATCATTGCTGAAAGGTCATTCCCGCCCGAAATCCTCGATTCTACAATTCAGGAAGCCCCAATCACCATATTCGATGATGGCAAAGGAGGAAGCGTCTCATTAATCAAGGCTTACTCAACATTCACCAGAGACCTAGTTACGATGAACATTACTTCTAACGGAACCAATCGTAAAATTGAAATGAAATGCAATTCTGTTGAAATAATGAGCATAAACGGGAATATTTATAGAATCATAGTGGGTCATCCCGAGTTTTCCTTTAATCCCGAAAATTTCGTAGTAACAATTTTCAGGGTAGAGTAGGGGCTTCGGCTAGAGAAGCTTCAGGTCCTTTGTAAGCCTATCGACTTCCTCATCTTTCCAGGGCCCGATGGCTATGCAGGTGAGGGTTCCCGGCTCAATCTGCGTGAGGCCAGCGTCCCGAATCAATGCGCAGGGCACAAACCTCTTCGCCTTCTCAAAAAGCTCGAGCATCTCGCTCTCGTCCTTCACTTTCACGACAATCTTCCGTTGTCCCTCGCGCTCCCACTCCTCAACAATTTCGGCATTCCTCCTTTTCGCCTCCTTGTAGCCCTCGAGCGAGGCGTGGGCCACGTGCGCCGCCAGTTTTCCCTTCCCGAGCTTCAGGTCGCTCCTTGTGACAATGACTTGTTTCATATTATGCGTTTGCAATCCAAAAATTATAATACCTAGCCCTTTTTTTCTCTCGAAAATCAAAATATTTTTTTGGAAATTTAATACCAGATTTGGTCAAACTTTAGCCATTTTCGTTGTTAACAGGCCAAAAGAGTTTTTAAAGCCTTTTGCCGAATATCGACGGGGAGAGCCTGAATTCTCTCAGGACAATGATGCTAGCTGTGCTGCTGGCCAGTCCGGAAAATTCGGGCGTTTTCCGGTTCAGCGCGAGCTAGTGGAAACACTGGTTTTGCGCGAATTTGGAAGCCCCGGGATAATGCAGCGTTAGCCCTGCTCAGGGCTGCTTTTGGCTTCAGCGCTAGCTCTAGCCAGGGGTGTTTTTGGGGCAGAGGCAGATTCCAAACAATTTGGCTAGAGGTGAGAAGATATGGCAAACGGAGAGGGAGGAGCAACGACAAGATTCGGAAGGTTCACGCAATCCATCGGGTCGGATGCAGAATACCACACGGATACGGTTTTTGCCCCGGTCGAGAGGACTATAGACTGGGGGAAGCACAGGATTGCGGCACCTTTCGTGAAGTGGGCGGCAATAGGCGCAATAGGTTTCGGCGTTGTTGACGGGGGAGTTAGGTTCCTCAACAATGGCGGCATACAGAGCGATGACAAGAGCGGCGTTGTTGCAATGAGCATGGAAAGAGCCATGGCGGACTACTGGAATGTCGCCCTAGAACCGTTCGTGACGTTCGCAGGCGGTTTGATAGTAGGAACAACTAAGGCGGTCGCAAAAGGAGCCGTTGCAGGAGTGAAGGCAGGCATTGAAACGGCAAAGGAAACGGCCGAGCCCCCAACTGACCAGGAGATGCAGAACTCCTCAACATACTCGTCGCCACAATACGGCGCCAGAACCTCCCAAACAGGTTCCAAGGTAAGGAAGGGAGGGAACAATGCTCCGGTCAATGTTGCGATGATTGAGAAGAGGGCAATGGAGCGGATGGCTTTCCCCGCGTCAGCGGTGAACAGAACGGCCCGTGCCCCTGTCAAGCCGGTGCAAGCAACCGCCAGAAGCAACCCGAACAGGTGATGAGCGATGCCAGGCCAATGGCTGCAACATGTTCAGGCCCAGAAAGGGGGCGCTCCGGCTGAAGCTGGAAGCGCCGTCAGCCCTTTCAAGAAACATCTGATAGACAGCGCCAACCACGTTGCCGAACATAGGGCGGCTAAAGCAGCAGCGCTTAATTCCGGCGCCGAATATCTCGCAGCCCAAGCAGCCCACAGGAGGGCGGTTGCCGACAATCACGTTGCGGCTGCTGAAATACGATTGAAAAAAGCGCAGGCGAGGGCAACGATAAAGGAGGCCAAAGACCAGGACCCGAGCGTGCTGAGAAGGCGCGAGGTTGTCGGGAAAACAGTCAAAGGAACGACTACAGTGGCTTCCACTGTTGGTTCGGGGGTCAAGAAAGCAGTCAAGGGCCTCGGTTCCATCCTCTTCAATAGAAAGGGGAAAGCGGCGGAGGGGCAGGACATTGCAATTGAACAACAGGCAGCGGCAATTCCAGAGGCTTTAACACAGGAAGAAATGCATTCGGGGGCTCAAACCCACGAAGATGCCCCCGAAGCTCCAACTCCGAGAAGCATAATCTCGGACGATAGGGCTCCGGTAGATATCACTCCCAGAGAAATTCCGAAAAGAGACAATGCCCACAGAGATGTCGCCCCCGTAGATGCTGCCCCGGAACCTCCTTCAGAATCCGCTTCAATTTGGAAGGGTTTTTCTCTACGCCGCTTTTTTGGTGGCAAAGAAAAGCAATAATGCCTCAGATTCTGTCAGCCTCATCAAAGCAAAGCTCAGCGGTTGTTCATATCGTCACAGGCGCTCTATTCTTGTGCGAAGGGGCTTAAATTACTGCTGGCTGGCAAGGTCTCGAGTAGCTTACCCACGGTTCGAAAGTGTTTAAATCCCTCCCATGAGTAATAACCCAACTATGGGAATGAACTATTCACTTCTCTTTGTGCTTTTAAGGGCAGGCGCGCACGAGAGGTATGTGAGGCTCTCGACTGCTGAACTCGCCTCAAGGCTCGAGGTTTCCCAGCAGACTTCCTCCCGCTGGCTCATCCAAGCCCAGAAGGAAGGATGGGCCGAAAGGGGGCTAAACGGGCTCAGGCTTACACAAAAATCACTTACAGAACTTCGGCTGCTCTGCGAAACGCTTCAGGCTTCCTTTGAGTCTAGAAAAAAAACCTCCATAAAGGGAGAAGTCATCTCGGGCTTAAAGGACGGCCGCTACTATGTCCCGCTCCCGGAGTACAAACGCCAGTTCAAGGAGAAGCTCGGCCTTTCACCTTACCCTGGCACTCTCAACATAAGAATTCAGGATATGGAGGCGAAGCTGATTCTCGCCGACAGGAAAGGCGTAACAATAAACGGCTTTTCGCACCAAGGCAGGGTGCTTGGGGAAATCAAGTGCTTCCCCTGCCTCATTCAGAAAAAGATAAAGGGTTTTGTGATTCTCCCGTCGCGCTCGCACTACGGGCTCGATGTTCTCGAAGTGATTTCCAAAACCAACCTGCGCAAGGCACTCAGGCTCAAGGACGGTGACAAAGTTGAAATCTCGGTCTCACTCGAGTAATGGCCTCTGTCCCATCTGTGCCTCCAGAAATAAGGAAAAACCTTCTAAAGGCGAGTGCTCAATCTGCCATAACCAAATTTTTGAGAGAATCGGAGGCTTACTGAAACTCGCGAAGAATCACTGCTCAAACACAGAGTTTTCCTCATTTTCGGTCTCCTCAAAAATCCCGAGGGAATTCGAACTCGCGGAGGAATCCCTCTGGGACAGGATTGGCCTTTCCAATGCGCTTTCCCTTAAGACGCAGCTCAATTCCGAAATCGCATCCGAGCTCAAAAACACTCTCAAGAAAAAATTTTCCCCTGATTCACCAGGCATCACGTTCATTTTCGATTTCGAGGAAAACGACGTGAAAATTTCGGTTTCCCCTCTTTTCCTCTACGGGCATTACAAGAAATTCTCACGCGAGCTTTCGCAGACAAAGTGGCCCTGCGACTGCAAAAGCGGATGCGAACTCTGCAAGGGAACTCTACTCAAATACCTTTCTGTGGAGGACCTCATCTCAAAACCCCTGCTGAAGGCTTTCAGGGCAAAAAGCGCGAAATTCCACGGGGCAGGCAGGGAGGACGTCGACGCTCGGATGCTCGGGGACGGAAGGCCATTTGCGATTGAGCTGGAAGAACCATTGAAGAGGAATACCGACCTTGCTTCGCTTCAAAATTCAATCAACTCCGAATTCCCTGAGAAAATCGAACTCTCGAGACTATCATTCGCCCCCCCGACAATAGTTGAGTTTGTCAAGATGGCAAGGCTCGAGAAGTCCTACCGCGCCCTCGTCCAAACCACCGGCCCAATCCAGAAGCAGAAGCTCGCGAAAATCCCGCACTCAGCAAAAATACTCCAGCAAACACCAAACCGCGTTCTCCACCGGCGTGCAAACCTCGAACGGCCCAGGCTGGTGAAGAGGATAATGGTTGCTCAGCTTTCCCAAAATTCCCTCGAGTTCATACTCGACACCGAGTCAGGCACTTATGTGAAGGAGTTCATCTCGGGCGATGGCGGGAGGACAAAGCCGAGCATTTCCGAATTCCTCGGAGTCCCTGCGACCTGCGCAGAGCTCGATGTCATCGGGATTAAGCATTTTTTCCTGAGCGATTACTGGTAAATAGGCTACTGGTTGAAGGGCATGTTGGCCCCTCCCCCTTTCTTCATGAAGTGCTCCATCTTCTTCCGGAAGCCCCTGTTGTGCTTGAACTCCTTCAGCATCTTCTCCATCTGCCCGAACCTCGCTAGGAGTTCCCGGACATCCTCGGGCTTCGTCCCTGAGCCCCTCGCAATCCTCTCCATCCTGCTCTTGCTCTTCCGCACCAAATCAGCATCCTCACGCTCCTGCTTCGTCATCGAGCCAATTATGCATTCGTAAGCCTTGAGCTTCTGCTCGCTCTGCTCCATCATTTCCTTTGGCACATCGGCCATCCCGAGCATCGAGAACACGTTCTTGAGCGGGCCGAGCTTCTTCGCTGCTCTCAGCTGCTCATAAAACATTTTAATCGTGAACTTCTCTTCCAGCATTTCGGGCTTGAGCTGCTCCTGCTCGCTTATCTCCTTCACTTTCTCCATCAATGCTTCGAGGTCAGGGAACCCGAGGAGCCTTCCCACGTATTTCTTCGCATCAAAAGGCTCGAAATCCCCGACTTTTTCGCCAACCCCGATAAACGCCACTTTCGCGCCAGTCGCACCAACTGAGCTCAGTGCCCCCCCTCCTTTCCCGCTCCCGTCCATCTTCGTTATTATCACTCCGCTGACCGGGACTGCTGAATTGAACTCTCTCGCCTGCCTCCCTGCCACTTGGCCAATGTCCGCGCTCACAACAAGGAATCTCTCGTCAGGCTTCAAGACGTCATCAATCCCCTTCAACTCCCCCTTCAGCTCCTCGCTGAAAGCGTTCCTCCCGGCAGAATCGACAATCAGCACATCCTCTTTTGCTTTTGCAACTGCTTCCCTCGCAATCTTCGCCGCGTCCTTCCCGCTTTTCTCCCCGTAGAAATTAACTTTCGCTCCCTCGGCAATCTGCTGCAGTTGCTCATAAGCTGCAGGTCTGTCGACATCGCAGCAGACAACCCCGACTGTCAAGCCCGATTTCTTATAGAAGTGCGCGAGCTTTCCCACAGTCGTTGTTTTGCCGGAACCGTAAAGCCCGAGCAGCAGTATCCTCTGCTTCTGTATCTTTGGGGAGTGCTTTTCCCCCATAAGCGCAACGAGCTCATCATAAACCGCTTTCACCACGTGCTCCTTCGTGTTTAGTCCTTTCATCTGCTTCCTGTCGAGCGCCTCCTTCTCAATCCTTTTCGAGAGCTCGAAAACCAGCTTCACTTCCACGTCATTCGCGATGAGCACCCGCTGGAGTTCTTTCACCAGCTCCTTGACCGCTTTCTCATCCACTAGGGCTGCGCCAGTAATCTTCGCAAGAGCCTTTCGCAGTCCTGCTCCCAAATCCATAACGACACCAGAACGTCTGCAGTAATGATGGTTTCAATTAATATAAGTTGTGTGGCCATACTCCCATCGGGGTCTGAATGGGTCTATCCGAATCGTTCAAATCGACCTGCAAGGTCCTTTTTGGGCAGGAGGTCGGGCAGCTTTCCGACTTCAGGGAATACCTGACCGGGATTGTCGATTCCCCGATGAAAGTGAACTCTTCGCTCACAGGAAAGGAAGTCTATCTCTCCAGGCCATATTACGACAGACGGGCGCGGTTCGCGAATTTGGTCGAGCTCGAGGGCAAAGAGGTTAGCCTGTCCATAAACGAGATAAAGGACATCGATTCCATCCTTGCCGCTCTTGGGGAAAAGATGTCCTATTGCGGGGGAAAGAACCTCGGGGTCAGTAGGGACATAGAGCAGAGCGACTCCACCAACGACAGCGTTGAGACTCTCTATTCATACAATGTGATGTCCTCGAAGCGCGTCGCCTTCTCGAACGGCGTCCGCGACTCGGAAAACGTCTTCGGCTGCCAGCTCGGGGGCGAGATATCCTTTACGATGCGCTCCCAGATAATATTCTTCTCGAACCGGTGCTTCGAGACCTACCTCTCGAAAAGCTGCGGGGACCTTTACTTCTCCTTTAACTGCCGCGACTGCTCCGAATCTCTTTTCTCTTTCAACCAGGTTTCCAAAAACCACATGGTTGGGAACCTGGAGCTTCCCCGCGATAAGTACGGTTCGATAAAAAAGGAGCTGCTCGGGCAGGTTTCCGAGAGTCTCTCAAGAAGAAAGGGATTCCCATCGCTTTTCGAGATAGCCAAGACTGGTGAAATTAATGGCTGACAAAATCGAGGAGTCCTTCGGGCTCGCAACAAAGCTGATTTTCGGGAAATCCTTTCTCCCACTCGAGAAATATTCCGAGTGGCTAAGGGCTAGAATCCCTGCTGGCAAGACCGTGAAATCGGCACTCGGGAAGGGGACGGTTTATCTCCCGGATTATGGATTCTTCAAAAGCATACCCAACGACAAGGCGGTCTCATTCGAAGAGAGCGAGAGGGCTTCCAGTAAAAAAGCAATAAAAATTGGCGATTCATCACTCGATTCGGTTCTTCCACAGCTTAAGGATTTCGCCTATTTCGTCCCGACATTCGTGGAGGGCAGAAATATCGAAGTTGCGAACGCCGCGGTCTACATCGACTGCGCAAACGTCCGAGACTCCTTCGACCCATTCACCACGAAGAAATCAGCCTATAATTTCTCAGTGATGGACTCCGAGGCGCTCTTCGGGTGCTATCGCATAACCAAGTCGAATTTCCTGATTCACTGCTACAACTGCGTGAAGGTGCAGCGCTGTTTCGAGATGGACAGCGCGATAAACTGCTCGGACTCGCTCTTCTGCCACAACGTCGAGGGCCTGGAAAACTGCATGTTCTGCTTCAACACGAAATCGAAGAAATACGCGATAGGGAACCTCGAGGTCGGGAGAGAGAAATATTTTGAGGTGAAAAAGGCGGTCATTGATTACATCGTGGGGGGTCTCGAGGCCGACGGAAGGCTCGGCTTTGACATATACGACGTTCTCGCTGCCGGGAAAAGCCGGTTGAAAAGATAATAAAGACATCTTCGTATTCTTAGTCGGGAACGTGGCAACTAAAGAACCAAACTATCGGGTTATCCCATACTTCTTCCTATTCGCCCCACTGCTCATATCGCCATTTTTAGACAAGTCCATTCAATCGATGTCAATAATCCTCTCGTGGACTCTCGCGTTGTTCGTTCACCCGCTGTTCCTGTCGACTGAACGGAAGAGAATCCCGAGCTATAAGTCAATCCTAAAATCCCGCGCAAAAGGCGAGGAATTGCCCGTTTCGCTACCAATACCCAAGAGCTGGACAGAATACGGCTGGATTGTGTTATTGCCCGCCCTGTTTGCCCTAATGCTCCTCAACCTCGATTTCCCGCTGACCTATGCGCTTCTCGCAATTTTTGCACTCTTAATCGCTACTGCGGATTCCTACCCGGCTTTCATCGAGAGCAGGAAAAAAGGTGCAAACTAGGTGGCGATTCATTTTTAATATTTGATTTCCTAACTACTGCCGGTGGGCCCGTAGCTCAGCTAGGTTAGAGCGGCAGTCTTATACGACGCGTTCTAGCACAACGTATCTAGGCAAGCTGTAGGTCGGGAGTTCAATGAAATCCCTTTTCTTTCCCGAAAGAAAAGGTCTCTCAACATCCCAAAAGAAAGGGAGAGACAAGGAAGAAAAGGTCTGGATCAACCCCAAAGAAAACCGTCTAACGGGGTCACGGATACATCTCCCCGGGCCCATTTTTTTCTCCTATATACATGGCAGGTGCTCGAATGTGGCTTCTTGACTTGATTTTGCGGGGCGGAAAGACTCCGGGAAAGGAGCAGCAATCCCTCGAGGATAGGCTCTATTCCGAGGACCTTGCGCGCAAGATACAAGTCAGGCTCGGGCAGGAGATTGAGCTCAACAAGCTCAGGGGAATCTACTACTCGAAGGATGAAGTGATAGGGATAACCCCGAAGGACCGAATCCTCTTCCACGTCTGGAAGATGAAGCCGGTCAAGAAAAACGACCTCGTGTTCAAAGACGACAAGATTACCGATATCGGGTGCAAGAACATCTATTCACGAAAGCATTTCGAGGCAATTGCCGAGGGGCTCAAGTGGGACTGTGAGATTCTGATGTCCGAGAACGGCAAGGCCCCTGCGCTCTTCAGGACTGACAGGGCGAACATCTGGCTCGCTCCGATTATTGAGTTGAAATGAATGGCGAGGGACAGGAGGAAAAAGCCGGATTTTCTAACAAGGATAGCGAGAGAGAGGATTTCAATACTGTTTAGATTAGCGAAGGAAAACGCAAAAACCCACCCGGAACGCTCGAAGCGCTACATCGGGCTCGCCAGGAAAATAGGCGCTCGTTACCTGATTCGCTTCCCAAGCAAAACAAAGCTCTCCTTCTGCAAAGGATGCAATTCCCCGCTGATTCCGGGCTATAACCTCTCGGTTCGCCTAGTCCCAAGGCACAAAATGCTCGAGTACAGGTGCGAGTGCGGGGAAATAAAGAGGATTTCCTATAAACCCCGGGCACCACAAAACACGAAGTTTTAAATATCCAAAAACCCCTATAATAACCTCTTATGGCACCGCCTATCGCCCTAGCCGAAAGGATTCATCAAAGGGCTTCCGGGCCCGGAACATTTGTCCTGGATGACAGGCTAGCCGGGCTGATGAGGTTCCACAGGCTCCCGCTTAAGACAAAGGAGGGGTTCGCTCAGCAGTTCAGCGATTTCATCCGTAGCGGGGAATTGGTCGCCGGCATGGACATATTGAGATTGGACAATGCGATAATGCGGTGGGTCGAAAGACTTGAAACAAAGTATGGCAAGAAGCGGGGAAATGGAGCGATACAGGGAGAAGTGCGGAAAGCCCTTTCCGACGTCTACCTTTTTTATGCGAACATGGTTACCCAAAACACCCTCCGATGGGAGTCATTCGGGCTTTCCTGGGGAAGTAGCTCGATGGCGGAGAAGTGGATGTCCGATTTACTCAATTCCACAGCACTGGTCTCCCGTTTCGAAGTACTCCAGCCTCTCGGCGAGATTAAAAAAGTTGTACGGGCCGATATCGAGTTTGCAATAGACAAAGCAATGGAAAAAGCAAAAAATGACGGGACTTATTCGGAGCAAAAGGAACGCGAGCTGAGAGACACTATCCCGGAGATAACTACTGCAGTGGCAGTTCAGGCCAGGAGGGCGCTCGCGGTCATGTATCTCACCGGAATTGCCCCCGCGGTCGTTAAAGGATTCGAAATAAACGGGGCTGTTTTCGGAAACAGGATTCTGCTCGCGAAATGGGACGGGAATCCCTCTTGGGAGGAAAAATACACCCCGTGGCACGAAGCTATCCACTTGAACGCAAGGCAGGGGATTGTAAAAAGAGAATCCCCGCTCACATACGCAATGAACTATCTCCCCCTGCTCATGGATGGCGACCCGCAAGCTCTTGAGCGAGCCAACAGTGCAAGGGATTTCAAGGCAGAGGACCTTCTGATTGATGAGTTGGATTCTGGTGCGCGGGAAGCTGCGCTCGCGCTAGCGACCCGGATGATGCGTTTCTCCAATGCTGTTGTTGGCACCATCCAGAAAACCCTGCCTCAAAGAACCTATGCGAGAGAAGAAACGAGCGTGATGGTTGTCTATTTCCTGCAAAGGTACCTCGCGAGTCTAGCGTTGGGGCTGGAGCCTCAGGATGTCGAGCAGAAGCTTTCTGTATATGCAAGGAGCATGTTTTACTTCATAGAAGAAAATCGTGTGCTCGAAGAAAAGGCGATAATAAAAATGCCCTGGATTG